>JANQFF010000489.1 GCA_028277965.1 Pseudomonadales bacterium
GTCGCCGGGTCGCTGTCTGCGAACAGATCGGCGACCCGGCCACTTCCAAGGGTCCTGTCGAAAGGCAGGTACAGCGAATCATCACACCCGGCACACTCACCGATGAAGCATTGCTCGACGGCCACGCTCAGAGCCTGCTCGCGGCGATCAACTCCACTGGAACCGGGAGCCGCTACGGGATCGCCCTCATCGATTTATCAAGTGGATCCATTGAGATCTCCGAAGCAGACGGTCGGACAACCTTACACGCCGTTCTCGACCGGTATCAGCCAAATGAAGTTCTGACGCCCTCGACCCTGGACGTTTTGTCAACAGATACACAATGCCGCCGCGTGGTACCCGATTACCACTTCGAACACAGTTCCGCGATCGATCGGCTCAACCGACATTTCTCGACCGATGTCACGTTGCTCACCACTCTGCCGGAGGATTCACCGGTTTTTGGTGCAGCCGCGGCAGCCCTGGCATACGCTGAATCCACACAGCGTTGCAGTCTCGAATTCCTGCAACGGTTACATACGATCCAGGATGACGAGATTATCCAGATCGACGCCCATTCCCGACGCAGCCTCGAGATTGACGTTCGCGTGAACGGCTCGACAGACCACACGCTCTATACGCTGCTGAACACGACGCTCACACCCATGGGTGCGCGCACCTTGAAGAAGTGGCTGCACGAACCGGTGCGCGTACTTGGTACCGTCCTCAAACGCCAGGACTTCATCACCACGCTCATTGACAGCGATACAACCCAATCGCTGCGGTCAGAGTTGACAGGAATCGGCGATCTGCAGCGGATCATGAGCCGCATCGCTCTGCGCTCTGCCAATCCCAGAGACCTGGTCAAGCTCGGTGACGCTCTCAGGCGCACACCCAGGTTGCGAGAGTATCTTGCCGGTTTTACCGATTCCGGCATGAGCAGAGAACTCATTGCGAAGTTGGGGGATTTTTCAGAACTCGCACGTTTCATTGAGCGGACCATCGTCGAAGAGCCACCTGCAACCGTTCGTGACGGCGGGTTTATCGCCACAGGATACGACGCGCAGCTCGATGAACTGCGCTCTATCAGCGAGGACAGCAATACCTGGCTGGCTGAACTCGAACAACGCGAACAGCACCGCACCGGTGTTGCGGGCCTCAAGGTTGGATACAACCGCATCCACGGTTATTACCTGGAGGTCAGCAGGGCAGCCGACCCCGGGGAGCTCCCTGAGGACTACACCCGTCGGCAGACGCTCAAGAATGCGGAGCGTTTCGTCACACCGGAGCTCAAGGAATTTGAAGAAAAGGCACTGCGCAGCCAGGCGGAGGCATTGCGGCTGGAAAAAGACCTCTGGGCCGCCATCCTCGACCGCGTTGATGGGGAGCATTATGCGTTGAGTGAAGCATCCGACGCCATCGCGTCCCTCGACGTTCTGGCAAGCCTTGCCGAACGGGCCGTCGCGCTCAACTTCAACGCACCGGATTTCTCGACGCAGCCCGGTCTCGACATCACTGCGGGATGGCATCCGGTTGTCAAAGAAGCGTCCAGTGATCCGTTTATCGCCAATGACCTCGAACTCGACCGGCACCGGCGGATGCTGATCCTGACCGGTCCCAACATGGGCGGTAAATCCACCTACATGCGTCAGACTGCCATGATTGCCCTGCTGGCCTATTGCGGTAGCTACGTCCCCGCCGGAAAAGCAACGCTTGGACCCATCGATCGCATCTTCACCCGTATCGGGGCGGCGGATGATCTGACCGGCGGGCGTTCCACATTCATGGTCGAGATGACGGAGACCGCCCACATTCTTCATAACGCAACGACGCAGAGCCTCGTTCTGCTCGACGAAATAGGACGCGGGACAAGCACGTACGATGGGCTGGCACTTGCGTGGGCCTGTGCGGTACACCTTGCCGAACGTACTCAAAGCCTCACCCTCTTCGCGACCCACTATTTCGAACTGACCGCGTTACCGGCAACGACGGATGGTGTGGCAAACGTTCACATGGCTGCAACAGAACATGCCGGGGATGTTGTGTTTCTCTACCGGGTAGAACCAGGACCTGCCAATCAGAGTTACGGCATTCAGGTAGCGAAGCTCGCTGGCGTACCCGGACGGGTCCTCAAAGAGGCAACCCGCAAACTCGCCTCGCTGGAACAGGGACCGGTCAGTTCTCCCCAGGGAGATCTCTTTCAGGCAGCACCGCCTCCGGAGCCGGAATCACCCGTGCAGGACAGACTCGATGAGATCGACGTCGACGGGCTGACACCACGGGAAGCCCTCGAATTGCTTTACGAGTTGAAATCGATCGCCGACGAAGATTAGGCCTTAACGTACCTCGACAGGGCCGTCCTTTTCGCTACAATTGCGCACTTTTCGTAAATCAGAAGACGTCTCATGACTTTTGTTGTTGGGGAAAACTGCATCAAGTGCAAGCACACCGATTGTGTCGAAGTGTGTCCTGTGGATTGTTTCTATGAAGGTCCTAACATGCTCGTCATTCATCCGGACGAGTGTATCGATTGCGCTCTATGCGAGCCCGAGTGTCCCGCTGAAGCCATTTTCTCTGAAGACGAACTCCCCGACGATCAGCAGAGCTTCCTGGAACTCAATGCTGAGCTGGCTGAATCCTGGGACAACATCACAGAAAAGAAAGACCCGCCTGACGATGCGGAAGAGTGGGACGGCAAACCCGGCAAACTGGCACTGCTCGAACGCTGATTGCACCGCCGGGACGTCAAATCCCGGTTACCGCTTTGGTAGATACTCCCGCGGATCGATTGGTTCTCCGTTGCGGCGCAGTTCAAAGTGAACGACCTGAGACCTGCGTCCGGCCTGTCTGACCTGCGCTACCGCCTGTCCACCGTTTACCCGTGACTGTTCCGGAACAAGCGCCCGCCCGTTGAAGCTGTAGGCACTCAAGAGGTCATCCCGGTGTTTAATGATGATGAGACGCTCGTAGCCCCCAATACCACTGCCTGCATAAACGACGTCTCCCGCCTGTGCCGCGGCGATTGACGATTCTGAACTGACCCGAAAGTCGAGTCCCTTGCTGCCGCGCCCGAATTCGGTACGCGGGGACCCCGCCACAGGCCAGACCCAGTCCCCGGATGGGGGTGGTTTAGCTGGGGTAGAAGGGGCGGGTCTGGCTGGGTTAGACGGGGTGGGTCTGGCTGGGTTAGAAGTAGCGGGCTGGGCGACCCGCGGCTTCGCAGGCGCGGGAACAGAACCCGACATCCGCAGACGCTGACCCGGATAAATGGTGTATGGCGCAGCAATGCCATTCAGAGCGGCGAGTCGGTTCGGATCCATGCCATGGCGCCAGGCAATGGAATATAGCGTATCACCACGCCTGACGATGTAACGGTCACCCCGAACCGGCTCAGGCGATCGCGATACGTTCTGTTTGACTGTGCGGGTCACGGGCCGCGATACAGATACGGGCGCTCTCTCTGCCGACCTGTCTGCAGGTTGGTACACTTCGCCGGACCGATCGCTGCGACCCGCCGGGGTCGCTTTTTTTGACTGCTCAGCGACGACCGGTCGTCCGGACTGCAGGCATCCCGTGAGGCTTGTACACAGTACAAGCACAATCGCGAGAAGCCTTAGTTTCTTGTCAGACGCGCCAACACCCACAAGCCAATAGCGCCACACACCGCTGCCAGGACTACTGCAAGAACATGCCCTGAGCCCTGAGTATTTGCAACATAACCGTCAGGACTCGTGAGCGCCGCCCAGCCCGAAACACCCTCCAGCTGCCATGGCCACAGCTTGATGACCGATCCGAGCATGAACCCCGTCAGAACGCTGAGCACCTGCTCCGGAAATCGCTCCATCGCACGAGCAAGCGCCCTGGCAAACAGCAGCAGACCTGCTGCACAGCCAGCCGCCACCACACCCAAAACAAAGAGGTCCAGCTCGGAGACGGCATTAATGACGGTTCCATAGAGGCCAAGCGTCAGCAGTACATATGATCCCGATACGGCGGGAAGTAGCCACGCACAGACTGCAACAGCTGAGCCGGCCAGCAGGTAGAGGATTGTCGGGGCCGTCTCCACAACCGGCAGTGCCAGCAATGCAAGCCCCGCTACGAACCCAGGGCCACTCCAGATCTTGAGAACCTGAAAGTTCCGCTCACTCCCAATGACCCAGACCGACATCAGTATCACACCGCTGAAAAAGCCCCACACAACCGGTCGATACGATAGCAGCAGCCAGCTCATGACCTGCGCAAAGGCGAGAATGCCCATCGCCATCCCGCCAGCGAGGCTCAGGAGAAAGAAAAGGTCATGGTGCGCGACGAACCTGCGCCAGTTGAACAGCATTGCCAACGACGCCGGTCCAAAGCTCGCTATCGCAGATACAAGCCGCGGATAGATCCCTGTGACAAATGCCATTGTGCCGCCCGATACACCTGGGACCACTTCAGCGAGGCCCATGAGGACACCACGGCCGGCGATACCCGGCCAGGACAGGGGCTGTTGATTCTGTTCAGCTTCCGACACGATCAGGCGGTACCCTTGAGCAATGGCACAAACCGGACGTCAGCCTGGTTATTGACGACAAGCTCACCATTCTGACGATCAACAACCTGAAGCGTCTGTGTATCACTGTCACCAACAGGAACGATCAGCCGCCCTCCCTCAGCCAGCTGGCTGACAAGTGCATGGGGAATGCTGGCGGCACCCGCTGTAACAATGATTGCATCGTACGGAGCATATGACTCCCATCCCGCGTACCCGTCTCCGATGCGGTAGCGGATGTTGCTGCAACCGAGCGCAGCCAGTCTCTTGCGGGCCCTTGTCTGAAGCGCTTCGATGCGTTCGACCGAAAATACCTGCGGGTACATGTGTGCCAATACCGCCGTCTGATAGCCACATCCTGTCCCGATTTCGAGCACTTTCTCCGGATGCTTCTCATGAATACTCTCTGTCATGAGGGCAACAACATAAGGCTGGGAAATAGTCTGGCCTGATCCAATCGGAAGTGACGTATCCTCGTACGCCCGGTGAGCAAGGGCCTCATCGACGAATATGTGGCGAGGAATCGATCTCACTGTCTGCAGAACATCCTCGCATGCGATACCCTGTTCACGCAGACGGTCGACCAGCCGGTCCCGGGTTCGCTGGGAAGTCATACCGATCCCGGTTAAATCAAAATCGCTCAATTATCCTCCCTGATCTGCGCAACTGCGCTCAACATCGACGTTGCGTACACGCCTGGCTCCAGCGCAAAATCCAGCCTGAACGCGGACCCGCCCACTGATTCGACAGTCAGGTTACGTGGCGCAGCCCATAGTTTCCTGCGACCCTGCTGCACCCCGGCATATTCGAGATTGGTGCATATATCGGCAAAAGGCGCCAACGCCTGTTCCTCGATGACCAGGGCCTGCCCGCGCGTTGCAGTACGCCCCCGCCCCCACAGAGGTCCGGTTGGCACATCATCGGAAACGACATCGCCTGGCAGAATTGTATCTGCATCACCCCGCTGTACACGGCGGTGAAGCACCTGGTTGAAGAGGTGGCTGCGCAGAACGCTCATGTGCCACCCTTCTTTCCGTCTGGAGGGAGTCCGTCTGGAGGTTCTTCGCTCCCTTCTTGTCTTCAGCCATGCTTCAGCACGCTTAACGTTGTCCTGGCCAAAACGCTGTTCACCGAAGTAGTTAGGGAACCCACCGGCAAGACTCCGGAAAGACCCGACGTCCATATCGTCCAGCGGGCGCACAATCAACGTAAAACGGTTTGCAGCGTGTTGTCCCCGCTTCAGCTTACTGCGATGGCGGCCCCTGGCATCACAGGTGAAATCGAGTAGCCAGGCATCCTCAGGTGTCGGGACACTGAACCACTGACGTGTGACCGCTCGTCGGTCTTTCAGCCCGGCATACCCCACTTCGAAGGTTTCGACGCCATACGCGCGGGCAATCGCTTCAGCCACTTCCTGAGTGTTGAGGTTGCATTTCTCGACGTAAAAATACGCATGTTCACCTTCGTCCGTGAACTCAAACCCCAGTTCCTCCTCGACCACAAAATCGGACGGGTTGGCTTTCAGCACTACTCGAGGCAGCGGTTCAACGGGATCAGGATCCGGGAGTGAGATAAAAGACCTCCCCGGACTTGATAAGCCCGAGATCTTTCCGGGCTCGGGATTCAAGCACACTTTTGTCCGATTTGAGGGCGATGACTTCACCTTCGAGAATCCGGTTTCGCTGGGACAGTATCGATACACGGTCCGTCTGATGATCCACCTGACCCTGCAGCCGGGCCTGCGCAAAGTAGCCGGAAGGACCAAACCAGACACCGTACTGCAACCAGCAGAGGATCATCAGGCAAACTGCGAAGAGGGTCCTCATCCAGCCCTGATAGCACTTCGCCCCGGATAAACCGCGGCATCACCGAGAGCTGCTTCTATGCGCAGCAGCTGGTTGTACTTGGCGACCCGGTCACTGCGACACAGGGAACCTGTCTTGATCTGACCGGCACCGGTGCCAACGGCCAGGTCCGCAATGGTCGTGTCTTCAGTTTCTCCGGAACGGTGGGATATCACGCTCGTGTAACCGGCGCTGTTCGCCATCGCGATCGCGTCGAGCGTTTCGGTTAACGTTCCAATCTGATTGAACTTGATCAGAATGGAATTAGCGACACCCTCATCTATACCTCTCGCCAGGATATCGGTGTTGGTGACAAACAGATCATCGCCGACAAGTTGCACACTTTCCCCAACGAGATCTGTCAGGGTTTTCCATCCTGCCCAATCTGATTCGTCCATCCCGTCTTCCACGGAGATGATCGGGTGTCTGTCACAGAGATCTTTGAGATAAGCAGCAAAACCTGCGGAGTTGTACGTCGCACCCTCCCCGCTCAGGCGGTATTCCCCATCTAAGTAGAATTCTGAAGCTGCACAGTCGAGGGCGAGGGTCACATCGGTTCCAAGGGTATAACCCGCAGCCTGGATTGCTTCAGCAATGACCTCAAGCGCCTGCGCGTTCGACTCCAGGTTCGGTGCAAACCCGCCTTCGTCACCTACCGATGTGGCGAGACCCATCTCCTGCAACACCCCCCGGAGCTTGTGAAAGATCTCTGCGCCGCACCGCAGGGCTTCCGAGAAACTTCCCATCGACAACGGCTGAACCATGAACTCCTGGATATCCACATTGTTGTCGGCATGTTCCCCACCATTGAGGATATTCATCATGGGTACCGGCATGCGCATCGCAGGCCGGCCCGCCAGCTCGTTGATATGTTCGAAAAGCGCAACAGACTTCGCTGTAGCGGCAGCTTTGGCCGCTGCCAATGACACGGCAAGAAGCGCATTGGCCCCGAGACTCGACTTGTTGTCGGTTCCATCGAGATCGAGCATTGTCTGATCAACGCTGCGCTGATCAGCTGCATCCGCTCCGGCAAGGGCTTTCGCCAGGTTCTCATTCACGTGCCGGACTGCCTTCAATACGCCTTTGCCAAGGTAGCGATCCGTATCGCCATCCCGAAGCTCCAGCGCCTCGCGTGTTCCGGTTGATGCGCCACTGGGCGCCGCTGCTCGGCCATGTCCATGCTGGGTAACAACCTCAGCTTCGATTGTCGGGTTCCCCCGGCTGTCAAGTATTTCCCTGGCAACTATTGATTTGATCTGGGTCATATACGTGCTGTTACTCACCTATTCTTGTATCTGGTTTTCCAGACGCGGATGTGCTTTGACGACTTCGTCGAGCGCCTTGAGCTGCACGAGGAGATCACGCATGAGTCGTAACGGCCATGCGTTTGCTCCATCGGACATTGCGTTGACCGGGTTAGGGTGGGTTTCCATAAAGAGCCCGTCAACTCCCGCAGCAACAGCTGCGCGTGCGAGCACCGGGACCATCTCCCGGTTGCCGCTGGATTCATGTCCCAGACCACCCGGCATCTGTACTGAATGTGTGGCGTCGTAGATCACCGGGCATTTTGTCAGACGCAGCCACGCAAGGCTGCGCATGTCCGATACCAGGTTGTTGTACCCGAAACTCGCTCCCCGCTCGCACACCATAACGGTCTTGTTACCAGTCGACTGTGCTTTGCGGGCCACCTGCAACATGTCCAGAGGCGCCAGAAACTGTCCTTTCTTGATGTTGACCGGCTTGCCCTGGCGACAGACGTTCAGAACAAAATTCGTCTGCCTGCACAGGAACGCCGGTGTCTGCAACACGTCCACGACATCAGCCACTTCATCAAGCGGGGTATCCTCGTGCACGTCGGTCAGCACCGGAACCCCTATGTCTGCCTTCACCCTTTCCAGTATCTTCAGCCCTTCTTCCAGCCCAGGGCCACGGAAGCTGTCGATTGAGGACCGGTTGGCTTTGTCGAACGAGCTTTTGTATATGAGCGAGACACCAACTTCCTCGCATATGGTCTTCAGTTCCTGAGCCGTCGAAAGTGCAAGTTCTTCGGATTCGATAACGCACGGACCAGCAATGACAAAGATGGGTTTGCCGTCACCAATGTCGAAATTACATAACTGCACAATGCTTTCCGCTGGTTCTGCTGAGCGTGATTTTACGCGTCAGCGGTGCCGTCACGCAGCACTTCCTGCTGTGCGTGTGCAAGACCCGCATTTACAAATCCGGAGAACAGCGGATGCCCCTTACGTGGTGAAGAGGTGAACTCCGGGTGGAACTGACAGGCCAGGAACCAGGGATGGTCTTTCAGCTCGATCATTTCGACCAGTTCTCCGTCTTCCGACCGCCCGGCCACGACGAGTCCCTGCTCTTCCAGTCGTTCAACGTAGTTGTTGTTAACTTCATAACGGTGCCGGTGACGCTCACGGACTACGCTGTCACCGTAGACACGCTCCGCCAGCGAACCCTGATTGAGCACGCACACCTGTTCTCCAAGACGCATTGTGCCTCCGAGATCGCTGTCGGCCTCGCGCTTTTCGACACGGCCGTCCACATCTGTCCATTCAGTAATGAGACCAATGACGGGATCTGCGGGCCGCTCTTCGATTTCGGTGCTGTGCGCACCGGGTAAACCAACGCAGTTGCGGGCAACGTCGATGATAGCCGCATGCAGACCGTAGCAGATACCGAGGTAGGGAACCCCGTTTTCACGTGCATAACGTGCAGCAAGTATCTTCCCTTCGAATCCGCGACTACCGAATCCACCGGGCACGAGAATCGCATCAGCGCTCGCCAGGCGCGCTACCCCGTCGCGCTCGAGATCTTCAGCGTCGATGTAGTCGACGTTGATACGCGTGTGTGTCTGTATGCCTGCATGTTTGACAGCTTCCACAAGTGACTTGTAAGCATCCAGGAGGTCCAGGTATTTCCCCACAAACGCAAGATTGAGTTCCTGCTCGGGATGTTTCTCCGCCTCCACGACAACTCGCCACTCAGACAGATCCACGTCTTCACATTCGAGGCCGAGAAAGTCGACCACGTAGTCATCCAGACCTTCCTGATGAAGGATGAGCGGTGCTTCGTATATGGACTCGAAGTCCCAGCTCGATATGACTGCGCGCTCCTCGACGTTGGTAAAGAGTGCAATTTTGGACCTTGCCGCCCGCGGTAACGGGTACTCGGACCGGCAGATCAGGATGTCCGGCTGCAACCCGGCAGACCGGAATTCTTTCACCGAGTGCTGGGTGGGTTTGGTCTTTATCTCCCCCGCTTTGGCAAGATGCGGCACATACGTGAGATGGACAAACAGCGTTTCCGACCGACCGACCTCCAGCCGCAGCTGTCTGATCGCTTCGAGAAAGGGCTGCGATTCAATATCCCCGACGGTTCCGCCAATCTCGACGATGAGAACGTCTACACCTTCAGTCACCAGGCGAATACGCCGTTTGATTTCATCGGTAATATGCGGGATGACCTGGACCGTGCCACCGAGATAATCACCACGACGTTCACGTCTGAGCACCTCGGCATATACCGACCCGGTTGTGAAATTGTTGTCCTTGCTCATCCTCAGGTTGGAGAAACGCTCGTAGTTGCCGAGGTCCAGATCGGTTTCAGCGCCATCAGCAGTCACAAACACTTCGCCATGCTGAAACGGGCTCATCGTCCCAGGATCGACGTTGATGTATGGATCCATCTTGAGGATGTTGACTTTGAGCTGCCTGGCTTCGAGTTGCGCGGCAAGAGAAGAGGTGATGATGCCCTTGCCCAGGGATGACACAACACCGCCACTAACAAATATGTATTTCGCCATGCAAACCCATCGATGAACAGGACTAAGGGGCTAATCCGAGATGGGATTGCACGATAGCAAAACCCAACTCCAAGAGCCAATTTTTGTTGCCGACACCCCCACTGTCGGGGCTAGGTTCAAAGCGGCGTAAATGACACGATACACGCACCGTCACTGAAATCGGCAGTATCAAACTGCGCAACCGCAAGTTCAGGTACGCACACCAGCTCACCTTGAATGTAGATGAGCGGATATACGTCCCGCTGCCAGGGTGGTACCCGGTTTTCCTGGAAAATCTGTTTTAACGTGCGGGTTCCCTCCGACGTCTTTACGCGTTCGCCACCTTCGCGGTACCTGATTTCGTAGGTGTTTTGAGCCGGTACTGACATCGCCGCGCCTGGCGTCACCGCGGTCACTGACAACCTCCCATAGCTCAACTCGACAGCCTCGCCAGGTTCAATCGATGCCGCCAGTTTTCTGGATGCGGTGCTTTCGAAGTAGAGCATGCCCGCATACCTTCTCAGTGTTCCGGCTCCGGTCGAGAGCACACGTGCTTCGTCGGACGCCTTTTGCCCAAACTGATCCAATGCCCGATCGCTCACATCGTACTCTCCCCTGACATTCAGGTAGGCACGAAGCCATGCTCGCCGGGCGGCTTTCCGCTCCGGCAACTGATTCTCTGACACAACATCGGGGAGACCGGAGACCGCATGCAGTAATGCCTCCGTCAGTCCCAGGTCACGCTCCGCAAGCCGCTCGAAAGCCGCAGACAAGCCCGGCCAGCGTTTACGCAACCCCGGCAGGACACCATGTCGGAGGTAATTCCGGTCGAACTCCGTTTCAGTATTGCTCGGATCCTCGATCCAGCCAACCCCGGCAAGCTCTACAACACGACGCAATTCCTCCGGCTCGACTGCGAGGAATGGGCGCAGAAGAACACCGGCACCCAACATCGCCCTGGCACGCATGGGTAACACGCCGCGTCCGCTGAACAGCCGCTGTAAAACAGTTTCGTCCTGATCGTGCCGGTGGTGGCCGAGCAGCAGCACGTCGCCATACCTCAACTGGTCGACAAAAAAACCATACCTCACGGCTCTGGCGTTGGCTTCCAGATTGCCCTCTCTCGCGACGCTCCCCTGGTACGTCCGGATTTCCACATCAAGCTGCGCCGCGATCTGCTCGCAGTGACGCCGCCAGGCTGTCGACTCAGCATGTAAACCGTGATCGACATGGAGAGCAATCACTTCAAGGGGATATCCGGCTCGTCCAGCGAACTCGCGGGCAGTCAGTAACACCGCGGTAGAGTCGAGCCCCCCGCTGTAACCGACCAGCAATCGCTGCTGTTCAGATTGTTCGAGGGCTCGACCAAGGGCAGCGCACAGACCGTCGAGCTCTTTGTTCATCCGATCAGCCGCCAGGAAACACTAGTATTCCAGCTGCACGCAGTCGCCGAATTCCTCTCGCAGGGACCGCAGGAGATCATCACTGGCTTCAACCTGCCATTCATCGCCAAGAGAGATGCGTGCAACGACCCCCGCATCGGTATACAACACAGCGATATTGCAACCTTCCCACGGCGCCTTGTGCGGATTGATCACACGTTTGAGACGCGCCACAAAGTCGTCCGGCATCCGGCTCTGGCTGAAGTCGATGATAAACCCGCTGCTGTAACGTTTGCGCGCCTCACCTATGGACAGAACCTTCTCTACACGCATGGAAAGCCCGCCTGTGTAGTCATCTGCCTGTACCTCACCTTCAAATATCAACAGCTCATCACCATTGATTTTCTGCGAGAACTTCTCGTACGTCTCAGGAAACAGGGAAACCTCCAGCCGTGCGCTACGATCGTCAATTGTCAGAAACGCCATGTGCGCTCCCTTGCGCGACTTCATGACTCGCGTGCCAACAACCATTCCCGCGACCAGTTGTGATTTTCTTTCCGCTTTCAGATCCGCGAGCCTGCGCTTGCAGATGTAGGCAAGTTCTTCTTCATATTCTTCGATCGGATGGCCGGTGAGGTACAAGCCCAAAGACTCTTTTTCACCCTGCAACCGTGCTCGCGTCGTCAGCGGCCTGACTGCCTGTCGGGAGTTTTCCACGACCTCCGTCACCCCGCCAAAGAGGTCTCCCATACCCGCCGCCGCGTTATGTGCAACCTGCTCCGCGCTGTGCATGGCCTGACCCAACTCAGCTAGCAACCGAGCTCTCGTCGTATTGATATCTTCTCCAGGTTGAGCAAACTCGTCGAAAGCTCCGGCGCATATCAGTGCTTCGTTGACACGCTTGTTTACCTTGCGGGATTCGACGCGGCAGCAGAAGTCCGTGAGGTCCTGGAAAGCGCCGTCTGCACGCGCCTTCACGATACTCTCAACAGGCCCTTCGCCCACACCGCGAACGGCCCCAAGACCGTAGACAACCGCGCCGTTCTGGACAGAGAAACGGTACTCACTGATATTTACGCTGGGCGGCATGACAGGGATCTGCATTCTTCTGACCTCATCGATCAGAACCACAACCCTGTCGATGTTCTGCATGTCAGCAGAGAGGTTGGCCGCCATGAACTCCGACGGGTAGTGCGCCTTCAGCCATGCCGTCTGGTAGCTGACGATCGCATAGGTTGCCGAATGGGATTTATTGAAGGCGTAACCTGCGAACTTCTCCATCAGATCGAAAATCTCGTTAGCGAGTTTGGAGTCGACATCCCTCTGCGACGTACCCTCCAGAAACTGCTCTCTGACTCGCGCCATCTCTTCCGGTTTCTTCTTGCCCATGGCGCGCCTTAGAAGATCCGCCTGACCCAGACTGAACCCCGCCAGCTCCTGCGCAATCTGCATCACCTGTTCCTGATACAGAACAACGCCGTAGCTCCCCTCGAGCACCCCTTCGAGAGTCGGATGCGGGTATACCACAGCTTCCCTGCCATGCTTGCGGTTGATGTAATCAGTATCTGCTCCGGACTGCAGTGGTCCGGGTCTGAACAACGCAACCAGTGCAATGATGTCATCAATCGTGTCAGGCTTGAGCTTGGTGATGAGATCTTTCATACCGCGTGATTCGAGCTGAAAGACACCTGTGGTCTCGCTGTTGCGCAAGAGCTCAAAAGCGGCGCCGTCCTCGAGTGGAATACTCTCTATGCTGATCTGATCCGCTTCGCTCCGGCTGGCGTTTATATTCCTTACTGTCCAGTCGATGATGGTCAGGGTTTTCAGGCCGAGGAAGTCGAACTTCACAAGCCCCGCTCGTTCAACGTCGTCCTTGTCATATTGAGATACGAGACTGGCGCCGGCTTCTTCAGTGTAAAGCGGTACATATTCGGTGAGAGCACCCGGAGCAATCACCACACCCCCGGCGTGACGCCCCACGTTTCGTACAATCCCCTCCAGCTTGTACGCCATATCCATGATCTCACCGACCTCGTCGTTATCTGCCACGAACTCGGCCATTTCCGCTGTTTCAGCCATCGCTTTTTCGAGAGTCATGCCGACTTCGAAAGGTATGAGTTTGGAAAGCTTGTCCGCGAGACCGTACGGTTTTCCCTGCACCCGGGCCACGTCCCGGACCACCGCTTTTGCCGCCATGGTGCCAAAAGTAATGATCTGGCTGACCGCGTCTGCCCCGTACATTTCACTGACGTGATGGATGACCCGGTCACGGCCTTCCATGCAGAAATCAACATCGAAGTCAGGCATGGATACACGTTCGGGATTCAGAAACCGCTCGAAAAGCAGATCGTACTCGAGGGGATCGAGGTCTGTAATCCCGAGAGCATAGGCAACAAGTGAACCGGCCCCGGAACCGCGTCCCGGACCGACAGGGATCTTTTCTGCCTTGGCCCAGGCGATGAATTCCATGACGATGAGAAAGTAGCCCGCAAAACCCATCGCGTTGATGACATCGAGTTCGTACTCGAGTCGCTGCGCGTAGTCTTCCGCAGTTGCATCCTGCGCTCGCAGGCCCCTCGCGGAAAAACGTCGATCGAGGCCGTGGCGAGCGCTCTCTTCCAGGTAGGTCTCCAGAGAATGACCTTCAGGGATGGGATACTCCGGCAGGTGGTACGTACCCAGGTGAATTCTGGCGGAACACCGCTTTGCGATGATGGCCGCATTTTCAAGCGCTTCAGGTATGTCAGCGAAGAGTTCCGTCATCTCCTCCGGGCTTTTGAAATACTGTTCCTCGCTGTAGCGACGTTCCCGCCTGGGATCATCGAGAGTGCGGCTGTCATGGATGCACACCCTGGTTTCGTGCGCCTCGAAGTCATCGCGATCCATGAAGCAGACATCGTTCGTGGCAACAACGGGGGCCTGGGTGGCTTCCGCTATCTTCACAACCGCTTGCGTGAACTGCGCTTCTCCTGAGCGCCCCGTGCGGGTCAGTTCCAGGTAGTACCGGTCACCAAACACCTGCTGCCAGCGTCTTACCCGCTCAAGACACCCCGCTTCATCGTCATGATCGAGGGGACTCCACAGATGACCTCTCACGCCGCCAGACAGAACTATCAGCCCCGCACTCCTGGCAAAAACTTCTTCTTCAAGCAGCACACCACGGGTGCCGCTGTCCGTGTAAGCATGCGAAACAAGGCTGATGAGGTGCGCGTATCCGGTTTCGTTCATGGCCAGCATTACAATTCTGAGGCCATCTTCCTCATCTTTATGGTTGCTGCCTCTGACGAGCAGTTCAGCTCCGACAATGGGTTTGATTCCGGCATCTACCGCCGCCTGGAACATCTTGATCTGTGCAAAGAGATTACCCGCGTCCGTTACCGCCGCGGCAGGTACAGATTCAGCCGCACACCGTTTGACCAGGTCTTTGACCTTGATGAGGCCGTCCTTGAGGGAGTACTCGGTATGCACATGCAGGTGAACGAAGCCGGTCATGCAGGCTTAACTTCCGCAAACAGTGTGCTCTGTTCGGGATCCGTGTTCTCGAGCACGTCACGAACCGGTGCAAAACTCCTGCGATGTGCAGGCGTGGCCCCGAGTTGCCTGAGCGCGGTGAAGTGCTTTTTCGTTGGATAACCCATGTGCTGGCTGAATCCGTACCCTGGATATTGACGGTCGAGGTCACACATGAAATTGTCCCGCGCCACCTTCGCAATGATCGATGCGGCACCAATCTGCGGGACCCGCCGGTCACCCTGAATCACAGCGACAGACGGGAACGGCAACACCGGTGTCTTGTTTCCATCAACCAGCACCATCGTCGGTTTCTGGGACAAACTGTCCACCGCTCTTTGCATCGCCAGATGGCTGGCGCGCAGTATGTTGATGTGATCGATCTCGTCAACTTCAGCCCACCCCAGAGACCACGCGAGCGCTTTCGCCCGGATCTCACCCGCAAGTTCTTTTCGCCGTTTCGGCGTCAGTGTTTTGGAATCGCCTAAGTCCGCGATCGGGCGGTTCGGGTCGAGGAGAACCGCACCTGCAACCACGGGCCCTGCAAGCGGTCCTATGCCAACTTCGTCAACCCCGGCCTGCAGACCTGTTTCCAATGGATGTGAGGGTTGCAACGGGTGCCACGGATCAGACAATTCCGGGACGAGATCGAGTTGTTCGTAGGTCGGCTTGACCGTCTCAGGCATCCAGTAAATGTAACACGGCTTTCGCGGCATTGGCATCAGCATCGCCGCGCAACGACTCATGAAGCTGTTCAAATCTTTGCCGGCGCTCTGAACGAGCGCCCAACTCCTGGCCGAGCGCCTCCGCGAGGGCAGCCGGGGTTGCAGCTTCCTGCAACAGCTCGGGCACCAGCATCTCACCTGCAAGGATGTTCGGCAGTGCCACATGCGGAGTTCTGACCAGCCGGCGGGCGAAAAAAGCAGAGACGTTTCCAAGCCGATAGCTGACGACCATGGGACAGTGCAGAAGTGTCGCTTCCAGGGTGCTGGTTCCGGCTTTCACCAGTGCAACATCCGCAGCTGTCAGCGCGGGTCGTCCCGGCTGGTTAATGACTTTGACCGAAAGCTCAGGATATCGATCGCACGCCTCAACGATCAGCGCATGGAGGTCAGTTCGCGGACAGGGAATGACAACCGTTACTGGCTGCTCACACTTCGAAGCAAACAGGCGGGCCGCTTCGAGAAAGTCATCAATTAAGAGATCGACCTCACTCCTGCGACTGCCAGGCAATACGGCCAGAACGATATGATCTTCGGGAACCCCTAGCGGGATACGCGCATTTGAGCGCGCGGCCGGTTCGCTGTCCTCAGCCTGAATCGCATCGGCAAGGGGGTGGCCCACAAAAACAGCTTCTATGGCTTCATTGGTGTAGAAAGCCGGTTCGAAAGGATACAGGCATAAGAGCAGATCCGCGGACCGGGCGATGCGGCTCGTACGACCGGAGCGCCATGCGTATACAGATGGCGATACGTAATGAACCGTTCTGATCCCCCGTTTCTTGAGAGATCTCTCGAGCAGGAAATTGAACACATTGAAATCCACGCCGATAAAAGCGTCCACTTTCCGGGCAAGCATTTCTTTGCGGAGCGCCAGGAATATGCGCAACAGATCCGGGAGGCGCAGGATGGGTTCACGGAACCCGTTCACCGACAACGCTTCCATGGGTGTGAGACTCTCCAGACCTTCCCGGAGCATTCTGTCACCACCAACACCCACAAACCGGATATCCCTATCAGGCGCTTCCCGCTTGAGCGACTCCATGAGACCGGCACCCAGATTGTCGCCGGACGCTTCTCCCGCCAGCATACCGAGAACCAGCGGCTGCGCTTCGTTCATCAGTCCTTCGTACGGCCGCGGATGATCCCCCACTCAGAAGCTTCGATTGATTGAGCGAAGAGATCCACCTGGGGATACTCCTCTCGCAGCGACTTCAGTTCGTCGAGCGCCTCTTCGACTCTCAAACCCTTGCGGTAGACGGTTTTGTGGGCCTGACGCAGCGCAGCGATGGTGTCTTTCTCATAACCCCGTCGTTTCATCCCTTCGAGATTCAATCCGATCGCAAACGCGGGGTTGCCGCTTACAGTCATATAGGCCGGTGTGTCTTTCAGAACCAGGCTCATGGCAGCGATATGTGTATACGCACCAACCTTACGGAACTGCGGTATGCCGCTGTAACCACCGAAGTTGGCGTGATCGCCGACTTCCACGTGACCCGCAAGAGATGCGTTGTTGGCCATGATGACGTGGTCTCCAACTACACAGTCGTGACCGACGTGTACATACGCCATCAGGAGACAGTGTTGACCGATCTGCGTACGGCCAATCCCACCCTGACTCATGCCACGGTGGATGGTTACACCTTCACGAATGACGGTTCCTTCGCCGACTTCGAGAAAGGTCTCTTCACCTTCGTATGCAAACGCGGGGGTGTCTTCGCCAACAGTCGCAAACTGGTATATCCGTACCTTATCGCCAATCTTCGAGGGTCCGCGCAACACCACATGTGACGCAATCGTCACGTCATTACCGATCTCGACGTCCGGCCCTACATACGTCCACGGCCCGATGGAAACGTTGTCGCCAACCGTCGCGGACGGATCGACAATTGCGCGCCCGTCAATCACTTCGCTGCTCTACCACTGAAAGCACCGCCGAGCAGGCAAGCTCCTCGTCAACGTATGCCTCGCACTCGAACTTCATCATGATGCGGCGATCCGCCAATATCCGGCTGGTCACGTCGAGCCGGTCGCCTGGTACAACGGGTCTTCGGAATCGGGCTTTTTCCACTCCACCGAAAAGATAGGTGACCCCGTCAGCAGGCCGGGTTCCCTTGGTTTCAAACGCCAGCACACCGGAGAGCTGCGCCATGGCTTCGAGAATGAGAACACCGGGGAGAATCGGCTGGCCGGGAAAGTGGCCGTTGAACATGGCTTCATTAACGGTCACGTTTTTGTAGCCACGTACCTCTTCGCCAACAACCAGTCCGGTCACCCGGTCCAGCAGAAGAAACGGATACCTGTGAGGAAGGTAGTCGAAAAGTTCCGTGATGTATTTGGTCTGATCCGTGTCCGTCATTGTCTATTCTTGCCCGCGTTCGAGTTTGCCGACCCGTCGAAAGAGTTCATCGAGGCCGGTAAAACGTAACGCGTTGCGTCGCCACTTCGAGTGTTCGTGAAACAGGATAGTGCCCGAGTATATACCAGGCTTGTCCACTGATTGGGTGATTACCGTTCGTGCAGACACCATCACGCCATCGCAGGTTTCAACGGGCCGGTCTCCTCCAGCACCCGCACCACCCGCAAATACATTGTGTCTGCCGAGGCGTGTACTCCCTGCGAGCCCAACCATTCCGCACAACATCGAGTGGGCACCGATGTGGCAGTTGTGACCGACCTGACACTGATTGTCGATTTTGACTCCGTCTTCAACCACGGTGTCATCGATGGCACCACAGTCAATTGTCGTACATGCCCCGATACTGACATCAGACCCGATTGTGACACCGCCAAGCTGAGCGATCTCTTCGAGACGGCCGTCCTCAGCGGGCGTATATCCAAATCCCGCAGCACCTATCACCGCCCCGCTGTGGACTTCAGTCCGTGCGCCCATCGTGACGTCACTGTAGATCGTGCAGTTGCTGTGAAGAACAACCGACTCAGCGAGGTAACAGCGGTTACCCACACTCACTCCCGGGTAAATACAGACGTTCTCCCCTACTTTTGTATCAGCTCCGATTGTGACACCTGGACCGATACGGGCGGAGGTATGAACCTCCGTCGAAGCATCGATGACCGCAGACGGATGAATACCCCCGGCAAGAGTGTGATCAGGTGCAAACAGCTGGCTTGCACGGGCAAACGCAAGATACGGATTATCAGCAACGATGCTGGTAACAGGACAATCCCCCAGGTCCTCTTCTTTGAGGATGACGGCTCCCGCTTTCGTGTTCGCAAGATCCTGCCGGTATGCGGGAGATGAGAGGTGACTGAGCTCGCCCGGCTGTGCCTTGCCCAGACTACCCAGACCCTGAAGGATGAGATCGCCATCACCTTCGACGCGCGCGCCTACATGCCGCGCTATCTCGTCGACCGTGATTCTTTTGTCTGGCAATTCCCCGCTACCGGCTGATGATGCCTGTTCAGTCCTGCTGCTCGTTCATTTTTTCGGTGATACGCCGTGTGATGTTGTGACGCGGATTGACATACGCGAGTGCACCGGGTGCGAGGATAATGTCTATCTGTTGCGCCTCGATCAGATCACGCCGTACTTTTTCGAACTTCGGCGCAAGCACCTGCAGTATCTCGTTGCGCTTGTCCTGGGCGTCTTTCTGGAGTTTCTGGCTGCGGAACTCGAGGTCGATACGAATATCTTCAATGTCCTTTTGAACCTTCCGCTTTTCGGCATCGCTCATGACCTCACCGTCTGTCTGCAGCCGACTCGTCAGTGCCTGGGCTTCCTCAGCCATGGACCGCAGATCTTCCTGTTCCGGTTCCATTTCTTTGTTGGCTGCCTCTATCAGGGTCTGTGCTTCCTCGGTCTCGAGGATGGCCCGCACTGAATCAAGCACCACGATGTTGAGATCCGCCGCAGACACACTGCCTGCCAACAGCAGCGCGACAGCGCACATGAACGTTTGGAATCTGTTTTTCATTCTTACTCCCAGCGCAAGACAGGCTAAAAGGCGCGCATTCTACCTCAGAATGTGCGTCCAAGTTCAAATTGAAATCGCTCTTCTTCGTCGAAGTCTTCCGTCTGGAATGGCACCGCTACACTGAACGTCATCGGTCCGAGACCAGTCAGCCAGGTGACCCCAAATCCGACGGAATAACGCAGGTCGTCAATCGAAAAGTCGAAACAGTTGACGCTGACTGAGGGGCATTCCGAGTTGAAAACATTACCCACGTCCAGGAAGAACGCCGGACGGAACTGTCGGTTATCGTCCACAAACGGGAAAGGAAAGATGAGCTCAGCCCCTGCTTCGACAAGAACGTTCCCGCCAATCGGGTCGTCATCACGCCGGAACCGCAGGAAGGTTGGATTACCATCCGCGTCAACAATTATGTTGCCATCGCTGTCTCTTGCAAACGGGGGTGTGGCACGGGGCCCGAGCGAGGAGTTCTCAAATCCTCGAACCGAACCGAAACCACCTGAGTAGAAGTGCTCATAAAACGGTAAACGGTCAGTCGAGCCGTAACCATCGCCATAACCCAGTTCCGTGCGCAGTCGCAGCGTCCAGCTATTGGTGATCGGAAAGTAGCGTTCAGCAGAGTAAACCAGCTTGTAGAACTGCAGATCGCTGCCAGGAACGGCTAATTCCAGGGCCAGGCTCTGGGCAGCCCCACGATCAGGGAAGAGGCCCCTGTTCAGTGTCGAACTCGACCAGGCGAGATTGGTTTTGAAATTGATGGCTTCTTCGCCGTTCTCGTCGATAAAGTCCGAAATCTCCTGGGCTGCAAAAAAGCCCTCTGTTATCTCCGTCCATTCCGCAGTCAGCCCGAACTGAATCCTCTGCGTCTCCCCAATCGGAAAGCCAAAATTGACGCCCACGCCAGCCGAATCTGTTGCGTATTCCGCAATGTTTCCTTCATCGAAATCCAGGCGCCGGGCAAAGACCGTAAACCCGCGGCTGATGCCATCCAGTGTGAAATAGGGGTCGAAGAAATTGAAGCTGGCAGACTTCTGGAAACGTGAAGCGCTGACGCCAAACCCGAGACTGTTCCCGCTGCCGAGGACGTTTGATTGCTGGTAGTTGGCTCCGAGGATCAGGCCGTATCCCTGCGAGTAGCCGACGGTCGCTGACACGCTGCCGGACGGCTGTTCTTCAACGGTGAAATTCACATC
>JANQFF010000498.1 GCA_028277965.1 Pseudomonadales bacterium
CCGAAAGATTCCGTCGTACGTCTCGAGGTCATTCCTGCTGAAGCGGAAGACGACACGAGCAAAGTAGTGACCATCACACGCAACACCGTCAAACTCGAAGAACAGGCCGCACAGGCCAAACTGCTCACGCTGAGCGGCCCCAACAGGGACTACCGCATTGGTGTCGTTGATGTCCCGACATTTTACGTCGACTTCCGGGCAAGCCAGCAGGGAGATCCGAACTACAGAAGCACAACCCGTGATGTGCGAGCACTGATCAGCCAGCTCAAAGCAGAGAGCATTGACGGGCTCATTATTGATCTGCGCAACAACGGTGGCGGGTCTCTCCAGGAAGCCGACAGTCTCACCGGGTTGTTCATCGAATCGGGTCCGACGGTCCAGGTTAAATCAGCCCGTCGGCGACCTAACGTTTATGCAGACACCGACAACTCCACCGCCTGGGAAGGCCCCCTGGCCGTTCTGGTCAATCGGCTCTCCGCCTCCGCATCAGAGATTTTTGCAGGCGCAATCCAGGATTATGGCCGCGGCGTCATCGTTGGCAGCCAGACGTTTGGCAAAGGTACTGTACAGACGCTGATCCCACTCAACAGGGGGCAGCTCAAAATCACCGCAGCCAAGTTCTACCGCGTGTCCGGCCAGAGTACACAGCATCAGGGCATCATTCCTGACGTGACGTTTCCCGAGGTGTACAACGCGGACGAGATTGGCGAGAGCTCCCTTGAAGACGCAATGCCGTGGGACATGATTCAGCCCGCCATCTACGATGAGTCCACACAGCTCGGACCGCTGCTGGGGGAACTGCGCAAACGGCACGACCTGCGCACAGCCGACAATATCGACTTCAACTACTTCAGGTCTCTCGCGGCAAAAGGGAAAGAAGCTGCAGCCCGGACCCACCTGTCCCTGAACGAATCGGAACGGCGCAACGAAAAGAAAAGCGACGACGACTGGCGACTGGCACTTGAAAACAATTTGCGGGAAGCAAAGGGGAAACCGCTGGCAGAATCTCTCGATCATCTCGAGGAACTTCAGGAAGCTGAAGGCGAGAGCACGGACCACGCGGGCATCGCAACGGAAGACGCAAAGCCTGAAACTGACGACATAGAGGCCGTCGAAGATGATGCCATGCTCGAAGAAACGGGCAGGATTATCCTCGATCTGATTGGTCTGACCACGCAGATTGCAGCACTGGAAAACCTGCCACCAGCAACGCCAATCAGTGCGGAGACGTCTGTCGATCGGCAGCAAGCCCGTTCCGGGGGCTAGTTAACCTGGGTTTTGAACTGTAGGAGCGGCTTTAGCCGCGATTCTGTCACCCCAGGTCGAACTCCAGCTTTCGCTCACGAATCGTTCTGAGCAACGCTTCCTCAAAGACCGCAACCGCCATGGTCTGCTGGTCCTTATGGCCGTAGCGGCGCAGCGTCACCGTACCTTCAGCGGCTTCCCGTTCTCCTACAATCAACAGGTTCGGTATCTTGCGAGTTGTACCCTGACGGATCTTCTTCGGCAGCGTATCGTTCGACGGCGCTACCTCAGCCCTCACCATCTGAGCGCGCAGGCGATCAACAATCCCTGACGCGTAATCGTCAAACCGCTCGGACACCGTCAGGATCTGGACCTGAACGGGTGACAGCCACGTCGGAAAAGCGCCGCCATAGTGTTCAATCAGAAAAGCCACAAACCGCTCGTGAGTGCTGAACGGGGCACGGTGAATGCAGTATGGCGTGTGCTCTTCGCCGTCCGGGCCGACGTACGTCAGGCCCATACGCTCCGGGACAGCAAAATCGAGCTGAACCGTTGAAACGCTCTCTTCCCGGCCCGTCACCGTAACAAACTGAAAGTCGAGCTTGGGACCGTAAAACGCTGCTTCACCTACTCCCTCCTTGTAGTTGACGCCCAGTTCCTGGAGCACCTCCACCAGCAACGCCTCGGACGCTTCCCAGGCCGGAGGATTATCCACGTATTTATCTTTGCCTTTAGGATCCTCCGGATCCCACCGTGAGAGACGAATCTGGAAATCATCAAGGCCAAGGACCCGATAAGCTTCCTGCGACATTTTGATCACAGCTTTGAATTCGTCTTTGATCTGCTCTTCGGTGCAGTAAATGTGGGCATCGTTCATCGCCATACCACGAACACGCACCAATCCACCTACCGCGCCGGAGTCTTCGAATCGGTATACCTGTCCGTATTCTGCAAGCCTCAGAGGCAGATCCCGGTAACTCCGCGGTTGCGCCGCAAACACCTTGTGGTGGTGCGGGCAGTTCATGGGACGCAGGCGATATGCCTCTTTTATTCGCCGCTCCGCGCCTTCTTCATCTTCGGCCGCTTCAAATAGTTCCATCGGTGGGTACATGTCTTCCGCGTAATACGGGAGGTGACCTGTCGTGCGGTAGAGCGATTCTTTTGCGAGGTGAGGCGTTGCCACACGCTGAAACCCTGCCTTGAACTCGAGTTCTTTCGCAAGGTTTTCAAGTTCCTCACGAATAACGGTCCCATTGGGTAGCCACAACGGCAGCCCCTTTCCAATATCGTTGTCGATGGCGTATATGTCCAGTTCACGCCCCAGCTTTTTGTGGTCACGGGCGAGCGCCTGCTCATACGCTTCTACATGCGATTCCAGCGTTTTTTTATCGAGAAATGCCCAGGCATAGATCCTGGTCATCATCACGTTGTCGGAATTACCACGCCAATAGGCACCGGCGACCGAACGTATCCTGAATGCATCCCGCGGGATATCGCGCGTGGTATCCACATGCGGACCCTCACACATGTCCAGGAACGGGCCGTTGCGATAAAAAGAGAGACCGTCGAGACTGTGTTTCCGAATGAGCTCCTCGCCGTACTCCCTTTTGTACGGTTCCCCCATTTCATCGAGCCTGGCCAGCGCATCATCTCTGTCCAACACCTCAAGATCGAATCTCTGACCCTTCTTGAGGATCTTCTTCATGCACCGTGTCAGCTCAGGAAAATCTTCTTCGGTGATGGGTTCACTCAAAATGAAATCGTAGTAAAACCCGTCGCTGACTGGGGGTCCAAATCCAAGGGTACTGCCCGGTCGCATCTCCAGAACCGCCTGTGCCATGACATGGGCCAGGCTGTGCCGGACGCGATACAACTCATCGTGAGCTTCAAGATCACCGCTATGTTCAAAAACCGCCATACTGTTCACCTGCTTCTTTACCGATTAAGGCCAACCAGGCACAAACAAAAAACCCCGGGGGCGTCGCCGTCCGGGGTTTGATGCTGGAGCGGCGACCTGGAGAGTCGCCGCAGGGGTTTTTCTGTTACTCGCGCCGACTCACCCAACTCAGGGTCGGGGTGGTCGTGGTTGTGTAGTTGATTGCGTTCACTGCGTTCATGGGGGCGCAATGTATCACCGGGCATATCTGCCTGCAAACACGCGTTTCCCGGATTGTGAGGGGGAACATATATTTACCCAGGAATCTCCTCTCAACGCCCTACGACAGTACAATGGTCCAATGGACTTTGAGCTGCGTAACCTGATCGAGTGGGGAACCCCCCTGCTCCTGACCGTGTTGACCGTCGGGATTGCATACTGGTTGCTGGGCAAAACTTTCGCCAACCAGCCTCAGAACCGGCTTTACCGGCAACTCTCCTATGTGGGTCTCACAATTGTCGCCCTCGTCATTCTTGTCCTCGTTCTTCCGTTCAGCGTCGAAACCCGGGGGCAGCTTCTCAGTCTTTTCGGGATCGTCTTGACGACTGTCATCGCCCTTTCATCCACTACATTCGTCAGCAACGCGATGGCCGGGTTGATGCTCAAAGCAACCGGCGGTTTTCACACCGGTGACTTCATACGGGTCCAGGACCAGTTCGGCAGGGTGACCAGCAAGACGCTGCTGCATACCGAAATCCAGAGTGAAGACCGGGACCTGGTCACGCTCCCGAATCTTTATCTGATTACAAACCCGGTGAAGGTTGTCGATCAGACGGGCACGCTCGTATCAGCCGAATTGGCGCTCGGCTACGAAGTCAATCGTCACACGGTTACCCCGCTGCTCATCGAAGCTGCAACGAAAGCAGAACTGACTGATCCGTTCGTCCACGTCATGGAAATAGGCGACCATGCCCTGACCTACCGGGTGACGGGTTTCCTGGAAGACGTCGGCAAGATTGTCAGTAAACGCAGTGAACTCCGGGGGCATGTGCTGGATACGCTGCACGACCATGCCATCGAAGTCATGACTCCGTCGATCATGAACCAAAGACCGCTACATCCGGAATCAACCGTCATTCCGGAACCTACTCACGTGTTCAACCACGAACCGAGCGGCGATGCCGAGAAGATCATGTTCGATAAAGCTGAACTAGCAGCACGTATCGAGCGTTTCCGGCAACAGTGTGAGAAGCTTGAAGCAGAAATTGATTCTCTCAGGGAAGACAAATCCGACAACAAAATGGAAATCTCGTGGCGGGAACACCAGCTGGAGGCTCTGAAGGACATCATCACCCGGCTAGACGTCACGGATGACTGACTTCCCCGAACTCCCCAACGTGCATGCCACGATCATGCTGCTGACAACAGTTGTGGCGCTCTACCTTTTCAGCAAAGAACGCTGGCCCCTGGAAATCACTTCACTCGGCATTCTCGTGTTTCTGGCGACCCTGTTTACGCTGTTCCCGTATGCTGACTTTGATCCCACTACCCTTTTCTATGGCTTCGCCCATCAGGCGCTGATCGCGGTCTGCGCGCTCATGGTTCTCGGGCAGGGCCTGGTTCAGACCGGTGCACTCGAACCGGTGGGGCGCATGCTGAGCCGTCTGTGGGCCCAGGCGCCATTCCTGTCGCTCCTTGTCACGCTCATCGTGGCGGTTGTCCTGTCGGCATTCGTCAACAACACACCAATTGTTGTCCTGTTATTACCCATCCTCATCAGCGTCTGCTTGCGCAACAACATCTCTCCAAATGGTGTCTTGATGCCTATGGGCTTCGCGACGCTGCTTGGAGGCATGACCACAACAATTGGGACTTCGACCAACCTTCTGGTTGTCAGTGTCGCCGAAGACCTCGGCCTCGAGGAATTCGGGATGTTCGATTTTGTGCTTCCCGCTTCAATTGCAGCTTCTGTCGCAATTTTCTACCTGTGGCTGATCGCGCCACGGCTTCTTCCCGACAGGACTTCAACCCTGCAAAACCCGGAGCCGCGGATCTTCGAAGCCAGGATACTACTGCCGGATGATTCAACCGCTGTAGACAAAACGCTTGCAGAAGCTGTTGCCCTGACAGGCGGGGACATGAAGGTCATACGTGTAAGGCGTGGCGAGACGATTGTCATGCCGTTGCCCGACGTGACGCTCCGTGCCGGGGACCGGGTGCGTGTTCGCGATACGCCGCAAAATCTCAAATCTTACGAAGAAGCCTTGCGCGGTGTCCTGTATACCGGCGAAACGCCCGTAGACGAAGAACACCCGTTACTCGCTGAAAACCAGACCCTGGCTGAAGTTGCGGTGGTGCAAGGCTCTTCACTTGATCGTGCAAATCTAGCGTTTACCCGGTTCCTGGACCGCTATCAGCTAGCCGTCCTCGCCCTGCACCGCGCTGGCAAAGATATCTGGCGGCCGAAAGAAGAGATACACGAGGTTATTCTCCAGCCAGGAGACGTCCTTCTGGTTCAGGGTGCCAAGGACCAGCTGCGCCGTCTCAAAGGATCAACAGAATTCCTGGTTCTCGACAGTACCATTGAACTGCCGACGTCCGAAAAGGCGCCACTTGTGCTCTCGATACTGACAGTGGTGATCTTCCTGGCGGCAACCGGAATAATGCCAATCGCTATCGCCGCAATTACCGGCTGTGCGGTCATGCTCGCCACGCGTTGCCTTCGCATTGGCGGCGCAATTCGCGCTCTCAGCCCGTCTGTCTATTTCATCGTCGCTGCGAGTCTCGCGCTTGGCCTGGCTCTGCAGACAACGGGTGCCACTGAGTTTGTCACAGGAATTTTTCTCTACCTGACTGAGGGCGCTTCGCCCACTGTAATTCTCTCAGCCTTAATGCTGCTGCTTGCGCTCCTCACAAATGTTGTCAGCAATAACGCCGCTGCGGTGATCGGTACGCCGATTGGCATTGGTATCGCCGAAGCGATGCAGTTGCCCGCTGAACCGTTTGTGCTGGCGGTCCTCTTCGGTGCAAACATGAGTTTTGCAACACCGATGGCATATCAGACAAACCTGCTCGTCATGAGCGCAGGCGACTATACCTTCCGGGAGTTTGTCAAAGTGGGCGTTCCGCTGACAATCCTGATGTGGGCTACCCTTACATGGGTACTCGACTTCTTCTACCTGTGAAAACGCGCCTGATCTATCTGGTTCTCTGGGTCCTGCCCCTGCCCGGTATCGCCCACCAGCCCAATATCCTGCTCCTCGTTGCTGAAGATCTGAGTCCTCGCATCGGGGCATGGGGAGACAACCTGGCACACACTCCCAACCTGGATGCGCTGGCGAGTGTGTCCACAAAGTTCACGAACGTCTTTACGACGGCAGGCGTTTGCGCACCCAGCCGCGCTGCACTGATCACCGGGCAATACCAATTCACCTTTGCTGCGCAACACATGCGTACATCGACGGGGCCGCTCGGCCCCTATCTGGCGCTGCCACCACCTGAGCTGCGGGCGTTCCCGGAGCTTTTGCGCAAAGCTGGCTACTACACCTACACGGATACAAAGCTCGATTATCAGTTCAGCGGTATTCGGGCAGGATCCGGCCCATTTACGTTGTGGGACGCTGACGGCGCAGCACCCACCGCATGGCGTAACGCGAAACCCGGGCAACCGTTTTTTGGCCTGGTGAATTTTATCGCCACACACGAGAGCGGTGTGATGCGACCCACCGGACCTGCCCATTCCGAAGCCCACCGCAACACCCAGATTTTCAGAAAACGCGGGAACGTGGTCGCCGAATCGATAACCAATCCGAAAGATGTCGATCTGCCACCTTATTACCCGGACCTGCCCAGTGTCCGGGCAGACATGGCTCGTCACTACGACAACATCGCGTTGATGGATCGACAGGTTGGCGAGATCCTGAACGCTCTGGCTCAGGACGGTCAGCTGGAGAACACCATCGTGATCTGGACCAGCGATCACGGTGATGGCTTGCCCCGTGCCAAACGCGAGTTGTATGACTCAGGGCTCCACGTTCCATTCCTCCTGAGCCTGCCATCGGATCTGCGGCATCTCTCCGATCTGACTGAGAACAACCGGCTGGTCTCATTTGTCGACCTCGCACCGACCATTCTGGAACTCGCGGGGGTCGAAGTACCCTCGCACTTCCATGGCAAATCAATCTTCGGAGAAGAACGTGAGTTTGTTTTTGCTGGACGCGATCGCATTGATGAGGTCATGGACAGGCAGCGGGCTATCCGGGACAACCGGTTCAAATACATCCGAAGCTGGTACCCCGAGGTACCGGGCGGCCATCCGCTCGAATACCGCGACAACCTTGATATGACTCGCGCCATGCGGGAAGCGTGGCGCGCGGGGCAGCTCACCCCAGACCAAAAACGCTGGTTTGAACCGGTTGGCCAACACCAGCTGTATGACACCAGATCGGATCCGCACGAGATCAACAACCTCGCCGACGATCCCAGACACCGGGCGACGCTGGCTCGCCTGCGGAAGTCACTGCTCGGTTTTCTCGATGTTGTTGGGGATACATCTGTACAGCCGGAAAATGAGCTTCGCTCATCGCTGCTGAGAGACGAGGAGATCCCGAGCACACCCGCCGTAGAGTATACAGTCGACGGGGACTTCCTCACTCTCACGAACCCAATAGGCGCTTCAATCGGCTATCGGACACCGGATAGCGATCATTGGCTGCTCTACCAACGACCCCTGGCTGTCGAGCCTGGAATGGCCGTCGAAGCCAAATCCGTTCGCTACGGCTGGCGTGAAAGCCCTGTGGTACTCATCAACCTGAAATAGTGTGGCGAGATACTGTCCCGGGTTTGCGGTGACTACCTATTGCAGATTGATTCCTCTGCAACTATCTTGACAGCCATACAGGGAAGGATTTCACATGGCATTTGCCTGGGTTAGTAACCTCTTAAAGCGGAACACAAGAAAGGGCAGGCAGGGACCGGCAAGAACAACACACCCCTACCGGGCTGTTTCTGTCTACAGCCGGGTGGACGCCTGTCCGGCCGCCCGGCGGATAGAAAACAAGAAATTTCTGGCTGCACACGCACCTCAGCTCCCTCTGGGCGGCTGCAGCAACCCTTCCACCTGCCAGTGCCGCTACAGACATTTTGAAGACCGACGCCAGGAAATCAGGCGCGACGTCGATCACGGTTTACCCGCCCGGGCGTGGTTCGAAGCAGACCGTCGCCACCGCCGCGATCGGCGAAAGAACGCAGCCTGAATTCAAGCCGTATCCAGGGCTATTCCTCCAGACGACGAATGTCCGGCGCTTCCCCGGTTGTCCCCTTCGTAACGCCGCTCACCTTTGAATCCCTGGCTGATGAACGCGGAAACCGTTTTGAAAGTTCCGGGCCAGCGGCTGTCAGACCACCATCGACGACAATCGATTCCCCGGTGACAAACCGGGCATCGTCCGTTGCGAGAAACAAAGCGGCACCCGCTATGTGATCACCGTCTCCGAATTCAGGCCAGGGTTGGGACTGCGCAAATCGGTCCTGAGATTCTTCAATACGATCCCCCGCCGCAAGTGGCGTGAGGATAAAGCCCGGACAGATGGCGTTGACGCGGATGTGGTCTCGTGCAAGCTCAACAGCAGCTGATTTGGTCAGGCTGATGACTGCCGCTTTCGCAGCCGAATAAACCATTGGTCCGCCGTCGCCACTCAGCCCGGCTATAGATGCCGTGTTAATGATGGACCCGCCACTGCCCTGGTCCTGCATTATCCTCGCCGCATGTTTCATGCCTAAAAAGACACCTTTGGCGAGGACATCCATTGTGTAGTCCCAGGCTTCAACAGTGGTTTCTGTCATCGGTCCGATCGCGCCACCCACACCCGCATTGTTGAAGAGGATGTCCAGCTTGCCGAATTCCTGAACGGCAAGACCGAGCATCGCTTCAATGTCACCTTCTGAAGCGACGTCTGTCTTGATGAATCGAACCTGATCTCCGTAGCCGTCATTCTGACACTCGTTGAGCACTTCATGACCCGTTGCCTCGTTGAAGTCCGCGATCACAACACGTGCCCCTTCCCGAACGAAACGCAGCACCGTTGAACGACCCATGCCGCTGGCACCCCCTGTAATGACGGCACTTTTTCCTTCCAAACGCATTCCTTCCCCCTTTTTTTAGTTGTTAGTGTTGTACGACTGTTCCACCGTCCACATTGTACGCCTGACCGGTTATCCAGCTTCCCTGATCGCTGCAGAGAAACGTCACCATATGAGCAATGTCTTCGCCGTAACCCGGTCGACCGAGCGGTATCATCTTCAGCATCGCCTCCCACGCCTCACCGCGCCCTATGTCGTCCATGCGGTAGGTATCGATGATCCCCGGACAGATGGTATTCACCCGTACGTTGTATCTCCCCATTTCCCGCGACATCGATGCTGACAGCGCCTGTATACCGGCTTTGCTGGCAGCGTAGGCAGCAGTGTTCGGTGGCAGCATTTTTCCCGCAATACTGGATATGTTGACGATCGCGCCACCTTCATTCTGATCGATCAGTGCACGCCCAAAAGCGCGGCTCATGTAAAAAGTGCCCGTCAGGTTGACGTTGATGACCTTGTGCCAGTCTTCGCTGGTCAATTCCACCACGGGCACCCGATCGGAGCCTCTCGCGGCACCAGCGTTGTTGACGATGAAGTCAACACGCCCAAATCTCTCGAGGGTCTGCTGTACGAGTTCATCTACCGCCCGGTCATCCGCGACATCGCTGACAACCGGAAATGCTTCCGCACCCTCCGCGCGTACCTCGTCGGCAACTGCTTCTATGTCACGCCACCCCGCCGCTCTTTCGTCTTCCGGATAGTGTTCAGGCGCTCGACCCGTGCCAGTCAGCACAATATTGCACCCCGCCCTCGCGAGCTCAATCGCAATAGGACGCCCGATACTGCGCATGCGTCCCGCTCCTGTTACAACGGCGACCTTGCCGTTCAAGCCTTCGAAAGCAATGTCTCCCACTCTCTCCTCCTTATTCGTAAACGTAAGTCCCCGGCGCTTCCCCAAGCGCCGCAAACTCACCGGACCCGCAGCCCTCCGGGGCTGGCTTTTGCCCCGAATGGCCCTTCAGCCAATCTATCCAATCCTGGCGCCAGTCTCCCTCGTGTTCGTCTGCGCCTTCGAGCCACGCATCCGCATCAGCCGGTAGTTCTTCATTCGTCCAGTACCTCAGATGCCGATTCGGCTTAGCGCTGATCGTCTGTGTATGGTTCTGATTGGTGAGCACAAACCGTGGTTCAGATCCGAACAGATGTGCGCTGCGGTAACAGGCCCGCCAGGGTGTAATGTGATCGGTCGACCCGGCCATCACATAAACCGGGTAGCTGATATTTTCGAGTGAGAGCGTTTTGCCTTCGATTTCCAATCGACCCGTGGCGAGATCGTTCGTATGGGACAGGTCGATGAAATCGCACTGCATCTCTGCGGGTACACGCGTGTAATCCATCGACCAGAAGAGCAGTGGGTGTGCAGGTGGGTTTTCTCCGCGAAAGTAGTTACTTCTGACAAAGCTGAACACGCTTTCATCCAGGCGCAACATCGCGAACATTTCCAGGATGTCTCTTTCGTTCGCATATCCCTGGGAGCGTACCTTGGCTTTCTGCGCTGCGACCGTCTCATCGGTTGCAAACAAACTGAAATCACTTTCACCCGGACGGTTGTCCAGAATCGAGACGAACAGTGACAACGATCCAATGCGGACGTCACTCCCTTCAAACGATTGTTCCAGTGCCGCTGCGGTGGCAGACGTGACCCCACCAGCACACAAACCCATCAGATCAACCGTCGAGGAATCAGCAATTTTGCCGCTCACTTCTACAGCCTCCCGGACCGCACGGGCATAGTCTGAGAGCGACAGATGCTGATCGTCTGACGTGGGGTTTTTCCAGCTGACGGCAAACACCTGGAGACCCGATTCAAGCAGACGGCGAAACAAACTGCGTTCCGGTGTCAGGTCTCCAAGATAGAAACGGTTCACCTGGCTGAACACGTAAAGCACCGGCACCTCGTGCACCCGTTCCGTAGCGGCCCCGTACTGGATGAGCTCAAACAGCGGTGTACGGTAAATCACTTCCCCGGGTGTATTGGCAACATCCACCCCTACTTCGAACGCCGTGCGGTCCGCTATTGCCGGGTACCCGTGATTTTCGTTCAAATCCGCAAAATAGTTGCTCAATCCCTTGACCAGGCTTTCGCCCTGGGTCTCTACGGCACGCCGAATAGTTTCCGGCGTGAACGGTGAGTTGACCGGTGCGTATGTTTCTTTGGCTGCATCAAGCAGAAACTGAGCACGTTGCAGGTCGATGCCCTCGAGGCCAGCCCGCGCCACCCATTCATCGAGTGCGTCGCACCACAGGCTGTAAGCCGCACGTATCCGGGAGAATACCGGGTGAGTGGCCCACTCCGGGTCTTCAAACCGGGGGTCCGGTGCAAGATCAGGTAACTCCTGGTTCAGCCAGATCTCAGCAAGGCGGGCCTGGTAGGCAAGCGTCACAGCATTGCTGTTCGCGGGATCGTTCAACCACTGACCCTGGAGTGTCATCCAGCCTGCCTGGATCGCCTCAGCATCAACTCCTTGCCAGCCCGTCAACCCAGGCCCGTCAGGGACTTCTCCCTGTGCTTCCTCCCTATCGGTCAATGTTTTCCCCCTCTACAATGCTGTCATGCAAAACCAATCAACCGGAAATTGCCTCAATATGCATAAACAAACCAAGCCTGGTTGATCGTCCACCACACAAAAATTGCTCAAATTCTTCGAAAAAGTTCATTTTTAGTCAATTTAAATGACAATAAACGCATAAAATTCAGAAATTTCTGTGAAATTTATCTTGCACTGCACAATGTTGTGGTGCACAATTCTCCTCGTTGTGCAGTGCAGTATCTGCACGTTATTTGAGACCACCGTCTACGGAGATTGAATATGAACCCGTTCGAGAAGCAAGTACAGCTAGGTCGCGATCTGATGGAACTGAATTCCGAGTGGATGCGCAAGATCAGCGAATTCGACACCAGCAACTTCCAGAAGTATGTGGAACTGAACCAGGAATTTGCACAAAAGCTGCCTGAAGTACGTGACATCCAGTCATTCGTTGAACTCCAGCGCGAGTACGGCGAGACCCTGTGGAACAGCACTCAGGAAGTCATGCAGAGCCGTGGTGACATGGTTCGTGAGGCTTTTGAAGCCAACAGCGAAACCATCCGCGAAGCTTTCGCAGCAGAAGAACCCAAGCCTGCCGAGAAGAAGCCGGCCGCTAAGAAAGCTGCTTAAGTACAGTCTCTTAGGCTGTTATCGGCTCAAAAGCCCGTGCTGAAAACAGCACGGGCTTTTTTTACCCCTTCGGCTGGTCAGAAGCCGGTCAGGCAGCTTTCAGCGGCCCATCGTTCAGCGGATCATCAGGCACCTCAACAAAGGGCGCCGTGTACAAATATGCCCGTGGGTAATCCGCTACCAGGGCCTCAGCTTCTTCGCGAATGAGACCGGCAAGTAATTGCGGGTCGGGAACGGTCCGTGCACAAGCCGTCACACCGTAAAAAAGTTCACCGGCATAACTCTGCACCGTGATGTTCAACCCCAACCCATGGGTGGGGATAGACACTGGGAAATGCGAGATCATGCGCGCGCGGTTGCAATAAAGCGGCATGCGAGGTCCCGGCACATTGGAAATCACCAGGTTAACAGGCAGGCTCATGCTCAAACCCTGCGGGGTGAGCTGGGTCGCAGCACCCATCCACGTCATCCACAGGGGTAAGCCAGGTGCCGCTGCCCGGCGCGGCAGCAGACCGGACATTTCTGCTGTCGCTTCTTTGGCGTTGATTGCCGAGCGGTGCACAAAGGCAAGGCGTGATTGCGGGTCTTCCAGATGGGTGCCCAGGGCCACCCGCATCATCACAACCTGGTTATTGAGACTCTGGTCACCCGGGCATCTCAGACTGACCGGGCAACCGGCCTGAAGCGAAACGTCAGGCAGATCATCTGTCCGCTCGAGGTACTTACGCAATGCACCTGAACAGGCCGCGAGGAAAAAGTCGTTAACCGTCACCTGCTTTTCCCGACACATCCGTTTCACCGTCGCCAGATCCATCTTTCCGAACGCAACCGTCCGCTCTGCGCCGATTGCTCGATTAAGACGTGTTGGAGGCGCGGCAGTCCACTCGCTCAATGCCCGGCCTGTTGGACTTCTCCACCGCCGGTTCATCCGCGCCGCTGAATCGATCGCTTCCGTCAGGTGAGTCTGCTGATCCAGGAATGCACGGGCAATGTTCAACCAGGCTTCAGTGACCAACTGCTCAGCATCTGGCTCAGGCTCGTTTAACCTCCCTGTCATTTCGAATGTTTCACAGCCCTCGGGTCGCTTGTCCATGAGTTGCATAAACGCATACTGCGCGGCAGCCCCATCGAGGCACGCGTGATGCACCCGATGGTAGAGCGCAACCTGACCTTCACTGAAACCATGGAACACAGTCACGTCCCATAAAGGCTTCGAGCGATCGAGCACCTGACTGTGTTTCTGCCCCACAGCAGCGGCCAGCGCGGTCTGGCCATCAGGTTCAATCATTTCAGCATGGATGTGGTTAGCAATATCGAAGGAACCATCTTCGATCCAGACAGGGTGATCCAGGTCAAACGGTGTCATTTTCAGTTTACGGGTCATGTATGCAACGCGCCTGACTCGCGGTGCCATCCAATCCACGAGCCCGGAAGCAAAGACCTGAGGTTCCACACCCTGAGGAAGATCGAGGATTTGCACCGTGGCTATGTGATTCGGTGTGCGCGGAGTTTCACTGTAGAGAAATGCAGCGTCGGTCGCTTGAAGTTTGTCCATACCTGGCCTCTCTGAGGAAGTGAGTATCGTGAGTTCGATTGGCAATCTGCTGATTCTGCTGATAGATCAGCAAAGAACATGCCACCCGCAAACTTTCGCACGTCCAGATTTCAGCAGGATTTAATCAGGGCGCTGCAGCGTCACTTTCCTGTCACAGATTCCATCTATAAGACAGCCCGTTTCCAGCTGCTGCTGGATCACCGCGTAACACAACTGCTTTGTGATGGTGCAACTACCCACCAGGACGCACGTAAAACGTGCAAGAAATTCGCCAAACCCGCGCTTTTTCGGGCATACGGCTGGCACGGGGATTGCACTCTCACTGAGCGCGAAACTCAGAATCAAGGATAGGAAATGTCTGTAAGTAAAATACCTGAACGAGCAAAAGTCGTCCCGAAGCTGTATGAGACAGATGCAACAAAGTACGCGGGTCCCCTTCGCCTGCAGCAAACCTGGCTGGCACGCCGCTTGCGGTCAGCCTATGAACCCCGGGCTTATACCCGTTTCGCTCATGAGGCATTTACCGAAATCGAAGTGACGGGGTACGAGCACCTGAACGGCATTAACCGCCCATGTGTGCTTGTCGCGAACCACTCGAGCCACCTCGACACAATTCTCACGCAAACCGCGCTCCCAGGAACGATCACGTCGAAGCTGTTTTACGGCGCGGCACAGGACCGCTGGTTTATAAAAGGCAAAAAGAAGCGCGAGCTGCAACCCTGGTATCAATCGCTGGCGCTCGGCACGTTCCCCATCCTTCGAGGTGGCGGTATAAAGGCGCTTGGTTATGCAAGCGAACTTCTCGAGGCAGGCATGCACATATTCCTTTTTCCGGAAGGCACACGGGCAATGCAGGACGAGCTGGGGGAATTCAAACACGGCGCCTCGATACTGTCTTTGAGACACCAGGCACCGATTGTACCGCTTTACCTGTCGGGGCTGCGGGACATTCGGCCTAAAGGATCACGTGACATCGTGCCCGGACCGGTGAGCATGGATATCGCGACTCCGCATCAATTCAGCCAGGGAACAGACGTCGTCACCGCAACCGGTGTCGTACGTGACTGCATGAACAAACAGCATCGTTTGCGTAATCCGGACTTCGATCCTCAGACAACCAGGGCGGCCTGAGGAGGTGCCCTCAACCACCTCTAAGGTGTAGCCGCTGCACTCAATCTCGCCTACCCTGTCCTCATTGAAAACGGGGAATGCAGATGATTGACGTTCACTACTGGCCTACACCGAACGGGTGGAAAGTCACGATCATGCTCGAGGAGTGCGGGCTCGACTACAACATTGTGCCCGTGGACATTGGTGGCGGTGACCAGTTCAAGCCGGAGTTTTTGCGGATCAGCCCAAACAACCGGATGCCTGCCATCGTCGACCCTGAGCCGCTCGGCGGTGGTGATCCGCTCACCATCTTCGAGTCAGGCGCCATTCTCGAGTATCTCGCCGAAAAAACGGGACAGTTCCTGCCAGCGGATATCCCAGGCAAGTACCGGGTTCTCCAGTGGGTTCACTGGCAGATGGCCAACCTCGGGCCAATGATGGGGAACGCCAATCACTTCAAGAACTACGGTAAAAACATCGCGGATGACCCAAAACAGCTCGAGTACGGGACGCAACGCTTTGTAGGGGAAGTTGACCGGCTGTCAGGCGTTATGGATGCTCAACTTTCCGTCAACGAGTACCTCGCTGGCAGCGAGTATTCCATCGCGGACATGATCAGCTGGCCATGGGCATTTCTGATTGGGCGTCTCATCGATGAGAGTGTGTGGGATGATTTTCCCAACCTGAAGCGCTGGGTCGACCAGGTGGGCGAACGGCCCGCTGTGTACAAAGGCCGCAAGGCCGGTGCGGATCTCGGTAAGCGGGAACTCACAGAAGAAGAGGAAAAAGCCCGGCGGGAACTGCTTTTCAATCAGACAAACGATAAAGTCAGGGCGGCGAGGGAAGAAGCGGCACGTTCAGCTTAGTTTGTGCGTCCCTGATCGCGGCTAAAGGCGTGACGCATGCGTCACGCGGGTTCGCAGCGAAGCGCCTACCGGCGATTCGCGTTGACGCGGACCCCGTGGTTGAAACGCACTGAAGTTAGTCCGGCAGGGATGCCGT
>JANQFF010000511.1 GCA_028277965.1 Pseudomonadales bacterium
CGATGCCGACGCCGATGCGGATACCGATGTCGATACCGATACGGACTCCGACACGGATACGGAAACCGACACCAACGATGATCAGTGCGACGGCAAACCCGATTTCACCCGATGCGACCTGCTGACCGAACCCGACCGCTCTTTTGATATCTGCATTGACGGCAAGTGCATCTCTCCGGGGTGTGGGGACCCATCGTGCAACGTGCCCTATCCCCACTTTCCATTGCCAGACACCAACCAGCGGATGTGTTACAGCAATGACGCCGAGATGATCTGCCCGGAAGCGGGCGAGAGTTTCTATGGCCAAGACGCACAATTTGGTTGGGACGTCGAACACTCTGAAGATGAGCGATTTACTCTGGACTTCTCCACGGTTGATCAACCCGTGGTCACCGACAACGTCACTGGACTCATCTGGCAGGGTTGCATCCTCGGCGATTCTGGCGATACCTGCGAAACCCAGGGCAGCACCCGAGCTTTTAGCTGGGATCAAGCGTTACTCGAATGCGATGCCCTCGACTGGGGTAGTCAGACAGATTGGCGTCTACCCGACGATTTTGAATTGGATTCCATTGTGGACCTGAGCCGATACTCCCCGTGCATAGACGAGACAGCGTTTCCAGCCACCCCTGCGTCCCATTTTTGGACCTCGTCGTCCAATGCGTCAAATACGTCCCTGGCGTGGGTGGTCTATTTTTATTCTGGCAGTTTGACCTACACCGGCAAGAGCGCGTCATATCACGTTCGTTGTGTGCGCGGTGGTGTGTAATAAGGTAATGGATGCAGATAATGAAAACAGCAGTTATCACAATGATTTTTATGGGCACAACACTGGCCGCAATTTGCGGTTGGACCGCCGCTTCCCGATTCATCCGCGACACTACCCAGGCCGACGAACCCACTGTCAGCGACGCCGCTACGGGCTTGGAGTGGCAGGGCTGTGCCCGAGGGCTGACAGGGGTGAGTTGCGAGACGGGGACCCTGGAGCGAACCACCTGGTCCGAGGCCCTGACCTACTGTGAAGGGCTCTCATGGGGCGGTCACAGCGACTGGCGTCTGCCCAATAAAAAGGAGCTGCGCTCACTCG
>JANQFF010000325.1 GCA_028277965.1 Pseudomonadales bacterium
CGGGGGATCTGGTGATGTGGGACAACAGGTCGGTGCTGCACTATGCGGTCCATGATCACGGGGATGACGCGAGGGTGATTCACAGGCTGCAGGTCGAGGGTTCACGGCCGGTATAGGCCGGTGTAGGTCGTGGACGAAGCTGACTACTACCAGGCGTGGCGCGGACATGCCGAGGGGGTTGAAGACGCAACAGAACTGGCTGTTGCCGGGGGACGCATTGCCGATCAATTGTCGTGGGTGTTCGTTGCAGGCTACCAGGCTGCCATTCGGGCGACTTTCACTGATGCTCCGGAAAAAGGTTGGGGTTCGTTTGCTGTCACGGAAGATCGGTCTGGCGAGCTGCCCGGCGTTGAACGTGGCACGGATGGGTGTCTGTACGGACACAAAACGTGGATCGCTGCGAGCCGTCATGCCGACTGGTTGATTGTAAAGGCAGGCCGAGGTGATGAGGCGACCTACTGTTTTGTCGAGACGGATGAGCCGGGGTTGATACTTTCTCACAAAGACAGACCGGGCATGCTGCCGGATCTCAGCCAGGGTCAGGCAAAATTTGAAGGATGTCCTGCGCAGAAGATCGACGCGACCCAGGTTGCAGGGTTTGGCCGCACGGAAGCCCGTATGATCTATATCGCTTTCCTGGCGTCAGTTGTCGAGCAACAGCAGTTGCAAGAGGCGGTTGACCTGTTGGGCCGCGCCCGGGCTGGTGAAGATTTTGCTTCGTTGTCAGGCGGTGTACAGGCGTTGAGGCAGGATCTCGCGGGCAGCTGCTTCGCCGACGATCCCGTGTGGCAGCGCGATCAGAAGCTTATAGCGATGTATCATCGCGACTGAATCCTGCAAGAATCGTCAAGAATCGTGTGCCCGGAATGTTAGGGTAAAGCCAATCATCAGGAGGGGAAACTCATGTCAGAAGTCAGTTCAGTGCGTTTATGGGGGACAATCATTGCAGGGTTTGTTCTCACGCTCGCTGTGTTGATTGCCGCTGCCTATCTCTGGGTCTGGATCTACTCCGTGGCGATTTTCACAGGTGGAGATGCAGCCCACTACGAAGCGTACGCCCAGGTCGCAAGCCCGGTGGTTGCTGTCGTCCTGTCTTTTCCGGTGTTTTATGTCATGGGCCGCTTTATGAAGCGGTTTGGCGAGAAAGCCATGTTCGCAGCGATGGGGGTTGTGGGTATCAACCTCGTCATGGATGTGCTGGCTGTGTCGACAATGGCTGAGGACATGACGTTCAACGTGACCATGTCGGTGCTGTCTGCCGCCGGTAAGATAGCCGGTGCGTATTTCGGTGCCCGACCGGCCGGAATGGTCAGTGCAGGAGCTGGTTAATCACTTAGCGACGCATCTGGACGATGATCTGCGCCTGGACACCCTGTCCAGGCGTTTCTCTATACCCAAGTACAAGCTCCACAGGGAGTTCCTGGGGTTTACAGGGTCTACGCTGGGGGCTTTTGTCGAGCGTCTCCGCCTGGAGCGCGCCGCTGACGCGCTCATTTTCCACAAAGGCAACGTTCTGCAGATTGCTTTCGAGTGCGGGTATCAGAATCACGAGACGTTTTCGCGGGCGTTTCATCGACGCTATGGCATTTCTCCTACAGAATTCAGAAAGGCAGGACAGTGGCGCAACCAGGTGAATCCACCGGAGCGGACGGCGACCGGTGGACCCTGGCAGCTGTCAGCCACACGCCCACAATATCTCCTGCCGCGGCGGTTGATCTGCAAACGGCATGTCGGTCGGTATGAAAATGTCCCTGTCGACTTCTGGCAGGAGATTGCAGCTTATCTCGAGTCACAGGACGCACAGTTTGATTACTGTATGGGGATTGGTCTCGATGCGGATGAGGGCCTGGGTGAGCCACTGCGATTCGACGCGGCCATCTGCTCAGAGTTTGACGGTGAGCTGCCGCCAGGCCTGGCGACCGGGGAACTCAGTGCCGGTTGGTATGCCCATTGCACACACGTGGGACCCTTTGACACGCTGCCCGAGGCTTACCCGATCATATACGAACAGGCGCTGGCGTTAGAGGACTACCAGCTGACGGGTCTACCGGTGATTGAGGTGTACCACGGCAATCTGCTGGCTGGCGATCAAATCCACCAGCGCACCGATGTCTATCTGCCCATGGGAAAAAGTGGTGACGAAGTGCCTGGCACTGACGTCACCACTTTCGCGGATTAAGAGACGACTGTTCCTCCGTCGCAGGTGATGACGTCACCAATCGTGAATCCTGACGCGCGGGAGCTCAAGAAGATAGCGAGACCGGCAATGTCTTCCGCCGTACCGACGCGACCGCGCGGGTTCGTTTTGCCGACGGCATCCCAGTCGGTGTTTTCGGTGTCACCGCCGCCGCCAACGCCCGTGCTCAGCATGTAGGTTGGGAACGGGCCCGGAGCAATTCCGTTTACCTTGATGTTGCGCTTGATGAGGTGATAGGCGAGGACCCTGGTCATGTGATGAATCGCCGCCTTGGATGGTCCGTAGGAGAAATTCTCGAAGATGGGCGTTTTGATGCCGTCGATGGATCCGACGTTAACCACGTGGGAAGGTTCTTCGAACGTTCCGGCCGCTTCGAGATAAGGCAGAAGCTTCTGGATGAGGAAGAATGGACCTTTTACGTTGGTGTCCATGACCTTGTCCCAGCCCTTCTCAGGGAATTCATCGATTGGCGCGCCCCACGCGACACCCGCGTTGTTCACCAGTACATCGAGTTTGCTCTCCCGCTGACTGAACTCGGCCATAAAGCCTTCAATCCCCTGGAGACTGGACATGTCTGCAGGTATGGAGATGCACTCGCCACCGTACTCAGCCTGCAAACGTTCGGCAGTGGCATCGCAGGCTTCAGCCTTCCGTGAGGAAATGTAGACCCTGGCACCGTTTGCAAGAAATCCGGCTGCGATCATCTCACCGATGCCGCGCGACCCCCCGGTGACAATCACGACCTTACCCTCGACCGAAAACAGGTCTGTCAAACTCATATCTGATCCTCCCTAACTGAGCGGCGAAGTGTAGAGACGGGATGCCTTGATGACAATTGTTCAGGAGGCTGTCTGGAACGATGCGACGTGCGCCAGCATGTCATTGCGGCCTGGGCCCGGCTGGACGCGTGCTTGACCGTTGCGTTTACGTCCACGCAACATGTAGCGGAACACAGTTCGTTTCACAGCAGGATCGTTCAGAAACTCTCCTGGATTTTCCAACAGGTTGAATGTGCGCATCATGCCGCGAAAGACGTGCATTTCGTCCCGCGCAGCTGCGGCGAGCGCGTCGCCGAATGCAAGTCCAAACCACTTCTTCAGGTTGGTTGCCTGATCCCTGGGCAGCCCCTGCATGACCGCTTCTGCTCGCCGGATCCCGTTTTTGTCTTCCCTGAGGCTTGCTTCGCAAATTGGCCGGATCCGCTCGTGTGTCCGACGCTCGAATTCAAGCGCTCGGTGCATCGGGTCGTCCACGGTTGCGAGAACGTCCGCCAGAAGGTGAGCGTGCAGAATGCCTGTACTGCAACCGCGGCCGTACAGGGGATTGGTTCGCGCACTCGCATCCCCGACAGCGAAGAAGTTACGCACCTGTGGTGTATCGTCCGCAACGAAGTTTCGCCAGACCGAGTGGATTTCCCCAATCCCGAATGGTTCTGTTGTCGCAGTTGCTTTTTCCGGTGCGATCCAGGGAGCAAGGCCGGGTATTTCCCGACAGATGGCATCGAACTGTTCGCCTGATTTGACGGCGCTACGCAGTTCGCTCTCACCGTTCGGGAGACAGATGATTAGCGCGAAATGGCCGCCGTCACCTGGAAAGACGCCAAACTTCATGTAGCCGAGATCACCGGCCGCGGGAGGGTTTTCGTGCCGATTGGGTTCTTCGACGCCGGGCTTCAACCGGTAGTGGCGGGTGTAGTAGACAATTTCTGCGTCGTCACGTTCTTCGGTAATGTTTGCACCGAGACCGTTAAACCACTGACGAAACTTGCTCGCGCGCCCTGCAGCATCGATGTACACATCCGCCTCGAAAACCGACCGGGCGTTGTCGTTTGTACGGTCTGTAAGTTGCAGTCCAGTCAGCGTTAACGGATCAGACGTTGTCTCTATGCCAGTAACGTAGGTTGTATTTTTGATAGTCACGTTGCCCTGGCTCTCGACATGATGCCTCAGGACGGTTTCCAGCGTTGCCCGACGGCATAGGAGTATCCAGAGTTTCTCGTCGCCCGCTTCAGGTGCGTATTGAGTCTGGAGGTGCGGGGGTACAATCTCGTCGAAGTTCACGCGGCGAGCGCCCGCCCTGAAGAAGTCTTCTAGAAGCTCCGGATGCTGCTCCTCGAGCAGACTGCACATGAGCCCAAGGAATGCATGTGGGTGCCGGAACTGCGCGGCACCGCGGCGTTGCCACTCAAAAAACGCCTGATCAGCATTCCCTTCCGGAGGTGGGTGGTCACGTTCGAGAACGGTGATCCGGTGGCCCTGTTTCGAGAGCGCCAGGGCAGTGCACATTCCGGCAATGCCTGCCCCAACGACTGCAACATGTTGACTCATTCAGTCAGGCTCAGCGACCTCAAGTTGGGATCAGCAGCAATCTCCTCTTCCGTGAATGGGAGTGATATCCACCCGCCGTCAGAATAGATTTCGGTCAGATCCTTGTAGTAGGGAGAATCCGGTTCCGGTGACTGGGAATAGGCCAGCATCGCTCTTGGATCGAGATTCCCGTCTTTGTCCCAACTGATGACCTGCATATAGCTGTTACCGTGAATGATAGGCGTATAACCCTTGTCCGCCTGCAGGCGCGTAACAATCATGCTGAACATTCCAGCCCAGCCTTCGCCACCAGGTATAGGGATGTTTTGACCGTTGCGTGGCGCGTACTGGATATCGCCGAGTCTGGCGTCGAGGGCAATGTTAGCGGTATTCAGGCGCTCGGTAGCGGTTCGCAGTGACGCGATGACGCCGTCTTTCACCTTCGTATCAGCAAGGTTTATGCCGTGGGGTGTATTCACAGGATCGTCAACGTCGAACGGTACTGCCCAGAGATTTTCGATTTCCCTCGCGGTATCCCAGAACTCTCGCCACAGGTGCCCGCCGCGGGAGTCGTTGGTCATTGTGCGGTCCCAGTTCGAGAGGGCGTCACAGGCAGCAGCCACGTCTTCCACATCCTGGCAGGCACTCAGCACATCGTCGAGGAGCAGTTCAGCACCGTAGTTCCGGTGGTTGTAAAGCATGGCCTGAATGTCATCTGGCGTTAACCGCTCATTCTGCGCGAGCAGTTCCCGCATCATCGTAAGTCCGGCGCGGGTCCTCAGGGAGCGTGCGGTACGTTCAGCGCCAATGATTGGAGAGTACCCCTCAAGTGGGTTGTCGGGATTCGACAACCAGTAGCTGTCGTTCGAATTGGTGACGTATTGGGCGGTAGTCATGCGCGGCATGCTGTCCGGAGGCAAAGCACCTTTGACCCGGCTGCGCTGATCCTCCTGCCACTCACATGTCGCTCGACTTCCGTCCAGGATGATCACTCTGTCGGGAGCGCCGTCCACGTCGACGCGGCAATCGTTCAGGAGGTCTGCGTCGATGTTAGGCGTGCCGCTTATGTCGGCGTAGAAAGCATTACCGTGCCGGTCAGCCGCGATGGTATTGACCCAATACACGCCCTGCTGGCTGATGGCGCTCTCGAGATCCGTTGTGGACGTTGCCCTGTTCATCGCATCGTACGTATCTGCTGTCAGGTAGTTGTCCAGAACCGCGTCTCTGAGAGCGTAAGCTTTTGTAGCTGTCCACGGCAGCTGTTCGTTTTCGATGATGGGGCCGAAGTGGGTGTCATAGACGGTTTGTTCGACCTCCCCCTCACCCTGGATGGCCACGTTGACGCTGCGCGGTTCGATGTCGCGGTAGCTGCCTTCATACAGGTATTGCATCGGGTTGTCGGGATTGAGGGTCAACTCGTACAGCGTGAACCGCACTGCCGTAGAAACGGTATGGGTCCATGCGACATCGTTGTTGAAACCGATGGACACGCGGCTTGTATTGAGAAGACTTGTACCCATGACGTCGAGTTCGCCCGGGATGGTGGTGTGTATCAGGTGAAATCGTGACGACCCGTGCCAGGGATAATGCGGGTTGCCGAGAAGAATCCCTCGTCCGGAAGCACTCAAATCTGATCCAACTGCGACCGCGTTGCTGCCGATGCCCTCCGGAAGGTCCCATTCCGTGTCCGTGATCATCTGGGCAACGTCAGGAGCATCCGCAGCCCCGTCCGGCGCTGCATGCGTAATTTCCTTGCGGAATCTGCCCAGGCCGTACCGAATGCCAACACCCATCGCGAGGCGGGTCAGGTCGTCACCGTCGATTTCGCCAACCCAGGCTGCACCGGCGCAGGATGAGGGCAGGCTGTCAGCGTGGTCACGAATGTAGCGGTTGTACCCGGCCACATAACCTTTTGAGAAATCGCTGGCGCGTGCGCTTTGTGCTGCGTTAAAAGCGGCGACCTTGTCGTTTGTAAGCACGCTGCGGTGAAAAACATCGCTTTCGAAATTCTCTTCCTCCGATCCGAAGTGGCTTGAGAGCTCGCCGTTGACCATCAGGACATCACGCGCAATGACACAAACAGCATCGGTTGCGGTGGCATAAGCGAAGCCGTAGCCGAGCGATCCCCAGTTGTCTGCTTTGACGTGTGGTATCCCGTGAGAGGTCCAGCGAATGTCGGTCTTGAAGTTGTTCCTGGACTGGGGCTCAGAACCACCGGGTTCCTGACAGGCGGTGAGTGAAAAGAGCAGGGCTGTTAATACGAGGGGTCTTAAGTGAATCATGATTTCTCTATTGTCAGTTGTTCGTTTGCATCCGATGTGGCGCTGCCACCGGGTTCCTCTGCGCCCCCGACAACGTATATCGCGTTACCGATGAGTCCGGCACCGAGGCCGTGGCGCGGGGTGGGCAGGTTCGGGAGAGGAGACCAGCTGTCCGCCTCCAGATTGTATTGCCACACATTCGGAAAAACCCGGGCTTGCGGTGAGAAGATCTCACCACCGAAGACAATCAGTCTTTTTCCGGTGACCACACCGGCGGTGCCCGCCTGTGGCAGTGGCATCGGTGCGGCGCTGCGCCAGGAATCGTTGGAAGGGTCATAAATCTCCGTTACGGCCAGATTGCCTCGACGCGTTCGCCCGCCCGCCACGACAAGCTGGTCTTCTACCCAACCCCCGGTTGCGCTGTTACGCGGGGTAGGTATTGGTGCAAGCGGGTTCCAGGCATCATTGATGAAAACCCAATGGTCGGCCGTTTCGCTATGATCCGAGCGTTCAGTATTCGCGTCACCTTTGGGGGATTGCCCTGTCACCAGGTGTATGCCCGATGCAGGTCTGTAAGCCACCACCCCTTCGGCTTGCGGCTGAGGAAGGTCTGTCGTGCCGACCCAGCCATCTTCGGTCAGCCGATATACATGGCTGCGCATTCGCCAGACGTGTCCAATTCCACCATTGAAACCTCCGATCGCCAGAAGATCATCGCCTGTGCTCATGAGCGCTACGTGGTGCAGATCTTCAGGCAGGGAGTAGGTTTCATCCCATTTGTCCGCCCCGGGATCGTATGCAAAACAACGATCGGTGAAATAGGGGACACCGAAACGGGCTGCGATGCCGCCTGCGACGTAGAGTTTACCTTTGTGGACTACCGGGTAGAGTTCCTGGGTCCGGATCGGAATGGGTGCCTTTGTTACCCATTCAGCACTAATGCCCCCGCGTGCCAGAAGTGGCATCAGCAACGCGGTCCAGAATGACCTCTTGAGTATTTCTCGCCTTAACATGTGAGCGGTGTTCGAAGTACTGTTATGACAGATATTACGCGTTTGCGGGCTGGTTTCGCTATGATCGCGTGATGATGAGAAGGACACTTTTCACGCTCCTGCTTCTATTGGGGTGCTGCTCAGTCAACGCTCATGAGTGGGATGGCGTCGAACGGGTCGTAGCGATTGGTGATATCCATGGCGCTCACGAGGCTGTGACGGGCATCCTGCAGGCTGCTGGTCTGGTGGATGAAGCTTTGCGGTGGTCGGGTGGCACCACCCATCTGGTCAGTGTGGGAGATCTGATTGACCGGGGTGAGGGATCGCGCGCGGTTCTCGACTTGTTCATGCGGCTTCAGGGTGAGGCGCAAGCGGCAGGTGGGCGGGTCCACGTTCTGCTCGGTAATCATGAGGTCATGAATCTGACGAGAGATCTACGTGATGTCAGCCCTGCTGAAATGGCCAGCTACGGGGGGCTTGAAGGTCATGCCGAACTCTTTGCGCAAGATGGGTTGTATGGAGAATGGCTGTTGGGCCTCCCGGTCATGATCCGTATCGACGACACGGTGTTTGTACATGCGGGGCTGGCGGGTCCGGCCGCCGGCATGTCGGTGGCCGGAATCAACCGCGATTTCTCGGCGGCGTTGCTGACATCTGTTGAGACAGCGATCAATGAGCCGCTTACTGAGGAAGGTGCTGAACCGGTACCCGTTGAGGTACATGCCTTGCTCGACGCAAACGGCCCTCTCTGGTACCGGGGTAACGCCACGTGTCATGCGTTGCTCGAACGCAACCGGATCACGGGAATACTCGATCGGCTCGGGGTGACGCGGGTCGTCCAGGGTCATACACCAACCTCAGACAGGACCGTTCACACACGTTTTGACGGCCGGGTCGTCGCCATAGATACAGGAATGCTTGCGTCTGTATACAGGGGCATACCTTATGCGGTCGAAATACTGGGGGATGATCTCAAGGTCATTGACCGCAACGGGGTTGCAGTACCGCTGGGTAAGGTCGAACCTGAAGACAACGCCTGGGAGTTCATTGAAGCCGGTTCCCGTTTGGCGCGCAGAGAAGTGGCGGCTTATCGGCTGGATAGGTTGTTAGGGCTTGGGATTGTTCCGCCAACCAGGCTTGCGGAAGTGGACGGAGACTCAGGCATCGAGTACAGGGCGGGGAGATCGTTCAGCGAACGGGTTCGACTCGAGCGGGGTATATCGAGATCCAACCCCTGTGAGGTTGGGTCAGACTTCGACCTGCTCGCGGCTTTCGACAGCCTTACCGGCATGCGCAGTCGAAACGTCGATAACCTCGCGTACGCGATACCGACGCTGGAACTTCGGGTGGCAGGATTCGGAGAAGCGTTTCCGACTTCCTCCGCGCTCGGCGAGTACACCTACCAGCCACAGCTGGCCACTGCGCTGGCGGAGCGGTTGATCATGCTGGATGAGGCGAAGTTAACAAGTGAACTTGGCGAATTGTTGAGCGGCCGACAGATCAGGGCCATACTCAAGCGGCGCGACAAACTGCTCGAGTGGCCACGCCTGCCTGAATGAGAAAATCCACACCCATTCTGAATCCTCTCTTCACGATCACGGCTTACTTCGTCCTGCTTGTGGTTCTGGTGGAGGGTTACATCTGGTTCTTCCCCGAACATGTGCCGCTGTTACCGTTTGGAGGTGTCGAAGACCTCATCGGTTCCAGTGTCGATGAGTCGGAAATCATCGCGACGTTCATTCGCGACCCGCTTGTAGGGAATTTCGAGTCCATCACGCTGGCTCTCGCCATTGTGGGCTCGGTGCTCGTAATGATTCCGATCTCCTGGGTCTATTTCATAACCACCCGCACAAAACAGATCAGTCGCTCATTTGCGCAGACGATTGTTGTCCTTCCCGTTATCGTGTCAGGGATTGCGATGATCGTGCAGAACAGCCTCCCACTCGCTTTCAGTCTTGCTGGGGTTGTTGCTGCCGTACGTTTCCGGTTTTCGCTGGAAGAACCCGCGCATGCGCTATACATCTTCGCTTCAATCGCTGTGGGCCTTGGTGCAGGTATTGGCGCGCTTGGGATCTCATTTGTCATTTCAGTAGGCTTTGTGTACGTGAACCTCGCTCTCTGGAAGCTGGATTACGGTTCAGATCTGACGACTCCATTCTTTTCGTTCCTCACAGGCAGAGGACGTGACGATCAGGATCTTTAGCGTCTGTCTCTTTCTCTTTGCCGGGTGTGCCGAAACGGACGCTGACTACCTGGCCATCGAATTACCCAAGGGACTCAATGAAGTGTCCGGTCTCACGTCCGATGGCACGTCGCTGTATGCCATAGGAGACGAACGCGGCCAGGTGTATCGGATCCAGTTCGACGAGGGTCGGATCAGGAAGTGGTCATCGTTTGGGGATCCGCCGGAGAAAAACGATTTCGAAGGTTTGGCGCTTCACGATGATCACCTGTATGCGGTGACGAGCAATGGTGTGATTTATGCGTCAAGTGGTTCCCTGCAGGAAGACGCAACGGAGTATCACAAGTACAAAACCGGACTTGGCAAACAGTGTGAGATCGAGGGGCTCACGGCATGGCCTGAGCGTGCGGTGTTACTACTTTTGTGCAAAACGCCGAGAAAAAAGGCGCTCAAAGGCAGGATCACCCTGTTCGCGTGGTCACCCCGTCGTGGAGAAAGGGTCCCATCGCTGGATCTGGCTTTCAGTTTCGACGCGCAGATCAGGGACGTGCATCCCTCAGGGATCGCTATTGGACCGGACGGTCGTATTCTGATCGTCGCCGCCCGGGAAAAGCTGATGCTGACCCTGAGTCCCGATGAAGGCGAGTTTGAGGTGCGCAGCCTGCCGAATCCCTCTCTCCATCCCCAGGCGGAAGGGCTGGTGACAACAGCCGCCTTTACCTATATTGCGGATGAAAGGGGCGGGAGTAACAAGCGTGGCAGGATTGCCCGATACCCAACAGGCCTCTTAAGCAGGTAGAAGAAGCAGTTAAAAGAAGCAGGTCAAAAAAGCAAGTAAAGGAAGCAGGTAAGGAGGGGAGCAGGACGTCGTTGTGGTGGGAAACAGAGAAAAACAACTGATCTTCATTCATGGCCGTGGCCGGAAGCCGGGTGAGGCGATTCTCCACGAGCTCTGGGTATCTGCCCTTGAAAAAGGAATAGCGCGGGACAAACCGGACCTTGCTGAAGCGTTCGGGCAGATCCCCAAATCGCTTTTCTATTATGCTGACGACCTTGCTCACCTCGATGCTGACGCTTATGACCTGGAACTGGATGTCACGAACAGGAGACAGGCGCTTGACCGCCTGGCGTCGCTGACCCGTACGCGTGACTTTCGGCGCCGCTACTACGAGGAGTTGCCGGGGAAAACAGCGTTCAAAGAGTTTCTGATGGACCTGGGAGCAAGTGCCGGTTTCAGCAGGGCGGCTATTGCCAGGACCATGCCGGAGCTTAAACATTATTGGACGGATCAAGAGTGGGCGCAGGGTGTCCGGCAACGCTTCGGGAATGTGCTGACAGGTGCGCTGGAGCAGCGCGACGTTTTGCTGATCAGCCACTGTCTTGGCAGTGTTATTTCATACGATGTTCTGTACGAACTTAACCGGACGCGGGGGGACAGTCCGAGATTGTCCCGCTGGCTGACGATCGGATCCCCACTTGGGTCAAACTACGTTCAGACAAAGCTGGCGGGCGCGGATGAGAAAAACAACGATCGCTACCCGTCAAATATCAATGACTGGCACAACATTGCCGCGGAAGACGATTACGTCTGTCATGACAAGACGGTGGCTGACGATTACGCCGCCATGATGGACCACCGGTTAGTCGGCAGTATCAGCGACCGTACGATTTATAACCTCGCGGTACGGTACGGTCGGTCGAATCCCCACAGCAGTCTCGGTTACCTCATTCATCCGCATACGGTCGAGTACGTAACAAGCTGGTTGGGGGAATAGGTGAGAAATCGCGGCTGAAGCCGCTCCTACAGAGATAGGGATAATTTCTGTAAGAGCGCCTGGAACTGTATCAGCGGCACTTGCCGAGGATTCTTTTCTGGAAACGGTTTTTGTCCTCGATGTCGCGGTAAAACTTGTCGACAAACTTTCGCACGCGATCATGTCTGAGGTTTGGCAGCTCGTCGAACGTGTCGATGAGACCATATAGATCCTGTTTGCGGCTGATGAACTGCTGACGGGCACTCTCCAGTTCGGCGTTGTATGAGCAGAAACCCCTGTAAACCCTTTGTGTCAGACTTTTTATCCGCAGAGATGCCACAGGCGCTGCGTAAGGTGGGTCGACAAACCCGCTCGAGTCAAAATCGTACGGGACAGGGAGGATCGGGCCTTCCTCAACGGTTGATCCCGATGGCACCATCGGCACGATGTTGTGACAGCACTCGTCCCCTTCGGGACCCTGTAAAAAGGAATAGTCCGTATTACCCATCAGGTATTGATAGAGGCTGATCAGCGCCGCATACCCAGGTTCCAGTGTGGACCGCGAGATTCTTGGTACATCAACCGCTTCGGCATCCAGGCGTTTTTCTATCTGCTTCTTGTGTTCAATGAGAAAAGCGGAGTGTTCATCGCTGCGGCCGGAATCGACGTCGGTATAGGTCATCTCGATTGCGCGTACCCTGAAACTTTTTTCGGTGAAGAGATTCAGCACACGGTAGGCAAGCATTTCCTTGGCAAGAAACCCACGCGGTTCGTACTTACTCTCGCAATGGGTAACGAGCTTGAGCTTGTTCTGGCCATCGAAGAGCGTGCCTGCGAGTTCTTTCTTTTTGAAGTTGAGCCACAAGGGAGGAAAGCGGCAATTTTCCTGGCGTGATTTTCCACGTTTGCTGACCTCTACTGTCAATGCGGTGCCATCAGCCAGCGTGAGGGTTGCAGGAAAGACCGTATCGTCCGGG
>JANQFF010000080.1 GCA_028277965.1 Pseudomonadales bacterium
ACGTATACGTTAGTGGCTGGTCGCCGAATACAGTCGGTGAAAACGGTTCCTTGACCAGAACGAGGTCCGTTACCTCGTCGACCGGGCAAATCTCGTCGAAGACGTCGTTTCCGGGATCCGAGTTTTCACCTGAGATCGTGCTGACTTCGACCTGGATACGGGTGTCTCCCGGTAGTGGATTCAGGAAGAAGTCGAACTCGAGCTCGCTCTGTCCCTGTGCCGTTCCACTGCACGAAATGATGGTGTCGTCACCAGAAGGGCTTACGCTGCACGCGTTGCCGTCCAATGTAGGTGTCAGCACATTGGTCGGTTGCGTATCTGTCAGCCAGGCAAATATTTCAAAGTTGGCCGGGCCGAGACCGGTATTGGATATTGTGAAGTCCAGCGGATTTGGGATGTCTGCCGTTAGCGTCTTGGTCTGCGCCCCTGCAACCAAGCAGCAAAATCCTCCGAACAAGCCCCCGATACCGACGGGGGCTTTCCGTGTTTGGGTATGCACGGACTGCGTGCGGACCGGTCAGGAATATCGGGCTATAGTGTCGACGATTGTTTCCGCGAACCCAAACAGAAAACGGGAGGCAGTTTTGAAAGGTCTGGTGAGAGTTCTCGCATTCGGCAGCGCGCTGTTCGTGTTGGCGGGCACAGCCGTTGTTCAAGCAGACCAGAACGTAGACTGCGGTGCGTCAAAGTGCAGTATTCCTGTCAGTATTGCGCCGGGTGCTGAAGTTAACTACGACCCAGTGTGTACCCTACAAGGTTACAGGGTTGAAAACATGGTTTGTCACAAGGCGACGGACATAACCTGCACAAAGGCAATAGAAGATCCGGACTGGACCTGCACTTGCTCGAATTGGGACCTGTTTGGGAAAACACACAGCACAACGATTGATATCTGGTGTTCGGCGGAAAGCAAGTGAACTCTATCCTACGGATTGACTTCTAACGGGGCGGATTCCCGGGCATCAACCCGTTGGCGAGAGCGAGTCTGGACCAGTCAAATCTTACCCCCGCAACCAACCTAAATCACAAAGCCAGATCAGCCGCGCCGCCGCGATACCGCCCGATGACAGTCGGTTCTACATTAGGAATGCCGGGTGTATCATGGCGTCGTGACGACAATCCCAGATGGAGGAACGCCCCCATGACAAGGCTCGTTGTTTTCGTATCGGTGTTGTCGGCAGCGCTGCTGTTTCAGCCGATCTATGCCGGCGTGGGAGGGTTCGGAGAGGCCATGGCGAACTCGCCGATATATGTGAACTTCACCAGCGACGGCACGAAAAGTACCACTATTCCGTCCGGAAAGAC
>JANQFF010000028.1 GCA_028277965.1 Pseudomonadales bacterium
TGTCATCGGGTCGCTAGCACCGGCAGCGTGGTCGGTGTTGTCTGACTACTTTCGTCCGGAACGGTTAGCCCGTCCCATGAGCGTGTATCTGATGGGTCCCTATCTCGGCGCGGGTCTGGCGATGATTGCAGGTGCAGAGGTGCTCGATTGGACGCGACAGGAGGATACAGTCGATATGCCTGTCATCGGGTCGCTAGCACCGTGGCAGTTTACATTTGTGGTGGTCGGGATTCCCGGAATACTGATCGCTGCGTTGATCGCGTTGCTCAGGGAGCCGGAACGCAAAGGCCGTAGCACGGATGCGCTCGAAGTTCCCGGGTGGCGTGAGGTGTGGGAATACATCTGGACCCGTCGCCGTGTTTACGCTGCGTTACATCTGGGGGTGCCGTTCATCGTGATTATCCTCTACGGCCTGCAGGCGTGGGTGCCGACAATTCTGGTCCGCGTTTTTGAATGGGACCTGGCAGATGCCGGGCGGAACTACGGGGTGATCGCTCTCCTCGCAGGCTCGGCAGGTGTACTCACTGGTCCCTATGTAGCAGGGTGGCTACGACGGCGCGGACACCCGGACGCCCCGATGCGTGTGGGTATCCTCGGCGCGTTTGCTGCGCCGTGTTGTCTTGTTGGTCTGCCCTGGTTCGAATCTGGGTATGTGGCTTTGGTGGCGATAGCAGGGGCCAGTTTCAGCGTAACCCTGCCGTTGGCGCTGATAACTACGACAATGCAGGAAGTTACCCCTAACAATATGCGTGGTGTGGTGGCCGGGATGTACGTGGTAACGACCAACGTGATGGGATTGGCGCTTGGACCTACCCTCGTTGCAGCCTCAACTGATTTTCTGTTTCAGGATCCGCTGGCCGTCGCAAAATCCCTGGCGCTCGTCAGCGTGTGCATGGGCCCGATAGCAGCGTTGCTGTTGTGGTTGGGTGCAAAACCGTATGCTGATGAAAAAGCCCGAATGTCTGAGCGGCTCAGAGAGGATGTAGCCTGACAGGCACGTCCTTGATTCCGCGGATGAAATTGTTCGGGAGCCGCTCCACCTCGCCGACAACTTCGACCATGTGGAACCGCTTCATGACTTCTTCCCATAGCACCCTCAGCTGGAGTTCTGCCAGACGATTCCCCATACATCTATGGACACCGAACCCAAACGCGACGTGAGCACGGGCATTGGGACGATCGATGATCAGTTTGTCAGCGTCTTCGAATACCGCCTCATCGCGATTACCCGAGAGATACCACATCACCACCTTGTCGCCTTTCTTGATCTTTTCCCCGCCCAGCTCGTAATCCTCCAGTGCAGTGCGGCGCATGTGAATGACGGGCGTCTGCCAGCGCACCATTTCGGCAACCATGTTGGGAATCAGGCCTGGGTTGTCGCGCAGCTTCTGGTACTGATCTGGATACTGATTCAGAGCCATGACACCGCCGCTGATGCTGTTACGTGTCGTGTCGTTGCCACCGACGATCAGGAGCAGGATGGTGCCGAGGAAACGACTCGGGTCTTCGTTTATGTTGGCAGTCGCCGGGTCGTTCTGAAGCATGGATATCAGATCGAACCTGGGTGACTGGCCGGTTTTGGATGCCCATAACTCGTAGAAGGCGGAGGCAGCCCCCATCAGTTCGTTGTAACGCTCGTTCAAGTCGATGCTGTCGTCACCAGTAACTTCAGGCAGCGCGGTGGCCAGGTCGGACCAATGAATCAACTTGCTTCGTTCTTCGTATGGAAAGTCGAACAGGGTTGCGAGCATTCTGGCAGTCAGTTCGACGGACACTTCCTGTACCCAGTTGAACGTCTCGCCTACCGGCAGGTTTTCCAGGATATCGATCGCCCGCTCGCGGATCAGCGGTTCAAATTCGACCAGGTTGGCTGGTGCCACTGTTGGCGCAACCGCCATCCTTTGTGGCATGTGTTCAGGTTCGTCCATCGTGATGAAGCTCTGACCCTGAATCTGGTCTTCCTGGACCTTTGGGTCAACGATGGCAATACCGCCGAACTCAGAGGACGAAGAAAACACTGTGTTGGTGGTGTCGACTTCTTTGATCAGCTGGTGATTGGTCACTGACCAGAACGGGCCGTGTAAGCTGTCAGCGAGGTAGTGCACCGGCGCTTCTTTCCGCAGACGCGCAAACCAAGGGCGCCACGTGTCATCCCCGAACAATTCGGGTCTGCTGACGTCGATTTCTTCCAGAGGGATGGCGTTTACGTCCTGGTCAACTGTTAGGTTCATAGCTGCTCTGTCGCCTTCGAAAGGATAATTAGTATACTAGTTAGTCTATGACTAAAAATACATCCCCGTCTTGAGTCAGCGCAGCGAAAGAGCCTCGACCAGAGTGGCCCGGAGCATTGTCAACGAGATCCAGGCGCGCAACCTCCCGCCCGGTTCAAAACTCGATTCGGAACACGTGATGATCGAGAAGCAGGATGCTTCCAGGGCGACCGTCAGGGAAGCGTTACGGTATCTCGAGTTGCAGGGTGCGCTGAAGATGAAAGCGGGACCTGGCGGTGGTCCGGTGGTCAACATCCCGGGCGTTGATCATCTCGCCGGAGCCCTGTCGCTGCAGCTACAGTTTGCAAACGCAACGTTTCGGTCAGTGCTTCAGGCGCGTCGTTCAATCTATCCGCTGCTCGTGGCGGAAGCTGCTGAAAACGCAACGTCACAGGACATTGCTGCGCTTAAGACGAGCGTCGATGAGCTTTATGCCGCCGTGGGTGATCCGGATCAGGCGACTCACCAGGCGCGTATCTTTTTTGAACTCGTCGCTGCAGCTTCCAGAAATCTCGTGCTGGGTTTTCTCGTCAACGCGCTTCACTACCTGTCCGAACAGTCAGGCATTGAGTACGACCTCGAACACCGTGAAGCCAGTGCACGCCAGGCGGAAAAGATACTGCAGGCTATAGAGGAGCGTGACCCTGCCCGTGCTCACGAACTGTCGGAGAAGATGCATGCCGCCGCATGGCGGTACTGGGAGAAGAATGAGCCTGAACTGCTGAATGCACCGGTGTCATGGGTGACTCTCCAGGATCAGGAAATCGCGGCTGAAGCCGCTCCTACAGAGTGAAGAAAGCTTCTCTATCTCTGTAGAAGCGGTTCCAGCCGCGATTGCTTGTGCGCGGTAAACCGCTAACATCGGGCCGGGACAACGGGTAGGGGAAACACGTGAGCGGACTTCGCGAACGGATTAGTGCGGTTCCGGGTTATCGCTGGTACGCGGTAGGGGTTCTGACGGCGGTTTACGCTTCTTCGCAGGTCGACCGGCAGATCATGGGGATGCTGCTGGAACCGATACGCCTGGAACTGGGGGCCAGTGACACCCAGATGGGTTTCCTGGTCGGCCTCACGTTTGCAATTTTCTATGCGACGCTGGGCATGCCCATTGCGATGCTTGCCGACCGCAGCAATCGCCGCAACATCATTGTCGCTGCGATTTCGGTGTGGAGCGCCATGACTGTCGTCTGTGGGTATGCAGCCACATTTGTACAGCTCGCGCTTGCGCGTATTGGTGTTGCCGTTGGCGAGGCGGGCTCTACGCCACCCTCACACTCGATCATTTCTGATCTCTTTGGGCCCGAACAGCGCGGGACCGCCATGGGTGTTTATGCACTCGGGGTCAACATCGGGCTGCTTCTCGCATACCTGGTTGGTGGCTGGGTCAGCGAAAACTGGGGCTGGCGAATCACGTTCATCGCTGTTGGCCTGCCTGGGCTCATCATTGCGGCAATTCTGTATTTCACGGTTACTGAACCTAAACGGGGCGCAATTGAAACGGCTGCTCCGGAGGGAGGCGGGCAGGCGCCGAAATTCTCAGCCGTAGCCGGGTTCATGTGGCGTGTGCGTTCGTTGCGACATCTGACGATTGGAGCCTCTCTTGCTGGATTCATCGGGTATGGATTTGTGCTGTGGATGCCGACGTTCTTCATTCGGTCCCATGGCCTGTCACCGACCGAGGTGGGATTGGTGCTCGCGCTGATGACGGGTGTGGTTGGAGGGCTTGGTACCTTCACCGCCGGCAAACTCGCGGACGTCTTATCCGCGAGGGACATCCGCTGGCGCGCGTGGGTGGTGGCCGGTGGTAAAGCGGGATATGTGCCTTTCCTCGCTGCGTTTTTTCTCGTGGATGAACTGTGGCTGGCGCTGGTGCTCTATCTCGTCCCTGCGTTTTTTGGCGGGTTCTATCTGGCCCCAACATTTGCGCTTGTGCAGAGCCTTGTGTCACTGCGCATGCGAGCACTCGCATCGAGTATTGTGCTGTTCATCCTGAACATCATCGGCATGGGTTTCGGCCCCCAACTCGTTGGGATCATGAGCGATGTCTTTGCTGCGGACTACGGCAAGGAATCCCTGCGGATGTCGCTCCTGGTCCTGTCTTTCCTGAACTTGTGGTGCGCCTATCACTATTTCACAGCTGCAAAGACGCTGAAGGCTGATCTGACGGAGGAGTCCGAACCTGGAATTGGTGAACCGGCCCGCGCTTGAAGACTGCTGTGTGATCGATTTAAACTCGGACTAAATTAGTCGGAGTTTAAACATGGCCCACATAAGCAGTGGTGTCGAGCAGGCGCTCCACTGTCTGTTGTATCTCGTTGGTCGGAGTGAGCTCGACGCTCCAAGCGTGCGGGACGTTGCTGAGTTTCAGGGTGTTTCTTACAGCTTTGTTGCAAAACTGTTTACCACCTTGCAGAAAGCAGGGATTGTCGTATCGACGACCGGTGTCCGCGGTGGATTCAGCCTGAGTCGCGATGCGGGGACTATCAGCGTTCGTGAGGTCGTGGAAGCGATTGATGGACGCAAGCCGCTGTTTCATTGCAGAAACATCAGAACCCAGTGTGTGCTGTTTACAGATAGTGTGCCGGCTGCTGCCCGGCAGGGAACCTGCGATATCCACGCGATCATGCTGGAGGCTGAAGCAGCCATGTCAGGGGTGCTGGAGAAGTACACGCTGGCTGATCTTTCCAGGTCTGTCGGTGAGAAGTTGCCGGTTCGTATTCTTGAACAGGGCCAGCAGTGGTTTGAAGACAGAGCTCGGAAACGGACACAGAAACTGCAGAAAGGAGACGGACGGTGAAGACGCAGGAACCAATCATCATCGTGGGAGGCGGTTTTGCCGGGTTGTGGGCAGCGCTTGGAGCTGCACACGAACTCAGTTGTGGAGACGTGGATCGGCCCGTGTGTCTCTATTCGCTGGATCACTATCTGACAATCCGACCACGTCTCTATGAGGCAAACGCCAGGGAATTGCGAGTTGACCTGAGGCATACCCTGGACCCGCTGGGGGTGATGATTGCTGAAGATCGTGTTGTCGGCATCGACAGGGCGCACTCGTCAATTGAAACTGAAAGCGGAAAGCGGCATCAGTTTGATCAACTGGTACTGGCCTGCGGCAGTCAGGTCAGGAATCTCGCGATAAACGGCAGTGAACACCTTTTCGATATCGATACGTGGTCCGGCGCCGTTCGTCTGGAAGACCATCTTCACGCGAATCCGGCGGGTACGGTTGTTGTCATCGGGGCGGGGTTTACGGGTATAGAGCTGGCGCTCGAATTACGCTCGCGGCTGGGACCGGCGACCGACATTATCCTGACGGATCAAGCCGGGGTGGTTGGCCCGGAACTTGGCGCAGGTCCGCGCCCGGTCATCGAGGCGGCCCTCGCCGAAGCCAACATCGAGGTCAAACTTGGTGTTCAGGTTGACCGTGTTGAGGAGCAACGGTTGTACTTCGATACCGGGGAGATCGTCGAAACGGTTACGGTCGTGAATAACACCGGTCTTGTTTCCAGCCCTCTGACCGCGCTCATTCACGCACCTAGAGATTCACTTGGGCGGCTGTTGGTAGATGACAACTTAAACGTTGTACCCGGTGTGTTTGCATGCGGTGACGTTGCCTGTGCGGTTACCGATGAGTCGGGGCATCGTGCGCTGATGTCCTGTCAGCATGCAATGCCAATGGGTCGTACTGCAGGTGTCAATGCTGCGAGAGCTGCTATTGGCAAGCCCCTGGAGCCGTATCGACAGGAACGATACGTGACGTGTCTTGACCTGGGTGCTCAAGGTGCGGTTTATAGCGAAGGCTGGGATCGCGAGGTGAAGATGACGGGCGATGACGCCAAAAACCTCAAACGTACCATTAACACCCAGTGGATTTATCCTCCGGCAGGCAGTCGTGAGGAGATACTCGAAGTGGTGGCTTCGTTATCCTGATCGTCAGATCTGTAGAGTTGCTGATCCTGCCAGGATTAACCCCTTACAAAACAGATGGTTACAAGGAAGTCTTGTTCAGGCGTCCCATTTGAACAGGGTTTCTCGGAGCGTAATACCCTTCTCAGTCAGACGATAAGCTGCCTGTCTCGCATCCAGGACTTCATTGGGTGCGTTCTCGATCACGCCGCGTTCAACCCAGTTTCGAAGCAATCGAGTGGCGGTGCTGTATGGAATGTCCAGTTCCCGGGTGATTTGACTGCCGGTGAAAACAACTTCGCCGCGTCGAGCGACCCGCCATATGCAGATACCCACCATCATGTCCTGCAATGTCACACTCCGTCCAAAACACCTGATCATCCAGGCCATGGCGTCGTTGAGGAGCTGAAATCTCGGCTTCGTCATCACTGTTCGATCGGTCAGTTCCGAGCGTGCATGTTAGCGCTAAGCTCTTCGTGACACCCACTTCCGCTCAATATTGAGTACATCGTTCCGGACTTACCTGCGGAATGACAGAATCGGTTGCACCTGCTGACCACCGTGTGGATTGAATTTGGTCACAGACTTACGTGGAGAAAAAAGAATGTCAGAGCAGCTATCAGATCTAACCTCAGCGTTGTGTGAAAACGCGCCTGCACAGTACAAAGACCTTAAGGTACTGATGCTCAACTGCACGCTGACCCGCTCACCCAGGATTTCTCACACCGAGGGGTTGCTCGAGGTCGCGCAGGCGATATACGAGGCGAACGGTGTGGAGGCCGAGATCATTCGTCCTGTGGACTTCGAGATAGCGGCTGGCCTCGAGGAGGATTATTCGGGTAAAGATGGATACGAGCGCGACGACTGGCCGCAGATTCAAGCCAGGGTAGATGCGTGTGACATCCTGATTATCGGAACATCGGTCTGGCTGGGTGAGAAGAGTTCGGTATGCAACCGGGTACTTGAGCGGATGTATGGCTACACCCACAAGTTCAACGATAAGGGTCAGTATCGGGACTACGGCAAGGTCGGTGCGACTCTCATTACGGGGAATGAAGACGGCGTTAAACACTGTGCCATGAATATTCTGTTTTCACTGTCGCACATCGGCTACACCGTGCCGCCGCAGGCGGATGCAGGCTGGATGGGTGAAGCGGGACCTGGTCCTTCATATATGGATCCGGGATCGGGCGGCCCACAAAATGATTTCACTAATCGGAATACGACATTCCTGGTCTGGAATACGCTCCACCTTGCACGCATGCTGAAGGATGCAGGAGGGATACCCGGTCACGGGAATCAACCAGATGTCTGGGACGCCGGTTGCCAGACAGGTTTTCACAGCCCGGAACACAGGAGGTGATTCGGGAAGTACTCCAGATCGTCATCCTTGCCGCGGATAGCGTGGGTATTCTGCTCATACTGATTGGATTCCTCCTGGCGTTGTGGCAACTGATTCCAATGCTCGTGCATAGTTCACCGAAGGAGGAGATTCTTGGAATACAGGCGGTTCGTTGTCGTCTGGGTTCTTTTCTCGTTCTTGGACTGGAGTTCATGATTGTATCGGACCTCGTGCAGTCGGTACTGAGCCATAGTCTCAAGGATCTGTATCTTCTCGGCGCACTTGTTGTGCTTCGGACGATGATTGGTTTCTTTTTGAATCGCGAGATTCGGGAGCTCGCCGAGGATGGCGGACATGCGTGAGTACTGGCGTCGCCAGTGAGTGGCTGCGCTCTTGCTTTGAAATTTGTGTAAAATGATTTGACGCAGTCTTAATTCTCAATGTCAGGGGGGAATGGCATGTCTGAAGCAGTCAGACCAGAAGATCAGCCTGTATTGGACGTTGATCCGGCGTCAGAAGCGTTCCGTCACAACGCCATGCCCATTTTTCAGCGTCTATTGCGTGAACAACCGGTTGCTCGTCTGCCGGATGGCCGTTACCTGATCTGCTCGCATCAGGATGTCAGCACGGCGCTTTCCGATCACGACAATTACCGCAGACCCACTGAATGGTCCAACGCCCGAAAACCGGAAGGCCCGTTTCGTGAGTTTGGCCTCAACAACATGATTGGCATGAATCCGCCCGATCACACGCGCTTCCGGAAGGCGATCATGCGCGCTTTTGCGCCGCAACGGGTGGCGGCGCTTGAAGCGTTGATTGCGGATGTAACGGACGAGCTTATTGATGGCATGCAGGAAACGGGTCGGGGTGATTTCATTGAAGATTTTGCGCTGCCTCTGCCGATCACTGTGATTTGCGCGATGTTGGATATTCCTGTCGAAGACAGAGGATTATTCAGCAGTGGGACGGCGGCGATGCTGGCAGGTCTCGAGATTTCCACCAACCGTGAGGAACTGGAGCGGGCCAGCGCCGCAGCGGGTGAGCTCTACACGTACCTGCACGATATAGCGCGAAAGCGTGAGCGGTCTCTCGGAGACGATCTGATCAGTCTCCTCATTCAACATGAGAAGGCGGACAATCTGTCCCGGGATGAGGTTGTCTGGGCGGCCATTACACTTCTGATTGCCGGACATGAAACCACCACCCATCTCATTGGCAACGGGCTCCTGGCGCTGATTCGGAACCCGGAAGAGATGGCGCGCCTGGCAGCGGATCCTGCTGGTTTGGCCGAGGGTGCAACCGAGGAATTCCTGCGCTATGACCCCACGTTGTACGTCCTGTTCAGACAGGCTGTGCAGGATGTCGAGATGAGCGGTGTACTGGTGCCGAAAGACAGTCTGCTCATCCTGAGCATAGCCGCGGCCAACCGGGATCCTGCAGTGTTCGAAGATCCTGATCGGCTTGATGTCACGCGAGCGAATGCCCGGCAGCATCTGACGTTTGCGGCGGGTCGCCACCTCTGCGCAGGGCACGCGGTAGCGCGGCTCGAAGGGCGGATAGCTTTTCAGAAGTTACTGGAGCGTCTACAGGGGTTCGAGTTGACGGCTGAACCTGTGCCGCGTAACGGTCTCATGTTCAAAGGGTATCTCTCGATCCCCATCTCTTTCGGTTCACACTAGAGGCTGTCTATCCCGCGGGTACGGATTTGTCCGTCTGTAATCATGTCCTCGACAAATATCAGGCGGTCTTTGCCCCAGAACATCTCGTCGCGGCAGAAGAATGTTGGCGCACCAAAGACGCCCCGTTCCTGACCTTCCCCGGCCGTATCGACCAGCTCGGAGCGGACCCTCTCGGTGTCCTGTTCTTTGAGCAGGCGCGCGCCGTTCAGACCAACGGAATCTGCAATTGAAGCCAGCACGTCGATCTGTGCGATGTCCTGATTGTCGACCCAGTAGGCGTGGTACACCGCAAAGATCCACTCTTCCTCCAGGCCGTATTCACGTGCTGCTATCGCGCAGCGCAGGGCTTTGGTCGACGATATGGGAAACAACGGTGCTCGCGGATGATTGAACGGCAGCCCGAGTCGTTTTGCCCAGCGCCGGTGGTCCGTCGCGAGATAACGCATGCGCTGGCGTACGGCTTCTGAGCGCGGACCTTCTTTCTGGGTATAGCCAATGGAGAAACCGGATTCTTTGAAAATGGCACCCAGGTTGAACGGGCGCCAGACCAGGTTTGCGCCGTGCCGCTCACACAGGGCTCGTACCATGTGCGATGCAAAGTAGGCGTTGTTGGAGGAAAAGTCGTAAAAGTACTCGACGCTCACCGTGCCTTTTTCGTCCATCTTTGTTCTCTCAAGGGTGGATTGCCGATTTCACAGGTGTGACCCGATTGCGTCAACTACGTCACTGTTGAAGGATTACAATGATGTCTCTTCGTGGGGAGGAACTTATGGATTTCGAAAATCTCTTTGATGTCAGCGGAAAGGTGGTGCTCGTAACGGGCGGTGCCGGTGGCATCGGTCGCGGCATCGTTGGCGCATTTGTCGCGGGTGGCGCGAGAGTCTACATCGCATCCAGGCGCAACCTGTCACAAGCGGCAGGCGAACTTGCAGAATACGGTCCAGGAGAGTGCATTGCGCTTCAGGCCGACCTGGCTGCGGACGCGGACATCGCGGGTCTCGCAAACGCATTGGAAGAGCGGGAAGGTCGGTTGGATGTCCTCGTCAACAATGCAGCCCTGGGTGGCTTCCTGCATCATTTTGAGAATTTCCCCATGGAAGATTACGACACCATGGTTGGGGTCAACCTGCGGGCACCGTTTGCGCTCACAAAGGAGTGTCTGCCGCTTTTGACGAAGGCCGGAACGCCAGAGGCTCATGCCAGCGTGATCAATATTGTATCGGTCGATGGAATTCGCATTGCAGGCGACAACGATTGGGCATACGGGCTCAGCAAAGCGGGATTGATTCATCTTACGCGTCAGCTGGCTGGGCGCGAGGGCGCCAAACACGGGCGGGAGGGTGGTCGGCACATCACCTATAACGCCATAGCGCCGGGTCCATTCCCCGGCATGCTGGATGAGTTTCTCGAGACTGAAGAGGGGCGTGCCGCTGTCGGGGCAGTGACCGTGTCCGGGCGGGTTGGGAAACCGGAAGATATCGGCGCTGCGTGTGTGTATCTCGCCAGTCGTGCAGGTTCTTACGTCACGGGTGCAGTTATTCCGGTGGATGGCGGGTTGCTCGTCGGCACCAAAGCCAACAGCTGACTTCTGGGATGGCAGGCTGATATTCTCAGACGTCAGACAACGGGGGGGTTGATCATGAAAGTAATCCATTGGAAGGTGCTGGCTGTCTCCATATCGCTGATATGGACCGCGGACGCCTTCGCTGACGATACGCGCAAGCCGGATCTGACAGGGAACTACGATGCCGCCACGCTTACTCCGCTCGAACGCCCCCGGCAATTTGGTGACAAGGCGTTCCTGACACAGGAAGAAGCCAAAGCGGTCGCCGAGCGGGAACGGGGTTTGCAGGAAAAAGGGGCTGCGC
>JANQFF010000084.1 GCA_028277965.1 Pseudomonadales bacterium
CGGGTACGCTGAAGTTAGGTGTACGCTGAAAAACTGTCAGATCCTGAGCCGCGGCTGCGATGTGAGGGATCGACTGGATAGCCGAAGAACCGGTACCGATGATGCCGACACGCCGGTTGCTGAAATCGACACCTTCCTGGGGCCACAGGCCCGTGTGGAAAGTTCTCCCGGTGAATTCGTCCAGACCGGGAAAGTCAGGTGTGTTGGCTGCGGACAGACAACCCGTTGCCATGATGAGGAATTGTGTATCGTATGTCTCGCCAGCGCTCGTCTCGACATTCCAGCGGCCGCGTGATTCGCCGTACGTGGCACGTTCCACCTCGGTCTCGAACCGGATCAGTGGCCGAAACGATCCGCCACATGCTGGGCGTAAGCGAGGATTTCGGGCTGGGCGGAGTAGCGCTCAGTCCATTCCCACTCCTGCTGCAGTTCATCGGAAAACTGGTAACAGTATTCAATACTCTCTACATCGCAGCGGCATCCCGGATAGCGATTCCAGTACCAGGTGCCACCCACATCGTCTGCGCGCTCGATGCCCTGTACGGCAAGTCCCTGTTTGCGCAGCAGGTGCAGCATGTACATACCGGCAAAACCTGCACCGACGACAACAACGTCCAACTGATTCGATGACATTTGGTTACCTACTTTGAAAACCGAGTATGATCCGCTCTCGGTTGCGCCAGTCAAGCAGCCATGAATCAAGCGACAGGTGAGGGAGCTGTATGGATTTTGATGATGTAGTCACGGGGCGCCGCAGTATTCGCGGGTTCAAACCGGATCCGATCCCAACGGAACTTCTCCGTGAAATTGTGACGCTGGCGACGCGCGCCCCTTCTTCGATGAATACCCAACCCTGGTTTTTACATGCGGTTTCAGGTGAGGCACTGGACAGAATCCGTAAAGGGAATACCGAAAGGAATCTCGAGGGTGTGCCCGCTTCGCGGGAAATACGAATGCACGGGCCTTACGAGGGTGTGCACCGAGAGAGGCAGAAAGCGATAGCAGCTCAGCTCTTCGATGCAATGGACATAGAATGGTCAGACAAGGTCAGGCGCAAAGACTGGGTGTTACGCGGTTTCCGCCAATTCGACGCGCCCGTCTCAGTTGTCGTTGCTTTCGACAAGACGCTCGAAAACAACGACATCGCAATCTTTGACTGCGGGGCGGTGACAAACGCTCTGGTCAATGCTGCCTGGTCGCGTGGAGTGGGGGCTGTCATCAACGGCCAGGGGATCATGCAGTCACCGGTGGTGCGTGAGCATGCACAGATTCCGGACGATCAGATCATCATGTCCTGTGTCGCGATGGGGTTTCCGAAAGACGACTTTCCGGCCAATGACGTGGTTTCGACAAGACGCCCGGTAGATGATGTCATCAGCTTTGTTGGATTTGAACCTGATTGACGGCGCCAACGTTCTCCAGTGGGTAAACACAATACTCTGTTCGTCTTCTAGTAAGGTGAATGGGGCTCCAGTTCGAAGTGGGCGGCTCCCCAGTTCGCGGCGTGGCGTTCCGGATCCATGAGGTAGTGAGTCCGGATCGTGGCGAGATCCCGGTAAATCCGTTCCATGACCTGGCCCTGCTGCATGGCGCTGGTGCCGCTTTGCCTGAACAGGAGGTCCACACCTTCGTGAACGAGGCGGGCAACCTCATTGGTCAGTAACATGGGGCGTAACGCGTTTTCCCGCGCGTACTCGATCGTGCCGTCTGCCACCGCCTGTGTGTAGCGGTCCTGGTTATCAATGATGCTGTCGAGAATGGCTGCAGCCGCGTCAACACGACCGCGCGCCAGCCCCAGATGCCGTTGGGCTGTGAGATCGTTTTTCAGAAGGACAATGGGTGGGAAAGTGGTCTTTTTAGTCTCGATGCGCTCGACATAGGCGTCTATCGCTGCTTCCCCGAGCCCTACACAGATAGCGCAGAGCTCCGCGCAGAACACCTCGAGGTGGGGTGTCTGGTAAAACGGGTTTTCGTGTGTACCAAATCCTGGAACCTTGCCTTCTGCCCAGGCGCCCTGGGAAACAGCCCGATGCGCAGGTACAAACACGTTCTCGACAATCGCCTGCTTGGACCCGGTGCCCCGCATGCCCATCGTGAACCAGTTGTCGTTGATCGTGTAGTCATCGCGGGGGATGAAGACAAGCAACAGGTCCTGAGGCGGCGCCCCTTCTTCGTCGGACGGCACAATTGCAGATAAGCCTACCCAGTTGGAGTGTTCACCCCCGGAGTTGTAGTTCCAGGCGCCGTTAAGGGTATAGCCGCCTTCTGTGGGTGTTGCTGTTCCCTGCGGCGCAAAGATGAGTGGTGCTCGGAAGTCGCCGTCATCGCCGTACATTTCAACCTGGCCGTCTTCGGCAAAAGCAGCCATATGAAATGTATGGGCAGAGGTAAGGCACAGGACCCATCCTGAAGAGGTACAACCCCGGGAAATCTGAACCATGACATCACAGAAGGTCCTTAAGCCCAATTCGTACCCCCCGAACCGGGCGGGTTGCAGGATCCGGTAGAAGCCGGCTTGCAGGAAATCCTCAACCGTTGCGACTGGAAGGGTACGGAGTTGCTCGGTCTCCCCGGCGCGCTCTCTCAACACCGGGATCATGTCAGTTGCCCGCTGGATCATGGTTGCGGCGGTCATACCGCTTTCGGGTTGTTTGATTGTTGCCGTTCCCATATAAACTCCCCGTTTTGCTGGAGAAGGTACCATGTCTGAAAAGCCATTGTCGGGCCTCAAGGTCATCGATCTGACGCATGTGCTCGCCGGTCCCTACTGTACGTATCAGCTGGGCATGCTCGGCGCTGATGTCACCAAGGTCGAATCGCCACGCGGCGACATGGTGAGGGTGTGGGGCGGTACGGACGAAGAAGTGCAGGCGGGTCTCGGCACCGGGTTTGTTGCCCAGAACGCGGGTAAACGCAGTGCAGTCATCGATATCCGGCAGGAGGAGGGCGCGTCGATTGTGCGGGAACTCGCTGCGGGTGCAGACATCTTCGTCGAGAACTATACCCCCGGCAGCCTCGAAGGTTACGGTCTCGGTTATGAGGCACTCAAGGCTGACAATGCCTCGCTGATTTACCTTTCGATCTCCGCATTCGGTCAGAATGGACCCCACGGTCATCGCCCAGGGTTTGACGATGTGGTGCAGGCAACGTCCGGATTCATGTCTATCAATGTGCGGGGTGATGGGCCGATTCGCACGGGCGGTCCCGTGCTCGACTATGCAACCGGGATGCAGGCCGCGTCAGCAGTCCTCGCAGCGGTTCTCCTACGCCAGAAAACCGGCGAGGGTCAGCGGATCGATATCGCCATGCAGGATGTCACGATGTTGCTCATGAACCGCAACACACACATAGCCGCAACCACGGGCATACCCACCCCGCCTGCAGACAATAGGGAAGGACCGCTGCTCGGCCGGTTCGGCGTGAAAGACGGATACGTAATGCTTGCAGGCTACCGGGCGGATCACCAACGGGCCATCCTGCGAGCTGTGGGGCTCGACCAGTATGCAGAGTATGCCGGGCGCGAGCTTGCAGCGCACATGCATGAGATTGAACCGGAAGTGGAGCAGGTGCTTCTCACAAAAACGGCCGGCGAATGGGACGACATCTTCAGCGCTGCCGGTGTGGTCGCCGGGGGTGTGCGGGACCTCACGGAGGTGCTTGCAACCGGTCAACCGGACTCACGCGAACTCCTCACTGATGTGGACACACCCCTCGGATCACGGACGGTGACAACTGCCGGTTACAGGCTCAACGACGAGGTGTTTGGCCCCGACGGCCCAGTGCCGGGTTTGGGCGCAGATACGGCGTTGGTCCTGGGGGAATTGGGATATGAAGAAGGTGTGATCGAAGCGCTCGCCGCCAGTGGCGTCATTGGTTTAAGTATCTAGAGGAGGCAGGATGGATCATCCGGCGATATCGGAAGGACGGGTAGCCGTTATTACAGGCGGCGCAAGCGGTGTAGGGCTTGCTGTTGGTGAGGCGCTGGCGGGGAAAGGCCTGAAGGTCTGTCTTGCAGATCGCAACGAGGAGGAACTGGAGACAGCCGTTTCTGGCATTGGTGGTGAAACCTTTGGTCATGTGACGGATGTTTCTGACGTTGCATCAGTGGCCAGCCTGAAGGATGTGGTCCTCGATCGCTGGGGAGAAGTTGGTTTCCTGATGAACAACGCCGGGATCAGCGGACGCGGGGCAACAGCCTGGGAAGGGCTCGAGATGTGGCAGCAGATCTTAAGCGTCAATCTGTGGGGTGTTGTTCATGGTCTGCAGGTATTCACCGACCTCATGATTCGGCAGGGCACCCCTTGTGCCATTGTGAATACAGGCTCCAAACAGGGTATCACCAACCCGCCGGGAAACGCTGCTTACAACGCCAGCAAGGCGGGAGTGAAGTCCGTCACCGAATCGCTTGCGCACGAGTTACGAGGGGTCGAAGGGTGCCAGGTCAGCGCGCATCTGCTTGTGCCGGGATTTACCTACACCGGGATGATTTCCCGCTTCATCCCTGAGAAGCCTCCGGCTGCCTGGACATCGGACCAGGTGGCGCAAAGACTGCTTGAAGCGATGGGACGCGGTGATTTCTACGTGATCTGCCCGGATAACGATGTGACCGTGGAGATGGACCACGCACGTATGCAGTGGAATCTGAACGATATGATCGAAAACCGTCCGGCGTTGTCGCGCTGGCATCCTGATTACGCGGACGCCTTTGAGAGATTTGTTGAGGATCAGACATGATCGCGGCTAAAGCCGCTCCTACAGAGCTAGCAAGATCTCACTAACTCTGTAGGAGCGGCTTTAGCCGCGATTCTTAAACCTCTCGTAGAAGCTCGAATCAGGTGCAGGTAACGGCCCTTCCTGACATTCGAAGTGGTCATCCACGTACTGTTCCGATGATGCCTGTGTTCGCAGATAAATCTCTCTGGCAAGCGCCAGGGCTCTATGCCCAATCCAGCTTTCTGACAGTAATTCGTCTGGAATGCCGGGGTCTCTTAGTATGACTTTCCGGTACTCGTGGATAAGAAACGTGCGCAGATAGAACGCATCATCCGGGTCTTTCCCTTCGTCCCTGATCGGATCGAAGAGATCAATGAAGCTCTGGTAATCCTTCTCGACGGTCGCTATGGGCCAGGCATCACGCACTACTCTCGCTATGTTAGCGGATGGCGAAGCTTCAATACGTATGACGTCGTCGAGACAATTGAATCGATCGAGATGATTCTGCAACGTATCGCTGTTGATGTGGGGATGGGCATACAGATCGGGGCTCAGTTGTCCGAATCCCAGCCAGGTGAGATCTTTTTTAAGCTGCGTCCGGACATCCTGGGGTACCTGATTGAGCAGAAGCATCGTCCAGGTACCGTTCCACTCTGTGTCTTTTACACCGTAAATGCGACTGGTCGCTTCTGAGAAATCCCGTTCACCTTCAGGTGTCAGGCTGTAGAAACTGCGTCTGCCGACCTGCTCGTTTTCAAGGATACCATCCTGCACGAGCCGGTAGACGGCCGTACGTACAAGACGATGGGAGATACCCAGGGTGCTCAAAACGTTGATGAGACTGCCGAGCCACACACTACCCCCGCGAGCAGCGATGCAGTCGCCAAAAAATGTCACGATAAGGGATCCCGTACGCAACGGTGTGCGCGCGCGGAAGTTGGCAATCAGACGTTCAACACCGGGTCCCATAACGCAGAATTATATGATACAAAAATATTGACGGAAACAGATTTTATGTGTCATATTCTCTTCGTTCCCAGGGGAAGGTGCAGCCATGAGCGATGCAGGAGAGATGAGCGAAGCGACAGATCTCACTGACCAGGAAAGGCGGTTCGAGGAAAAGATAGCCGCGGAAGAACGTATCGAACCCAAAGACTGGGTGCCGGATGCCTATCGAAAAAACCTCGTCCGGCAGATGTCCCAGCATGCTCATTCCGAAGTCATTGGTATGCAACCGGAGGGTAACTGGCTGACGCGTGCTCCAACCCTCGAGCGCAAACAGGTGCTTCTCGCTAAGATCCAGGACGAAGCCGGACATGGTCTTTATCTTTACAGCGCCACGGAAACGCTGGGTGTCACCCGCGAAGAACTCATTGAAGCGCTACACGAGGGGCGGGCCAAGTATGCATCGATTTTCAATTACCCCTCTCTGACCTGGGCGGATATCGGTGCCATCGGCTGGCTGGTCGATGGTGCGGCCATCGTCAACCAGATCTCATTGCAGAGAACGTCTTATGGTCCGTATGCCCGCGCCATGGTCCGGATCTGCAAAGAGGAAAGCTTTCACCAGAGACAGGGTTACCAGATCATGGTGACACTGGCTCAAGGCAGTGATGAGCAGAAGCAGATGGCGCAGGATGCGCTCAATCGCTGGTGGTGGCCCTCGCTCATGATGTTTGGTCCTCACGATGCCGAATCCGCCCATTCTGCTCAGTCGACACTCTGGAAAATCAAACGCATGGGGAACGACGAAGGCCGGCAGAAGTTTGTCGACCAGACTGTACCCCAGGCCGACATCATCAGCCTCGAGATTCCGGATCCGGATCTCAGGTGGAACGAAGAGCGTCAGCACTACGATTTTGGGGAAATCGACTGGGATGAGTTCATGCAGGTGATCAGCGGCAATGGTCCCTGCAACCGGCAGCGTCTTGGGCAACACAGGAAAGCCCACAACGATGGGGTGTGGGTGCGTGAAGCGATGGCAGCATACGCAGCGCGCGAACGGGATGCCGAAGGTGAGGGTGAGTCATGAAAGACGGCACGCGACTGTATGAGGTATTTGTGCGTGGGCGCCGGGGACTCGATCATATTCACGTCGGAAGCCTGCACGCCCATGACCCCGAACAGGCCCTCGAATACGCTCGGGAAACCTACATCCGGCGCGCGGAGGGAGCGAGTATCTGGGTGGTCGAATCGCGTCACATCCACGCGTCCCAGGAGTCGGATGTTGAATCCTTCTACGACCCAATGGACGACAAACCCTACCGGCATGCAGCGAACTACGATCTGCCGGCCGGCGTGGACAACATGTAAGCCATGACGGAAGCGAACAGCGACATTGCCGAATACAGCCTGCGTCTAGGTGATGACGCCCTCATCCTTGCGCAACGGCTGTGCGAATGGTGCGCGGATGCACCCCTCCTGGAAGAGGATATTGCCATTGCCAACGTGGGGCTCGATTACATCGGCAGAGCACGCATGTTTCTTCAATACGCCGGTGAGCTCACCGGAAGCAGCGAAGACGAACTGGCTTATCTGCGCGACAGCGCCGAATTCCGAAATCTGCTGATGGTTGAACTCCCCCGGGGGGATTTTGCGTTCAGCATGGTGCGGCAGTACCTGTTGGACGAATACGAGAGTTTATTTTTTGCCGGTCTCAAACAGAGCAAAGATGCAAACCTAGCTGGTATTGCGGAAAAGACCCTGAAAGAAGTCCACTACCATCTGCGTCGCAGCCGCGAGTGGATGCGGCGGCTGGCTCTCGGGACTGAGGAGAGTCATCGCCGTTCCCAGGATGCCATAGATGAGCTCTGGGGCTATGTTGCCGAGTTCTTTGAGAGCGACGAAGTGGAAGAGCGCCTGGTGGGTCTGGGCATCGCCGTGGAACGCCGTGACCTGGAACAGGCGTGGCGTGCCAGCGTTGGCGAGCTCGCAGCGAAAACCGGTCTCATGGTTCCAGACGATGATCTGCGTCAAACCGGCGGTCGATCGGGTGTTCACACCGAGCACCTGGGGCATCTCCTTGCCGAGATGCAGTTCGTGCAGCGGTCGTATCCGGGACTCAAGTGGTAACGTGATGTCCGCGGCTCGAATCCCGCTGATATCCGACGCTCGGTTCGCGATGAACCAGCGCCGCTCAGCCTCCCGCTGCGCCGAACTCTTCGACATCCTGGATGAAGTCAAAGACCCGGAAATCCCGGTATTGAGCATCTGGGATCTCGGCATTCTTCAGGATGTCGATCTCGAAAATGAGACTGTACGGGTTGTCATCACACCCACCTACTCGGGTTGCCCCGCAATGCAGCAGATCACGCAGGACATAGAAGCCGCATTGCGTGAAGCGGGCTTCACAAGTGTCGAGATTAAGCAGCAGCTCATACCTGCCTGGACCACTGACTGGCTGGATGCTGATGCCAGAAAACGTCTGAGGGAGTTTGGTATTGCGGGGCCGGGAAAGACGGCGTGTCCCCAATGCGGCAGCACGGATGTCACGCAAATCAGTGAATTCGGATCCACGTCCTGCAAGTCGCTCATGCGTTGCAACGCCTGTCAGGAACCGTTCGATCAGTTCAAGCGGTTTTGACTATGTCTGAATTCAGCAACCTCAAAATCGCCGAGATACGTGAAGAAGCCAACGACACCAGGCAGTTGGTGTTCGACGTCCCCCCGGAGCTGGAAGACACGTTCAGCTTCAAAGCCGGACAATACCTGACGTTTGCCGCAGAGATAGACGGAGAAGAGGTCCGTCGCAGCTACTCGATCTGCGCGGCTGTTGGTGAGCCTCTTTCAGTTGCCATTAAGAAGATAGAGGGTGGGGCGTTTTCCAGCTACGCGCACGACAATCTGTCTGCAGGTGACGAGGTCCGGGTCCTGCCTCCTGATGGGCAGTTCAGCCCGGAGCTCGATCCGGGAACGAAGAAAAAGTACCTCCTGATTTCAGCGGGTAGCGGTATTACGCCCGTTATCTCCATTGCTAAAACAGTGCTTGCAACGGAACCGGAAAGCGAGGTTACGCTGATATACGGCAATCGCCGCTCCGGCGACATGATCTTTCGGGAATCGCTGCTCTGGTTGAAGAACCGGTATCTCGAGCGCTTCCAGTGGATCAATATATTCAGTCGCGAAACCCAGGATGCCCCAATACTGAACGGGCGCATCAACAACAGGAAAGGAACGGAACTCAATCGCTGTCTGATCGACATTGTCAGCTACGATGAGTTTTACCTGTGTGGACCGGAAGGGATGATATCGGAAGTCTCGAGGGGGCTTCGGGCAACCGGCATCGATGAGGCGCACATCCATTACGAGCTCTTTTTTGCCTCAGCGGAAGATGCGCGCCTGGCAATCGAAAAACACCATGAGCGGGCCCGCCAGTATGCAGGGCTCACAACTGAAGTGCGTGTGCGCTACAGCGGGCGGGAGGTGGCATTCGACCTCACTGCGGACGGCGAGAACATACTGGACGGGGCGACCGAACAGGGCCTGGATCTGCCGTATTCCTGTAAAGGCGGTGTGTGTGCAACGTGCAAGGCAAAGCTCCTCGAAGGAGAGGTGGACATGGATCTGAACCATGCGTTGTCGGACGAAGAGGTGGAAGCCGGTTTTGTCCTCACGTGTCAGGCCCATCCCATATCGACGAAGGTGATCGTGGATTTTGATGTTATCTAGAAGGTTTTTGCTGGCTGCCGCACTGATGGTTGCCCAGAGCAGCTGGGCGCACCTGTCTGAGACCGTCCTTCCCCTGCAGCTGGCCGTCACTCAGTGGGCGAGCGCTGCTCAAAGCACTGACCGTGAGGCACTCGATCAGCTAACAACCGAGGACTTTGTCTACCTGGGACGGCCCAAGTCTGCGTACCTCGCCACACTCGATATGGTCCAGATCAACCGGGTTGACCTCAAATACGCAACCTACTCAGTGGACGATGACACGGCAAAGGTCTCGCCCGTCGTATATATCCCATACCGGGAAATGGATAACGCATTTGCCCTGACACTGACACTGGCCAGGCGTGACGGCAGGTGGAAGATCACAGGTGCAGAACCCGCACCCCTGCCAGATGACTGGCCCATCCCGAATCACATGTTGCACCACGTCGTGTACGAGGCGTCAGTGTCTCTCAGGGACAAACACACCCGCGAGCCGGTCCACGCTCGGGTCAGCGTTCGCGATCAGAATGGTGAGTACTGGCCGCCGCAGGGACATCGCAAGCGGATAGCGCTGGGTTGGCGGGCAGACGTAGGTGGGGCGGTCAATGTGGCGGGACAGACCTGGGCATACGTCAAACCCGACTTCAAACTCTCTCTTCCAGCGGGCACATACACAATGGAGGTTCGTCGCGGGCTCGAATATATGCCTGTTGAGACGTCATTCGAGGTAACCGAGGAAGGCGCTGTGGCGGAAGTTACCCTTGAGCGCTGGGTGCATATGAAGGAACGGGGTTGGTATTCCGGGGATACACACACTCATTTCCTGGATCCGCACTTCGGCATGCTTGAAGCTCAGGGTGAAGACGTCAATGTCATCAATGTCCTGGCATCATCAGGCGGGAATCTGTCTACGCAGCTGGCGCATTTCACAGGCGGGCCCAGCGTTCTGTCGACAGAAAACCACATCATCTACATATCGGAAGAAACCCGTCACGATTACCTTGGGCACACCGTCCTCATGAACCTCAAGGAGTTTATTTTCCCCTTCGGGTGGGGAGGTCCGCTTACAGGCGTTCATGGCGGTTACGATTGGCCAACGATGGCTCATCAGGCGGATCGGGCGCATGCTCAGGGCGCGCTTGTCGCGTGGGCGCACCTGCCCCATCCCCACGCAGAACTTCCGATTGATGTTGCTCATGGCAAGATCGATGCGGTTGAGACGTTTGTTTTCGGGAACCCGTTTGAAGGTCATCCGATACGTGTCGATATGGGACCTTTTACGCCGCAGCGGATGAGTCCGATAGAGCTCTGGTACGCGCTCCTCAACACGGGATACAACATTCCGGCTGTGGGTGGGACTGACAAGATGTGGAACACCCAGGTATCCGGCGCGGTGCGCACTTATGTCGACATAGAGGGAGACTTTACTTACGACAGCTGGGTGGACGGTATCCGTCGCGGGCGTAACTTTGTATCCACCGGAGCGATGCTCGATTTCACAATCGATGATCTCGGTCCGGGGCATGTGATCCAGGCGGAATCACCACGCAAGGTCGCGGTGGAGGTTACCGCGGAGTCACTTCTGCCCGTCGAGCGAATCGAAGTTGTGATGAACGGAGAGGTGGTGCTCACCCGGGAGAATCCTGAAGGTGCCCGGAAAGTGAGTCTACGGGGTGACCTCATGGTCGATGAATCGGCATGGATTGCGGCTCGGGCGTACGCGGACACAATTCTGCCAACGCAACGAGAACTAACCGGATCCGGCTCGATTGTGATGGCCCACTCGAGTCCGGTCTACGTGGATCTGGGCCAGCCGCGGCGCTCTGCGCCCGACGCTGAATTCCTGTTATCGATCTGCGAGACGACTGTAGAATGGGCAAAAACCCGCGCCCGCTACCACGATGATGACCAGCGTCAGGAAGTAGCGGAGTTTTATGAGCGCGGATGCGAACCGTTTGCTGAACAGGCGTCAGCTCAATAATACGATAGCTCTTTCCGGTGGGGCCAGGAAGACAGGTTCCTGGCTCAACCCGTAAAAAAAGAGGCAGGCTTCTGTCAGCTTGATAACGTGGTCATCACCGTTTCGGACCGCTTGTCTTTTCAGATCGTCAAGTGAAGTCTCGGTTGTGATGGCCACACGGTTGAACGGCGCAGAGGCATAGACCACGTGCAAAGTCGCGACCGCGACGAACGCCTCGAACACTAACTGGCGTTGCTCCTCCCCGGTGAGGTATGCCAGCAGATGATGGGTTGCCGCTAGCCCGGTTATCCCGTGTGTAAACACGATGAATCCGAGCGGGGTGGTAGCGTTCTGTAGAAAGACCTCAGCGGCGAGGGCAGCCGCTTCTGGGAGCGTTTCGTGTGCGTTGCCAAGCTGAAGCCTGCTGACCTGCTGGTAGAAATCAGGGTGTTGTGCAAGCTGGCCAACCGCCGTGGTGATTGCACCGTCGTTCCGTCTGAGAGAGCCATCGAGCAGGGCGAGATCCGACAATATCTCTGACCCGTTGAACTCACCATCGGTCGGCGCTGTTGAAGTGGGTCGATCAGGGAGTTCTGCATAGCTCGAACACCAGGCGGCGAGGGCTGCCGCCAGTTCGGCGCGTCTGGGTGGCGTATCTTCATTCTGCAGAGCCCGGGTTGCATGTCCCACACGGATAACACCGTGATTTGCGGCGCTCATGAACCCTTTGGTCAGGCGTGGCAGCCATGAATTCAGGGTTGCCTCCCAACCGGCATCTTCCATCGATTGTTCAAAGAATGACGCCCAGTCGGAAAAACGGTGGCGCTCGCCCAAAGCGTCTACCCATCGCGTGATGGGAGCAACCCGTTTGGGGCGCGGAGAGATTGTGTTCTTGCTTCTCTCGAACCAGTCGGACGCGTGTGTCTCTTCATCCATGGCTGCGAGAGCTTCGACCACCATGGGGACGTGGTTCGAAAATCCGTTTTTGAGCGTGCAGCCGTAACCCGACATCCGACTCAGGAGTTCATCGTGATACGTGTACATAGGCATTTCCAACAACTAACGTGGGAAGCCTACGACCTCAACTTAAGTTGAGGTCAAGAATTTATTTCACGATGAGCCTGCGCTTCGTTCAGGGGACGAGCAGGGGACGAGCGGTTACTCTCCGGAAGGCGCGTCTGTCCCGGTGTCTTCGACCCTGGCTTGTTCGTACTCGCTTTCCAGCAACCGGGCTCCACGCAGGATGTTCCCCATCGCGTAGTTACCCTCGTGGCAGGCGTATTCGTAAACCTTGGAGTCAGGCTTGGAATTCCACACGTAGCGGCCGCTCCAGGGCGCGGTCCAGGCGGTTTCGTCTGAAACCGTAAAATCGTAGAAGAGATTGCCGTCTTCCTGGCGGCTGAAGCGTTCAACCACATGCAGATTCTCATCAGCACCGGGTAAGCCATTGACTTTGTTGAAATTTCTGGTTTCAACGACGAGGACGTCACCATCCCAGTAGCCAATGGAATCGCCCAGCCATTTTACATTTGCATCACCGGAGTGTTCGCTGTCGATGCGAATGATGCGGGCGTCATGCACCATTTCCTGGAGGATCATGACGTGGGTGTCGGTCTGGATAATACGTTTGTAGTTGTTGTACAGACTCGGAATCGTCGGCACGGTTGCGGCAAAAGAGATCAGGCAGCGCTCGGAAGGGGCCAGCGACTCCGGACCATCAAACGGCCCCGGACCATCGTGATCGAGCCACGTGGCAACACCCGTGTTGTCGTGCTGGAAACTCTGATAGTACACGTCAACTCTCGCCTCCAGTCCGGGCTGTGTGGAGGGGTACCGGCCGTCTGGCGGGTCGTAGAGAATGGATGTCGGTACCTTCCCCTCGATGGTGCCCAGCGCGGTGCCTGGATCCACCCAGAAGAGGTTATATCCGCCGACGTTCCCTGCACCTCCTGCGTTGTTTCCGTCCCCACCCTCGGGAGGTGCCTCCCGGTCCGGGTCGCTTTCGTTGGAAATGGCCATTTCTGATGCGATACCGATGGCCCAGTTGAGTATCCGGGCGACAAAGGGATACAGGTACTCGGTATCCCCCAGCCATTCCGGTCGCTGGGTGGGTGTGAGGATCCCGGTATCGTAGACACCGGAAAGGTCGGGTTTTCCGGAAGGAGTACGTTTGATTTCAGCAGCAAGCGAGCCGGTCAGGAGGGCACTCACTACCAGAAGAAGGACTTTTTGCCTGATCATGAATGGGACCTGCAAAAGTTGTATTGGACCCTATTTTATCCGGCTAAGCGACAGCGAACAAACAGGACGCCTGGTGCCCTGATCCTGTGATCGAGGGTGAAAGGAGTAGACTGTCAGCTTCCGGGTAACCTCTCAGCACACCGTCGTTTTTGTGGGTATAAGGCGACAATCCATGAGGTTTATAGTCCGGGTGGCTGCCGTATATCTCTTGTGTGAAAACCTCCGGAAAGTAGAGCTGTGTCGTGAGAAAACTCCTGTCTCCAATGAAGACCTTCGCGTGGATGTGCGGAACACGGGGTTCGTACCAACCAGGGATGATTGTCCGGAACTGCACGATACCCCTGGCGTCGGTGACCTGTGCGCCCCGCAGGTACATCTTCTCGTTGGTTGGCGGCATGCTGGTATCCGGTCCATCGAGGTACAGGAGTGTGTCCAGTGGCCGGCGAGTCAGGTGTTCGGGGTAGCCGCTGTACCGTCCCGCTGCGTCA
>JANQFF010000029.1 GCA_028277965.1 Pseudomonadales bacterium
TTCGATTCCGCTGGGGCGATCGCGTCCTCGAAGCGCGCAATTCCATCTGCTCCCATACCGTCCGAGTACCCGGTGTCGATCATCACCGTTTTCATGTTCACGTCGGCCAGCAGGCGTTGCATGTAACCCGCGTAGTCACCCCGCTCGTTACGTGCTTCAATGACCGCGCTCAGCTCTGCTTCGCAGGAAAAGTATCGCGCGAGATCTTTCGTGGCGGATTTGAGAAACAGAGTTTCCCTGTATTGATCGACAACACCTTTCCTGACGCCCGATATGTCGTGCTCGACATCGAGAGCCCTTCGTCTCGCGGCATCGCCGGCTTTCCACTCTGCGTAAACACCCGGGGGAAAGTAGCTCGGCAGCGGAAAGGCTGACAACGCCAGCCTCTCGATGAAGTCTTCTTCGGTTACCTGTTGGTCCGCAAACGAAATCGGGTGACAGTGCGTATCCGCGACGGGCAGGTCGACGATTGCCTCGTAAAGCTCTTCGTTTATGTCTCGAAAGGGCTTCGAATCGAGGTTGTCGGAGTGCACGGTCGCCCGGCTCATACCGGCGGCGAGCGCTAGCCCCCCAAAACCGCCAATCTTGAATATGTCTCTACGCTGAACCAAACAAGACCTCTCTTACGGAACCTCAGCTAGTCAGCGGTAGACCCTCACGGCAGGCTGCCATGAATGAGTTTACCTTCCATGATCACTGCCGACGGCTTGACCTTGTGTATCTCAGAACGGTCCATCTCGAACAGGTTGTCGTCCAGCACGACAAGGTCGGCCAGTTTGCCTGCTTCCAGCGAGCCAATTTCGTTTTCCATGCGTAGCTGGTAGGCGCCGTTGAGCGTGTAAGCCCGTATTACCAACTCCAGATCCAGCTGTTCTGAATCCGGGCCCAGTGTGTCACTGCCCGTCAGCCATGCCCACGCCCTGACCGGAAACGGAATCCAGTCCTTGGGAAACTGCCGGTTGTGGCTCACTTCCATCCCCAGAAACGGGCTCAGGTAGGGAAGGGACCAGTCATCGCTCGAGAACGTCACCGGCACGCCCAGATCAAAGAGCGGTTTTACCGGGTAACTTCTGTCGTTGCGCTCTGCACCCAGAGGACCACCATCATCCAGTGGGTCTATCCCATGCCACCAGGGGGTGTAATTGGCGATGACGCCGAGTCTTTTGATCCGCACAAAATCGGCAGGATCGATGAGCTTGAGGTGAGAAATCGTCACTCTCGGATAAAACTCACCCACCACCGCCTGCTGTGCGGCTTCAACCGCATCGAGGACGTCCCGCACGCCACGATCGCCTATGACATGGATATGGATGTCGAACTCGGCATCGTCCAGCTCCAGCAGGAAATCTCTAAGCTCCGCCACACTCAGCGTTGTCCCACCCCTGTTGCCCGGGTAGTCCTCGTAGGGCTGCAACACCGCTGCCGTGTGGTTAGCCGTCACACCGTCCATGTAAAACTTGACTGTATTGAACCTGAGCCGGTCGCCACCGTAGCTGCGCTCCAGTCTGCGCATCTCGGGGACGGCTGGATCTACATGCGCCGGGAAAAACACATTGAACGTGCCTTCGTACCGAACCGGTAAGCGCCCCTGCTCCTGCAGCTTATTCATGAAGCTGTAGATCCGATCAATCCAGGTGTCAGTCCCTGCGTCGTATAGCGTGGTCACGCCGTGCTCACTCAGGAAGTTCACGAAATCGGTCATGCCCTGCTCATGGACTTCGCTGTCGATATCGAAGTGTCCCTCGCCGTACAGCCCGTATAGCTCTTTCAAATACCCGGTGGGCTCTCCACTTTCGTCCCTGACATAAAGCGATACGCCCGGCGCCGGGTCGGGGGTATCGCGGTCTATTCCCAACTCTTCCAGAGCTTTTGAGTTGAGCCAGGCGCTATGCGTTGAACTGCTGGTAAACCACACCGGTCGATCCGGCACTATCGCATCCAACTCACGTCTGTGAGGTCCGTCTTTGCCATACATCGATTCGGACCAGCAGCACATGCGAATCCACTTTTTCTCCGGATGACTGTCGGCATATGTTTTGACCACCCGCAGGATGTCTTCTTCGTCGGTTTCGTCCACCGCGCCGTACTGCTCCACACCCATCAGGCCCGGGTGAGTGTGGCTGTCCACCAATCCTGGTATGACCAGCCGCCCCCCGAGATTTGTGATGCGGGCTGCGTCGGATACGTACTCGGCAGCCCCTGCCTCGTCCCCTACGTAGACTATCCTGTCACCAGACAGCACCAGCGCCTGCCCCCAAGGCTGCTGATCGTCGACCGTGAAGAACTTGCCGTTCGTCAGAACCCAGTAGGCCGCTGGTGACTCCGAGTCATGGTGGCCATCCGGTGATTCTTCCGAACTGGCAAACGCCGGTGAGCAAAAGAGGATCGCTGCAAGAACGAAAAAACCGGGTCGCATGAACATTGCTTTCCTCCGTATCCATTGTGCCCAAGTGTCCGGAGAACATATTTGCTGCTAGAGCGCGATTTCGCAATCCATGCTGCGTCGCGCAGTGCAGCAAAGGAGGGAACAGGATGGGTTGGACGGCTACCGCCGGGATTAACCAGCCGGCGCCCGGCAACGACCCCAGGGGTCGTTG
>JANQFF010000107.1 GCA_028277965.1 Pseudomonadales bacterium
TCAGCATTCGAGACTCTCGCTGATCCACCGCTTCGAGAAACTGGGGTACCAGCTCTGCACCGGCGGGGCCCAACTCTCCCAATGAGTTGATGGCCAGTCGCTCGCGTGCCGCCGCGTACCGAACCTGCTGGACGCCCCGGTGGTAGGCTCCGGCCTTATCGGACTCTGTGGCGAGCCAGGAAAGAGCCAGCGTCAGGTTTTCACCCATACGTTGCGCGCCTCGCCCAAACGTCTCTGCCGCAAATGCTGGAGTGGCAGCATCGTCAGCAGTCGCCATGATCCATGCCATCAGTGCGGTCGACAATATGTTCCTACCAAATTGAGTCCGATCGACATTCCACAGATCATCATCCGAGCTATGGATGAATCGATCAGGCCAGTTCGTGAAGGTCACGCCGGGTACTTCAATGGGTGCCTCATTGAAGGTCATGTGGTCGGTATTGTTGTGGAAGAAGATCATGCTGGCGTTGTATCGGTGTCGGGTACCCAGATGTGACAGATGAGGCTTCGTGTACAGGTCAGTGCCCAGTGCAATCCCAGTCTGTGCTCCGGCCTGGGCCTGAGCAAGCTGCGATGTATTCGATTCCACCATGTACTCGACCACGGACTCAACCACATCATTGAAGAAGTGAAACCGTGATGCGGGCAGACGAGTGACATTTTGCACCCGCATGACATCCTGGGCTTGGTTGGCCCCAACCATGTCATTGTTCACGTTCACCCACATCTGATGGTGGGCGTTTGGGTTGTCTGCGAAGTACTGCCGTTGTGACGAAATTGCGGTTACCCACCAGAGGCGGATATTGCGCCTCGGCCGCGGAATATTACCCTCGTTGATCAGCTTCGTGAGCGCTCTACCGATCTCGAGGAGGCTGGCGGTGCCGCTCGCGTCATCGTTGGCGGATGTCTTCTCTTCCTGCATGTGTCCGGTCAGTATGATGTCCTGCCCCAGATCGGGCTCGGATCCCCTTATGTACGCCTCCACCATCACCTACCATGGCTCGCTACCCGCTATCGAGTTGAATTCCGCGTCGACTTGGGCTCGTACAATCACCGGCACCTCTGAA
>JANQFF010000124.1 GCA_028277965.1 Pseudomonadales bacterium
GCAGGATGCCTGTTATCGCTGCATGCCAAGGCGGTCTTGCCTGTCCCGATTAATCCCCTAAGCATCAGAACACTGGTCTAGTTCATGTTGACATCGGTCTGATGGGAGCTGAGATCCGCCTCAATATCATCCAGCACCCGCCGCAGATCAGCCATATCCGCCCGCAGTTCCTCAAGATGGGGTGAACTGATCCAGGTGTAATCAACCCTGACAGTCGCCCCGCCCGGTGCGGTCTCAATGACCAGCGAACCAATTCCGTTTGCCCTTGCACGTTCGAGCTGAAGCTCGGCGGTTTCAACGTCGCTGAAACTGCCTGTGTACTGGTGGATCTGCCCGGGAACAGCGTCGATGCAGAGTTGTTGTTCGATCTGCCGCAGCCTGAGCAGTTCACGCCGTTTGTCCCCCCGGAGCCTGCGCAGCGCCTGCGGATCCAGATCGAACCATACTGAATCCACCGGCGAGTCCCTTCCGGCGAGGGCGGTCTCATTCAGTCTGTTCTCGACGTCCGCAACGGGAGCTGTTCCTTGTTCATCGCTATCCCCGTTGGTTGTGGCAACAAGGTCAGTGTCCTCACTCTCACTCCTGACAATAAATGCCTGCGGGGCAATCTCACGGATCTTGTTTAGAAATCCCCGGGCAGCAGCTATTCCGTCAAATCGCCCCAGCAGCAGCAGCAGCTCCTGACCGTTTTCGACAATTTCTCCGGCGGTATAACCGCCGTCGATGAGTTCCTGCTGAACCTGCTCTGCTTCCGCTTCCGTCTCATACCAGCCTGCGTAAACAGCGAACCGGTCCATGGCCGACTGGAGGTCATCTTCGGGGGGAGTCGGGGCAGAAAGCATTGACCTGTCAGCAGCGGACCTCTGTCTCTCCGCGGCTGCCTGCACGTGCTGTTTGCGGGGTTGTACATCACCGCTGTCACAGGATGCAGCGGCAACCAGTACGACCACTGACAAACGAATTATCGGGGCGAGAACAGCCCTGTGCATTTCACATCACGCCGAATGCCTGCTGTCTTACTTATCGTCCTGCTCAGGTCCGTCCTTAAACAACTCGCCTTCCTCACCGTTGTCGGCTTCAATAACCTCAATCGCGCTGACCAGGTCGCCCTCGCGCAGGTTGATCAGCCTCACGCCCTGGGTTGCCCGGCCGAGCTGGCTGAT
>JANQFF010000143.1 GCA_028277965.1 Pseudomonadales bacterium
CCTTGCCAATATGCTCGATATTACCTGCGGCACGCGCCTTGCTGCGAAACATCCGGGACAGCCTGAGCTTTGAAGAGGTTATTAGAGGTGCCTTAAAGCTGCTCCTACAGAGTAATCAAGCTGACTCTGTAGGAGCGATTCTTCTTCCGAATGTTACGAAGACGTGCGTTTACGGCGCCAGCTCCAGCCTTCCTGGGCTGCATCCATATCGAATAGCTGATCTTTGTAAGTCAGCAGATCCTCATAAGTGACGTCGTTGCCGAGTTCGAGGTCCTGGTTGTTGAAAATAGCGCATACGGAAAAACGCCCGCCGCCTGCCTGAATAATCTTGCCGTTCGGGGCATCTTCACCGCACATCAGGAGGACCGCTGGTGTCACCAGCCGCGGATGCACATCAGGGTCGGGGTTTTCGTGGTCCAGTTCCTCGCGGCCTGGAATGGTCGCGATCAAACGGGTTGCGGCACTTGGTGCAAGGCCGTTGACCCTGACGTTTTTGGCTGCACCTTCAATGGCGAGGACGTTGATGAGCCCGAGCATTCCCATTTTGGCTGCACCATAGTTGGCCTGACCGAAGTTGCCATAGATACCTGAGGTTGAGCTTGTCATCACGATCCGGCCATAGCCTTTGTCGTACATGATCGGCCACGCGGCGTGGGTGACGTACGCTGTCCCGTTCAGATGCACGTCCATGACAATGTCCCAGTCTTCGAGCTCCATTTTCTTGAAGCTCTTATCGCGCAGGATACCCGCGTTGTTGACAAGAATATCCACGGTACCGAATTCAGCCACCGCGTCGTCTATGATTGATTTGGCGCCAGCCTTGTCGGAAACGCTTGCCTTGTTGGCGATGGCAATCCCACCCTCTGCTTTGATTTCCTCCACAACAGCATCGGCCATGTCCCCGGACCCGGTACCATCACCGCTTCCCCCAAGGTCGTTCACGACGACTTTTGCGCCGCGCCGCGCAAAATCCAGCGCGTGAGATTTACCCAGGCCACCACCGGCACCGGTGATGACAACCACTTTGTTTTCAAATTCGCTCATGTCTGATCCCCCAATAAGACGGGAGATGGTGACCCAACACCACCGCATAGGCAATGTGTATACTCGCCGTTCGATTTACGGGAGGTGAACGTGGACAAAAAAGTGGGTGACGTTCAGGCGTCAGACGCCGGGGGTTTTGTGACCGTGCTCGAGATTCAGCGCGGACCAAACAACTTTTTCGACCAGGATCTCATCGCAACCCTTGCAGACCTCTGTGACGAACTCGATGAAGATCCCAGTTGCCGGGTTATTGTGCTCGCATCGGAGGGTAAACACTTCTGTGCGGGCGCCAATTTCGGTTCATCTGAAGATCGTGAGAGTCGCTCGGAACGTACGGCGGAAGACGGAAACCCGCTGTATCAGGAAGCGGTGCGTCTGTTCCGGAACAAGAAATATGTCGTTGGAGCCATCCAGGGTGCCGCGGTTGGAGGCGGCTTTGGCCTGGCATTGTTTCCGGACTTCCGTGTCGGTTGCGCGGAGTCCCGCTTCACCGCCAACTTCGTCAAGCTCGGGTTTACCCCCGGGTTTGGTCTGACCAGCGTCCTGCCACGCCTCGTGGGCCAGCAGGCTGCAAATAATCTCTTTGCTACCGGCCGGCGGATCGGCGGGGAAGAAGCGCTGGAACTCGACATCCTCGACAGGCTGGTTCCCCAGGATGAAGTGCGTAGCGCGGCGATAGCGTTCGCCCGGGAGATTGCCGAAAACGCACCCCTGGCGTTGCTCTCACTGCGCAAGCAGATGCGGGGAGATCTGGCCGATGTGGTGCAGGCTGCCACTGATGTAGAAGGGTATGAGCAATTCCATCTACAGCGGACGGAAGACTTTAAAGAGGGTGTGAAGTCGGTTGCCGAGCGTCGTGTGGG
>JANQFF010000174.1 GCA_028277965.1 Pseudomonadales bacterium
ATACCACCCGCATTGTCTGCAATCGGCCCGTAGGCGTCAACCGCGAGCTGGATACCGGTGGTGGAGAGCATGCCGAGTGCAGCGATGGCGATGCCGTAGAGACCTGCGAATTCGTACGAAATGATGACTGCTGCAGCTAGTGCTATGACCGGCCACGCGGTGCTCCTCATGCCGAGCGCCAGACCAGCGATGATGTTTGTGGCAGCACCGGTCTCTGAAGCCTTCGAGATACCCTGAGCAGGCGAACGGTTCTCGGCAGTGTAGTACTCGGTGATCAGACCGATGGCCGTTCCACCAGCAAGACCTGCGATCGTGGCCCAGAACACGCCCATCGCTGTGTACTCCGTACCACCGACAGTCCACGATGCGGGCAAGACCATCCGAATCACGAAGAACGACACGATCAGCATCAGAATGGCTGCGCCGAACGTACCAATATTGAGCGCTGCCTGTGGGTTACCGCCTTCGGAGGTGCGTACGAAAAACGTACCTGCGATTGAAACAACGATTCCAATCGCCGCGAGGATGAGCGGTAGGAAAATCGCGCTCAATCCACCGAAGTTGTCCATGCCGCTCAACACGGGGATGAAGGTCGCACCCAGAATCATGGAACCAACGATGGAACCGATATAGGACTCGAAGAGGTCAGCACCCATTCCGGCAACGTCACCAACATTGTCACCAACGTTGTCAGCGATGACTGCGGGGTTTCGCGGGTCATCTTCGGGGATACCTGCTTCGACCTTACCTACGAGGTCGGCACCAACGTCCGCTGCCTTGGTGTAGATACCGCCACCAACACGTGCAAACAGAGCGATCGAAGACGCACCAAGCGAAAACCCGGTGATCACCTGAAGCAGGCGCGGCCAATCCCAACCGGCCTCACCTAAAAACAGACTGGTGTAAACAATCAGAAGAACGCTGAGGCCCACGACGGCCAGGCCAACCACTGACATACCCATCACCGCTCCACCCGAGAACGCGATCGCCAGTGCGCCATTTAGCCCTTCGCGCGCTTTGCTGGTCGTGCGTACGTTTGCCTTGGTGGCGACTTTCATACCGAAGAAGCCAGCTAGGCCTGAGCAGATGGCACCGCAGACAAAGGAGACACCGATCAGCCAGTGACTACTTTCCTGAGTTGCGTTGCCGATTGCCAACAGTACGGCGACGATGACCACGAAGATCGCCAGCACCCTGTACTCACGCGACAGGAATGCCATTGCACCTTCCTGAATGTGGCCGGCAATTTCCTGCATGGTTGCGTCACCGGCATC
>JANQFF010000192.1 GCA_028277965.1 Pseudomonadales bacterium
GAAGTGCTGATAGAGGGTGGATCGGAAGAAGAGCCCGCCACCGCCGCCAGTGTTGGGAATGACGACCCGGTACTCATTCTCTACACCGGGGGGACCACCGGGCTCTCAAAAGGTGCGCTGCATTCCCACAAAACCCTGTACATGGGTATGCTCAATCAGACTGTGGCTGAGCGTATCGTCCCAACCGACGTGTATATGCTGACAGGCCAGATGTTCCATATCCCCGTGGCGCTGGCGATGAACTATATGGCTCACGGATGCCCGGTCGTCCTCATGAACTTCGATGCGAAAGAAGCTCTACAAATCATTGAAAAAGAAAGAGTTTCAGCGTTTCTTGGGATCACAACGATGCTCAACTGGATGATGGCGGTCGAGGGGTTCGAAAACTACGACCTGTCCAGCTTGAGGAACATCCAGTATGGCGGTGGGCCCATGCCGGAAACTGTCGTCAAGGCGGCGCTCGAGTCTTTCCCGTGTACGCTGATCCAGGGCTACGGACAGACTGAGGGAATGACGATGACGTTCCTTTCCCAGGAAGACCATGCGGCTGCTGTAAAAGGTGACAATAGCCAACGCCTGAACTCCTGTGGCCGGGAGGGATTTGTCACCCGGGTGAGGCTGGTCGACGAGCGGGGAGCAGACGTCCCCAAAGACGGCACCACGCCGGGTGAGATTGTCGTTCAGTCCGAAGCCAATATGATCGGCTACTGGCGCAAACCTGAATTGACGGCTGAAACCATCAGAGATGGCTGGATGTGGACAGGAGATGTGGCCACCTGGGATGAAGATGGCTACGTGTTCATTGTCGACAGAGCCAAAGACATGATCATCAGTGGGGGTGAAAACATCTACTCGACACAGGTTGAAACCGCCATCCACAAACACCCCGGGGTTCTCGAGTGTGCGGTGATTGGTGTTCCGGATGACGAATGGGGTGAAGCGGTAAAAGCGGTCGTCGTGATGAAACCCGGGGAGGCGGCCACCGAGGAGGAGATCATCGCCACGGCAAGGGAACATCTCGCCTCTTACCAGAAACCGAGATCGGTCGACTTTGTCGAGGAACTGCCCAAAGCGCCTACGGGTAAGATACTGAAACGGAATCTACGTGACCCCTATTGGGCAAAACAGGAGCGCCAGGTATGAGCGTTCTGACACCTGAGCTTCTGACCAACATCGGGAAAGAAGCAGAGCCCAAAACCGAGGTGGTGACGCGCCGGGATATCCGGAAATACTCAATCGCCACCGGACAGACGCTTAAGCGATACCTGGATGGTGATGAGGCACCGCCGTTGTATCACGTGGCGCTTTTCTGGGACGTGGTCGAGATGGATGAGCTTTCTCCTGACGGGGTTTCGATCGACAGGTTGCTGCCTAAATTCCCGCTGGAACGGGCGATGGCTGGAGGTCTCGACATCGAATATCACGGCAAAATCAAAGCAGGTGACGTCCTGACGGCCAACCGTACGCTCACGGACATCTACGAGAAAGAAGGGCGGTCGGGGCCACTCATCTTTTACGAGGTTGTGATGGAGGTGACACGCGAGGATGGGTCGATTGCGGTCCGGGAAAAAACGACACGGATTCTGCGATGAAGCCAGGAGAATTATCTGTCGGAGACACCCTTCCGGAGCGTGAGCTCGTTTGTGACAACGTGCAGTTGTTCTTCTACAACGCAGCACTGTGGAATGCACACAGGATTCATTATGACCTGCCTTATGCGACAGATGTAGAAGGCTATCCCGGGTTGGTGGTAGCCGGTCCGCTCATGGGCGACTGGATCGCGCAGGTCGTCGATGAGTGGATCGAAGGTGAAAACGCGGAACTCGTCCGGTTCGAATACTCGAACCGACAGGCAGCCTATACAGGTGACAAGCTCACAACCGGTGGTGAAATTGCTGCAATCGACGGGAACGATGTCACCGTCGACCTGTACGTCAAGAACGCGGACGGGGAGGTCATCACGCCTGGTAAGGCAGTCGTCAGAATAAACTAGTAACAATGGGGTCAGACCCCATTGTTACTAGTTTCTCGATGTTACTTTTTCTCCAGAACCAGCAGCAGGTTCCCTGGCATATGGTTGTAAATCCCATAGCCTGAACTGAGCGCCAGCTTGCCGTTCCAGGCGATGGGCCCGGCGGCACCGCCAAACGATCCCCCCCTTGTGGTCTCCCCGAGGATCGTCTCAAAAGCGTGGGTGGTGTCGAGTTCCCAGACGATCTCACCGTTATCGACGTCGTAGGCACGGGCAAACCCGTCCATGGCACCGCCAACGACGACGTTTCCAATCACCGTTGGGACCTGGGAGATACCCGGGTGACAGAAAGCCCGCCCTTCACAGCGGTCTTCGTGAATTGTGGACCAGAGAATCTTGCCGGTGTTGATGTCGATCGCATGCATGCCCGGCCGATCCGGGTGATCGTAGGTCCGCCCGTCAGCCATGTCGCTGATGGGTACAAACAGCCGGTCACCGTGGGCGGCCATCCCGAAGTGGATACCACCCTGGATACCACCTCGCCCAACCTGGGTCTGCCAGACGACTTCACCGGTATCCGGGTTCAGTGCATGCACCCATCCGGATTTCTGACCAGCAACCAGCAACTCACCGACTTGCGAACCATCAACAAGAATCGTGGCTCCTCCGAAATCGAAATCGGGTCCGTCTTCCTCGGGACAGTTCTGAGGGGTATCTGTGTCACAGGCGACGTTCCATGCGTCGTTGGGGGTTGCCTGAAAGACCCATTTCACTTCTCCAGTGTCGATATCAATGGCAAACAGCGCGTCGCTTGTAAGCGTGGCGGGTGACGACATGTTCTCACCCGTTCCGAAGTACAGTTGCCGGCGTTTTGCGTCTATGGAGGGGCTGTTCCAAACGACAGCTCCGGATGGACCGATGACATCCGTACCGGCTGATGTCTGCTTCTGGACGAGTGGCTCTTCTTCGATCGTGTAGGTCTTCCACTGTTGTTCGCCACTTGCTGCGTCAACGGCGAGCACGGAGCCGCGAAAGGTGCAGCATGCGTAGTTCGGGTCGATTGCGAGGCTCACCTCCAGCGCGGAAACGGGGATGTAGAGTTTGTCGCCCTGAAGTGAAGGCGTTCCGGTAATCGTGGCGTTCGGATGGTCGTCAGCTCTTATCCGCCACAGTTGCGAACCGGTTCGGGCATCGAGGCCGTAAACATTGCCAAGGACATCACCGAAATACAGCGATGTCGATGTGTCGTCTCCTGACCAGGGACTCACGACAATCCCCGTACGGACTTCACCAGCCGCCTGGTAAGACCAGACCTGGCAGCCCGTGTTTTCGTCGAGCGCGTAGACCCGGCCGTTGTGGGATCCCACAAACATCAGCCCTCCGGCGATCGCTGGTTGCGACCGGGCGCGGTTGGCGCCTGGGAAGCGAACCGCCCACCTGGGTTGCAGACCGGCAAAGTCCGAGCCGGTTAGGCCAGCAGTGGCGGCCGTGATCGTACGTTGATTGTCAGGCTGCAGTCCCCAGTTTCCACCCAGGGGTGGCGTCAGCGCATCAAATCCGATGTCGGGACCGCACGTGGGTATGTCTGTCACTTCTACGCCGATCGGTGTACCAGCAAGGTATTCAGACACTTCTACCTTCTGCTCGTCAGAAAGCATTGATGCTTCCTGCTGCATGACCCCTTCGGTCAGAGTCGTCAGGATAGCTTCCGCTGTCATCAGACCAATCATGTCCTTGTGCGGGGCTTTCTGGACGGCACCCATATGGCAGGTAGCACAGGCCTGTTCGAAGTGTTGTTTTCCGGGTAGCGCCTCCCTGGCCCGGACAGCGTCCTGGATCGCCTGCATGCTGTTGGGGTCAACATCACCTGCATCCGCAGTGACGAGGTTGTTGTCGGCCGGTGCCGCTTGAGCAGGCTCGCTGGTCTCTATGGGTGGCTGGCAGCCAACAGAGACGAGGCATATGAACAAGAGGCCAACTAGCCGCATGGAACGATCTCCCGATAACAACGTGAAACGGCTATCCTAACAACAACTTTCCAAAGATTGACCGAAAGATGGGAGGAACCATGGACAGCTGGATATGGCTGGTCGTTGGAGCTGGATGTATCTGGCATGGTCTGCAGATCGTGTGGGTAGCACCCGTGCCAACCCAGTTCAGAAAAGACAAACCACAAGTCGAGCGTGGGACACCTCAGGCTTTTCAGATTTTCTGGCTCGACCAGTACGCATGGATTGGAATCTCGCTGGCAGTTGCTGGCCTGGTAATGGTTGTGGCGGGAGTTCTGAGATGATTCCAATCACGCTGGTCTATGCAGGAGCGATGGGTTTGCTCAGTGTGCTTCTCGCCAATTACGTTCTTTATATCAGGCTCAGGGGGACCAGTGTCCCCGCCTGGCAGCCCAATGCAGCCGAACGTGTACAAGCAAACTTTGTCGAGAACGTTCCGCTTGTGCTCATTCTGATGTATCTGGTTGAAGTTGCGGGGGCTCCCGGCTTGTTTGTCCACGGGAGTGGTGTGTCGCTCGTCATTCTGCGACTGCTCCATGCCTGGGGGCTGGCACGTTACGAAGGAGCAAACTATCCACGGCTCATTGGCGCGCAGGGCACGTTTGTATTGATGTCGACATTGGGTATGTCGGCTTTGTATCTGGGAATTACGGGAGGTTAGAAGTGCAGAGGTTCGATGGAAAAAGGGTGATTGTCACGGGCGCGGGTTCAGGGTTTGGCCTTGCCATCGCTACTCGGTTTGCCGAGGAAGGTGGCCGGGTGATGCTCAGTGACATTAATGAAGACAGTCTCGGTCAGGCGCTGGAAACGCTGCGTGCCGGCGGTGCTGACGTTGCTGCATCGCCGTGCAATGTCGCGGAAGAAGCGCAGATCGAAGCGCTCGTCGCTGCGACGGTTGAAGCGTTCGGAGGAGTGGATGTCCTTGTCAACAATGCGGGTTACTCCCACTTCCAGAAACTCATGTGGAAAATCGAGGTCGAGGATTTCGATGCGGTCTTTGCGGTCAACGTGCGGGGTGTGTTTCTCGGATGCAAACACGTGATCCCCGTGATGATCGAAGGCGGGGGAGGTGCAATCATCAATATTGCGTCGGTTGGCGCGATAGCACCCAGGCCAGGTGTCACACCTTACAACGCAACGAAAGGTGCAGTACTGACAATGACGAAAGGTCTGGCGCTGGAAGTTGCACGCCACAACATCCGTGTGTGTGCCGTTAACCCCGTTGCCGCGGATACCGGGTTCATGAAAGGTGCGATGGGGGTAGACAGCCTTGATGAGGAGGCAACCCAGCGTCTGGTTCAGACAATCCCTCGTGGACGTCTGACCGAACCGAAGGACGTAGCAGCAGCGGTGACATTCCTCGCGTCGGAAGACGGTGATTTCCTCACTGGAACAGCCATTAATGTCGACGGTGGCCGCAGCGTGTAGGAGAGCCGCGGTTGTGATAGATTCCGTGGGTTTCGAGACTAATTTGTTTTTGGAGGATTGGGATGGCTGAAGCCGTAGATTACAAGCAGATTGGAACGCGCCCGGTGCGCCCGGATGGTGTGGATAAGGTCACCGGCCGTGCGCGTTTTGGTGCTGACCTGGTGCTGCCCAACATGATTCACGGCAAGATCCTGCGCAGCCCGCATGCACATGCGCGCATCAAAAGCATCGACCTGTCGGGCGCATTGGAAATGCCTGGCGTAGCGGCCGCAATTTCGGGGTCAGATTTCCCCAGTGTCGAGGGTGGCGAAGTTGGCGGTGAGGGTGGTGGAACCCTGGGCGACGTGGCAAAGAACATCATGGCCCGGGACAAAGTCGTCTATCACGGACACGCGGTTGCGGCCGTCGCAGCGGCGAGCGTCACCCAGGCGGAAGCCGCGCTCGAAGCCATCAAGGTCGAATACGAGGTCCTGCCTCCGGTGCTTGATGTCGTGAAAGCGATGGAAGCCGACTCCGTCCTCGTCGATGAGAACAACTACACCAACCTGCCGGAAAAACCGGAGAAGCCGAGCAACATTGCCAACATCGGTCACCTCGAACGCGGAAACGTCGAGGAAGGGTTCGAACAGGCAGATCTCATCATCGAACGGGAATACAAAATCCCCATGGCACACCAGGGCTATATCGAGCCCCATGCATGTGTTGCGAGCATCGATGAGACCGGCCGCGGGACGGTCTGGTGTTGTACCCAGGGCCACTTCGAGTTTCGCACGATGACTGCCAATTTGCTGGGTAAAGACATGGCGGATCTCAAGTTCATTGCCAGTGAGATTGGTGGTGGGTTTGGTGGCAAAACGGTGGTGTATCTCGAACCCGTGGCCGCGCTGCTGTCCGAGAAAGCGGGTCGTCCCGTCAAAATGACCATGACGCGTGAGGAGGTATTCCGGGCAACCGGTCCCACATCCGGTACGGTCACACGGGTCAAAGCCGGTTTCAAAAACGACGGTACGATTACGGCCGCCCAGACCTGGTCTGCGTTTGAAGCGGGTGCATATGCCGGTGCGCCGACCATGCCCGGCATCATGGCGATCTACGCGCCATATGAACTGGAAAACTTCGTGGTTGACGCCTACGACGTCCTGGTGAACAAGCCAAAAGTTGCGGCGTACCGTGCACCCGGCGCGCCCCAGACCATGCACGCGTTTGAATGTGCGCTCGACGAGGCTGCAATCGCACTGGACATGGATCCGCTGGACCTGCGCCTGGTCAATGCGGCTGACGAAGGTACCCAGGCACCGTATGGGCCGAAGTTTCCGCCCATTGGTTTCAAAGCTTGTCTTGAAGCTGCGAAAAATCACCCGAACTACCAGAAGCCTGTGCCCGAGGGTGCCGGTCGCGGGGTGGCAGCCGGTTTCTGGTTCAACATCGGTATGCAGTCCAGCGCTGAGGTCAATATCAACGAGAACGGCACGGTCATGGTGATTGAGGGCAGTCCCGATATCGGCGGGTCACGCGCGTCGATGGCATTGATGGCAGCAGAGACGCTTGGTGTTGACTATGATCGTGTCCGCACCCAGGTGGGTGACACCGAGAGCACCGGTTTCTGCAATGTCACAGGTGGCAGCCGCACAACCTTTGCGACAGGGATGGCCGTGACGCAAGCATGCGAGGATGTCATCGCCGAGTGTAAAAACCGGGTTGCCATGACCTGGGGGTTGGACGCCGACCAGGTGGAGTGGCAGGACGGCAAGGCTGTTCCTGCCCCAGGTGTGAATGCTGATGTTCAGCCATTGAGTCTCGCTGAGATAGCGGGTTCTGCCGCGAAAACAGGCGGTCCGATTCAGGGTCGTGCCTCGGTGAATGCCCAGGGAGCCGGTGCAAGTTTCGCCATCAATTTTGCGGATCTCAAGATAGACCGCGAAACCGGGAAAGTAGATGTGCTGAGCTATACGGCAATTCAGGATGCCGGCAAAGCAATTCACCCTGCCTACGTCGAGGGTCAGATGCAGGGGGGAGCCGCACAGGGGATCGGTTGGGCACTCAACGAAGAATACATCTTCGATGAAGACGGGGTGATGGAAAACGCCGGTTTTCTGGACTACCGGATACCCGTTGCGTCAGATCTGCCGATGATCGAGACGGAGATTGTGGAAGTCCCGAACCCAAGTCATCCATACGGCGTTCGTGGCGTAGGTGAAACACCAATCGTTGCACCGCTTGCGGTATGTTCGAACGCTGCATCACGTGCGCTTGGTCAACGTCTGACGGATCTGCCGTTGTCACCACCTAATGTTCTGGCTGCGCTGGATGGCTAAGGAAACAAACTGAATAGCTCTGTAGAGCGGCTTTAGCCGCGGTTGGTTTGCCATGGCAAAGGTTGTACTGCCCGATAACTTCGCCGCCCTGACCGGCGGCGAGCGGGAGTTGACGACAAGCGCGGAAACCTACCGGGACCTCGTTCATGAGTTGACATCGAGGTGGCCGGCACTCGAGGAAGAACTCGCTAAATCGGCAGTCGCGATTGACGGGCAGATTTATCAGGATGCGTTCATCGAAGCGATCGAACCGGACAGCGAGGTGTTTTTCATGGCTCGTATCGAAGGCGGCTAGCTGGTGAGGAGTGGGATGTGCATCCTGCTACTGCTTCCGGGGTTCGCGTTCGGACACCACTCACGTTCAGCGTTTGATCTCGATAGCCGGGTTGAGGTTGAAGGCCGGGTCACGGAGGTTGCCTGGACGAACCCGCACTACTATGTGTCTGTACGGACAATCGATGAGACGGAATGGACGTTCGAAGGTCATTCGATTCCCGGTCTGGTCAGAAACGGCTGGTCCAGAAACACGCTGACCGTTGGGGGACGCGTGGTGGTGGTCGCCAACCCCAACCGGACACAAGGCGTTCTGTTTGGATTGCTCGACTCAGTAACACGCCAGGATGGACGAACCTTCTATTCGTTCCGCCGCCCGCCACAGGACGGCATACAGTTACGGACGCCGGTTGAGCCGTCCACTGATTTCACAGGCACCTGGCGTCTGATCCGGTCTTTGCGGGATAACCTTGTCGGGGGTTTTGAAGCTCCCGGCGATTGGCCGTTGACTGAAAAAGGCAGAGAAGAAGGCGCCCGGTTTGATATCAACGATGACCCGTCACTGCGTTGTGAGCGGCGCGGTATGCCGCGAATGCTGGTCTGGCCGTATGCCCAGCGCTGGGAAAGGACGGAAAACGGAATGCGGATAGAACTCGAGCATTCTGATGACGTACGGACGATCCATGAACGAAATCCGCCCGCGCCGGTTGCTCACGACAACGGATTCTCGGTAGCCAGCGTTGTTGACGGCGACTACGTCGTCAGATCAGGGAATTTCCCGGACAAACACTGGGGTACCTGGCGAGGTATCAGTTCCGGCGAGCAGAAGACTGTCGTCGAGAAATATGAGCTCCAGGATGACGGGCTCAGGATGAAGCTGACGTTTACCGTATCGGATCCCGAATACCTGACCGAACCGGTGATGCAGACAGCCTCATTTGCCAAAGTCGCCGACTACGAGTTTGCGGAAGAACCACCGTGTGATGTGTTTACCGCAACGAGGCATTTGCAATTCGAGACAGAAGAATGACAACACCGGTTGCTGAACAGGATCGTATTGAATCGCTGGATGTCCTGCGGGGATTTGCTCTGCTCGGCATCCTGCTCCTCAACATTATCGGCTTCGGCCTGATTTCAACCGCCTATTCGAACCCGCTCGAAGCAATGGAAAGCAGTCTGGACGTTGGTGTGTGGGCAGGTGTCGAACTTTTTGCAGAAGGCGCAATGCGGTGTCTGTTTTCAATCCTTTTCGGCGCCGGGGTTGTTCTCTTTACGACCGGGGCTTCCGGTAAAGGAGCCGCACTGCACTACAAGCGCAATTTCTGGCTGCTCGCATTTGGTCTCTTCGACGCGTACGTCCTGTTGTGGAATGGGGACATCCTGGTCAACTACGCCCTGGCTGGAGCGGTTCTCTACTGGGGGCGAAACGCAAGTGCGAAACGGCTGGCCATCGTAGCGGGTGTATTTATCGTTCTGATGAGCCTGATGTATGCCGGTACCCAGTTCGGGATGTCTCAGGCACAAAGCGCTGCAGCACAGGTTGCGGCTTCTGCTGATCCCGAATCGCTACCGGCTGAGATGCACGAAGGAGCAACGATATGGAACGAATTCGAAAGTGACTGGGTCAGTACACCGGAATCTGCAGCCGCGGAACTCGCTGCGCGAAGGGATAGCTATGTTGACGCGTTTCTTTGGAACGTCGACAAAACGAACGAGATGTTGTTTTTTGTTATGCCGTTTTTTCTGTTCTGGGATGCCCTGGCGATGATGTTGCTGGGCATGGCGCTGTTTAAATGGGGTGTATTACAGGGCCAGCGCTCAATAGCGTTCTATCGCAATCTGGCCATTGCCGGGTTCTTTGTGGGATTACTCGCAAATGGCTCTGAGGTCTACCGCGCTGTCGCAAGTGACTTTGCACTACTGAGCGTGTTTGCTCAGGCTCAAGCCACGTATCACATCGGCCGGCTTGGCATGGCAATGGGGTGGCTGGGCGTTGTTATGTTGATCGTTAAGTCTGGAGCCATGCGACAGATGGCTGCGCGGCTTGCAGCTGTGGGTCGCATGGCATTGACCAACTATCTGATGCACTCGTTTATTGGCATCCTGGTGTTTACGGGTGCGGGATTTGCGCTCGTCGGCGAACTACCCCGATGGCAGCTCTACTTCGTCGTTTTGGGTATCTGGCTGTTGCAGCTCTGGTTCAGCCCCTGGTGGCTGGCACGATACCGTTACGGTCCGCTGGAGTGGTTGTGGCGGGTGCTGACCTACGGGAAACGTGTGGAGAACCGCAGGGTCTGAGAATCACTCCGCCGCGAGAGGTGCAAGGTCGTCGCGCCTGGCGTGCCGTTTCCCATCGATGCCAGCCATCATCTGCGCGGCGGTCCATCCAAGTTTGCCGTGACGCATGACCCCATAGCGGATAATGCTCTCATCAGAAAAGTCTCGAAACCCGTCTGTATTCAACCAGATCCGCATCAATAGACGTGTTTCTTCTTCCGTCTGACCGCCTTTATGGCCTTCTCTGCCGTGCATGACGGTGTAGTTGTTCGCAAACTGAACATCACCAGGGTTAAAGTCGAAGGCAAATGCGAGTTCCTCAGAGAGGTCATACATCAACTGCAGGATTTCCTTTTCTTCGTCATCGAATTTGTGACCAAGGCGTTTGGCAGCCGGTAGTATCCAGCCGATATTGAACCGACACGTCAGCTGGCCACCGGAATGGCTGAAGACGGGGACAGAATAGTCGGTGACGGCAGATTCTTCCGCTGCCTGCTCGTTCTGCCTGTCCCATTGGAATCCACGATAGAGTCTCGGCAGGAGGTGGGCGTGGTCCTGAAGTATACGATTGTAAATTGATGTTGAGCTCACGAGTTTGCTCTGAGGCGAGTCGGAAGGTTGGCGAACACACAGCAACGTGACGATATCCGCCAGATCCACATGCAGCGGCACCATCCCAGGATTGCCAACGGGACGGTCACCCTGATTAGGACGCAGAATTCCCTCGGTGACGTAGTGAATGAGGGTTGCATCGCTGTTCTGGGTGAGACCGGTACCCAGATGCGAGCAGAATCCCCAATACATGAGCTCCAGGTCTGTGAGGTCGAATTCCCCTACAGGAAATCCATGAAGCAGTGCCATGCCACGGCCATCTTTGAGCTCTGAAGTGAGGGATGAGATGAGTTGCTGGCACCCAGGGAGCGGGAAGTGGATGCTGGTGACTGCCGGTAGCGGGAGTTGAGCTCTCCTGACCGCAGCAAGGGATTCTTTCAGTTCATTAACCTGTTTTGAGCTGAATTCGAACTCCCACTCCCGGTTTGCCAGCAGCGATGCAGGTGTCCAGGCACTCGCATCGTGAATAGGTTGTTCCAGGATTCTGGACGTATCTGTGCCTGTCATTCTGTTTTTTTGCCGTCTACGAGATCCCATACATTCTGGAAACCGTCTTCTCTTCCGAACACTGTCTGTATAGGGCTGCGCTTATCGATGTGGCCAACCAGGTTTTTGTAGGTGCCAAATCCCGCAAGCTCGAGCAGACGGTCTGAAAACTCACCTGCCTTGGCCAATGGTATTCCCAATTGCTGGTTTTCCTGTTGTCTTAAGAATCCCGCACAGTAATTCATCGCGATTCCGACCCGTCGTTGGCCCGACAGGTTGGCACCGCCCCCATGCCAGAGGCTGCCGTTCCAGATCATGAGACTGCCCTTCGGCATCTCCATCGCCACAGTCTCGTAGGTCTTGTCGTATTCCGGCCTGTCAGAGAATTTGTGGCTGCCGGGGACAACTCGAGTACCCCCGTTTTCATCGGTGAAATCGGTCAGTGCCCACATCGAGTTACAGACAATCGCGTCGTGTGGCCTGGGGAGTCCGTAAAGCGTGTCATCTACATGTAATGGCTGCTGAGTTTCGCCGGGATCGATGGAGATGGAGGATAAAGAGGAGACGAGGCAGCCTCGGTCGAGCACACCTTCAACGACAGGCAACAGCTTTGGATGTACCGGGACCTTTTGGAAAACTGACTGGTGGGAGAGGAGATTGTAGATGCGAATGGTGTGGTGACCCTCGAACCTGTTGTCGCCTGGTTTGATGTGGAATTGTGCTTCGAGGCTCAGCAAAGCGTCGTTCAATTCATCGACCAGTGCCGGTTCGATGGCGTTTTCAAGGATGGTGTAACCCTGACTCTCTATGTGTGACAGGTGCTTCTGCAGATCCTGCATACGTTCCCTGGTTAGTGCCTGGGTGCTGAACGGAACCCGATCATCGACACCCGGTTGTTGTGAATATCTCCATGAAACAGGTATTCGCCATTGTCTCGACGCGCCACAAGTACAGCCTGGCGATCTCCAGCCAGATTGACAACCTCGTCGCAACTCATTGATTTTTGGTCAAAAAATTGTATCAAAGACTGACCGAGAGTGCGTAAATGTGTGGGTTCGGTGCTGATACCGGCCAGCGCTGCATCTGCACAGATCGCCAGGAAACTCCGGTAGTACTTGGGACGCCTGAGATCCCTTTCAGATATGTCGAGTTTTCCTGCCTCAATAATGCCGGGACCAGCCTGCAGAGCGCTGTGAAAGAGGTGAGGCTGATATTCACTGCGGTGTACCACGCCGAAGCCCTCATCATTGATCCCCAGAATTCGTGTGTATCCGTGGATCTGCAGGGGACTCAGTATGACCCCGCCTTCCTGCAGCAGACCTACCGGCTGTAATGCGTGGGTGTGAGACACAAATCCGCTACCGAGCACAACGGACAGTCGCATATCCTCTGCAGCCGCCAATGGCGAAACGCCGCTGTCCGGCCGGGCGACCAGAACGGGTTCGTATGATCCGAGAGGGATTTCGAGGATGAGGACAGGACCTGTCTCAGGCGATCCTATCCAATGGGGTGTCAGTTTGTCCGCAACCGTATCGGCCAGTTGGCGAAGAGGGTTTGTGGATTGTCCGGTTGACCCGCTGGGTAGCCGACCGTCTGTCTCCACAGGTTCTCCTGCCCCGCATCCCAGTAGCAGTATGGCCACTGCCAAATGGACCCATCTTCTATGCAAACGTATCTCTAGGTCCGAAGTAACCACCAGCAGATCAGATACTCGTCAATATCCATCGAGTCTCGCTCAATCCACCCAACCTGTCCATCCCGGGCCGCGTACAACCTGTCCGGGGGTAGCCCCGGTATGTTCGCTGTCTCTGAGAACCGGTGTCCCGTTGACCAGGACATGGATCATTCCGGTTGCATATTGATGTGGTGCATCGAAAGTGGCGTGGTCCTGAATGGTGTCTGGATTAAATACGGTGATGTCGGCAAAAAAGCCTTCTGCCAACCGGCCCCGTCCCCGCAGCTTGAGGTTTTTTGCGGGTAGCCATGAAAGTTTGCGAATGGCTTCTTCGAGCGAAAGGCGTTGTTCATCGCGGACGTACTTTCCAAGCAGCCTCGCAAAGTTGCCGTAGGCTCTCGGATGGGTGCTACGGTTGAGGAACACACCTTCAGTAGCCATCGATGCTGCGTCGGAGCCAAAGCTGACCCACGGGAGGGCAACCAGACGGGCGACATTTTCTTCTGACATCATGAAGTAGACGACCTGTACTCGACTACCATCTTCGATGACCAGATCCATCGCAACCTCGTGTGCTGGTTTGTTTCGTTCAGAGGCGACTTCTGCCAGTGTCAGGCCTGTGTACTTCCGGAGGTCTGGATTTCGAAATCCAACCAGGAGCATGTTGTCCGCGCCCGCCAGGAAGAACATGTTTTCCCACTTGTCGGTATTCGTGAGCATCTCAGATGCCACACGCGCTCTGATCATGGGGTTTTTCAGGCGTGCCACCCACGATTGGTATCCGCCTTCCTGTACCCACGGTGGCATGGCCGCGTCGAGCCCGGTCGAACCTGCTGTGTAGGTGTACATGTCTGCCGTGATATCCAGCCCCCTTGCGCGAGCCTGCTCAACACGGTCGATCGTTGCACCGATCTTGTGCCAGTTGGGCTCGCCGCTCATTTTGAGGTGATAAATCTCCGCAGGTGCACCGCTTCGCTCTGCAATATCGATGAGTTCGTCGATGGACTCGAGAAGCTGGTTGCCTTCACTGCGCATGTGGGAGATATAGCGCCCACCGTAAGGCGCCGCTGTGGTCATGAGGGCAACCAGTTCATCAGTTTCTGCGTAGAAAGCAGGCGCATAAATCAGTGAGGAACCAACGCCAAGCGCTCCTTCCTCCATGGCCTGGGCGACCAGTTGCTGCATGCGGGTAAGCTCACCGGCGGTGGGTGGCCGGTCCTCGTAGCCTATCTCGTGTATTCGCAGTGTAGTTGCGCCAACGAATGATGCGACATTGGTAGAAACACCACGTGATTCGAGGTGCTCGAGGTACTCGCCCAGCGTTGTCCATGGAATGTCGAATCTGGCTTCGCCCTGCCTCGCAAGGAGGAACTGTCTCATCGGATTGTTGATGGGACCCATGGACATACCTTCACCGAAGACTTCGAGAGTGACACCCTGGCGAATGTCACTCTGAGACCGACCGTCGATCAGCAGCGATTCAGTCGCCCAGCTCAACATGTTGATGAATCCCGGGGCAACTGCCAGGCCGGTGACATCGATTTCGGTTTCACTCTGCGCGCCCGAAAGGTCTCCAATGCGGGCAATTTTTTCACCCTTGACGGCAATGTCTGCGCCATAAGGGGGCGCTCCCGTTCCGTCATAAATAGTCCCGTTACGAAGGATCACGTCATAGTGGCTCGCGCAGCCGGAAATCAGCAGTACCTGGAGAATCAGGAGAGCCTGGTGAAAGCGTCGGGTTGTCATGTCGGTTCCCGCCTGTTGATGAGAACGATGCCTGTGCCAGCCAGGGCAACAGATGCAAGAAACGTCAGTGTGAGGGGATCGTCAAAAATTAACCATCCGAAAAACACCCCAAATATGGGCGTCAGGAGGCCAAAGGAGGTCATGTTGGAAACCGGGTAGATCGACAGGATCCAGAACCAGACGACAAACCCGATGGCAACGACAAATACCACCTGGAAAGCAAACACGGCAGCGATGAACCACGTGGGTTCTCGAACTGTTTCTCCGAACAGCGGCGCAATGAGAGTCAGGATAATCGCGGATACGAACAGCTGATACAGAAGATTCATTTCAGATGAACAGCTTGCAAGGGGTGTCGTACGCGTGAGCAGGGCGATTCCCGCCCAGGCTATGCCTCCTGCCAGTGCAAGAAGGTCACCGATCCAGGCTTGATCGTCCGCGGGTCCGAGATCGCCCGACAGGGCGAGCGCTATACCGGCTACCGCAACTCCGAGCCCCAGGACCTTGTTCCGGTTCAATGGCTCTTCGGGGATCAGAAAGTGCGCGCCGATCGCCACCCAGATCGGCATGATGTAGAAAAAGAGACTGACCCGGGCCACGGTGGTGTAGTCGAGCGCGAGAAACAGCAGACAGAACTCGAGGGAAAAAAGCAGACCGTTCAAAAGACCCCAGGGGAGCGAGCCGTCGCTGATTGAGAGTTTTCTGCGGGCAATCCAGGCAAAAATAAGAACGGGGAAAAAGGCACAGATCGAGCGTAAGCCTGATTGAAATACAGGTGCGAGACCTGCATTGACGATCTTGACGAGCGCCTGGTTCAGTCCCAGAAGGACGCTGAACCCGAGCAGGATAGACACGCCCAGAGCGTCCATGTGAGATTTGCGCTCCATGGGTCAGGCAGTTCTTAGCACATCCATGACTTCAGAGCCCATGGCAATTTCGTCCGCCGGATCAGGTGTACAGATTTTCATATTGAAGAGGCGGCACCCGGTCTCGATATAGGCGGCCAGAAACTCAGCAACCTCATCGGGTGTACCGTATGGCGTATAACGCTCGAATTGCTCAAATGGGACTTTGTAAAACGCTTCCATCTGCCGGGCAACGGCGCTCCTGGCTTCCTCGCGTGAGGCGCCCACGCCCAGCCAGGGCTGATAGCCGTGCAGCCAGCTGACATCCGGGCGTCCGGCCTCAGCGGCGGTTTCGGAAACGATATGGACGGCTGTCTTGAAACGAGTTGTTGAACACCAGGCGCCTATCCAGCCATCAGCGTATGCACCGGCGCGTCGCAGCGCGGCATCGGAGCGTCCTCCGACGAGCACAGGGATCGCGGGATCGGGTATCGGCCGAATCACGGCCTCGTCTACATCGAAGTGATCACCATGAAACGTAACGGTTCCTCCCTGCAACAGTTCCCGGATGATCTGGAGCGATTCGTTGGTGCGGGCGCCACGGGTACGCGGATCCACGCCGCATACTTCTACTTCATGGCGGTCGTCACCGCCGATGCCGATGCCAAAAATCATTCGACCCGGAGCAACTCGACCCATCGTGGCGAGCTGGCGCGCAACTGGCAGGGGGTGGCGCAGGGGCAGGAGATAGATGCTGATCATGACACCGATCACCGGATGCAGCTGTGAGAGCGCTGCAACTTCAACAAAACCATCTGTGCCGTTGCCGTTGCGAAAAGACACGTGGTCGGCCATGAAGAGATGATCGAAACCGGCATCGTGAATGGTGCTGAGACTGCGCTGTTTGTCTTCCTGGGACAACGCCCAGAAACCGGATGGGACAGCCAGACCAAATTTCAATGGTGACGATCTCGACAAGATGTACTCCTTCCCCTCATCAATGGGATCATAATGGAACTTTGCAGTGGAACCGACCTGAATGGACGACCGCCAACAACCCTCCCGACGTTACCGGAAATTTGGCTCGCGGGCAGCCGAGCGATCCACCGCACGGCGTCTGACGTGGATGCGCCTCACGCGCACAATCGTGTTGGGTACGGTTGCGGCCATTGCGGCGGTCATCTATCTCGGTCGGCAGTACGGCGTGGACCCGGAGGTCATCCTGGATTTTCTGGCGGCCAGTGCGCTGTTTGTGGGTGGGCTGGTGATTGCCGGTCTGGTAGGGACGGTATTACTGTTTGGTCTGCGCAAGCTACTGAAGAATCGCGGCTGAAGCCGCTCCTACAGAGATAGGAGCCTAATCCGCCTATTACATCAGGTCCTGGAAAAACCGCTCGGTACGTGGAATGTAGTAATTCTCGTAGTCGAGAGAAAAGGCGATGGCATTGGCTTTCCCGAGTACCAGGTTCCGGTGCACAAATCCGATCACGCGATAGTCCTGACTGTTGTCCCGGTTGTCACCGAGCACGAGGTAATGATCTTCCGGGACAGTCACCGGACCAAACGAGCTACGCACCAGCGGATGGCGGTATCGGTGAACCATTACTGTACGTGTAGCGCCGAGAACGTTCTCGACGGCCACGTCGATCTGCGGGGAGAATCGATGGAGCGGTTCGGGTATGCCCTGGGGCTCAAGTTCCCGGTACTCTGCCACGGTACCATTGACAACAAGCCGGTTATTCATCATCTGGACCGTGTCTCCGGGAACACCGATGACGCGCTTGACCAGGAGTTTGCCGTCTTCAGGTGACTCGAACGTGATGACATCGGAGCGCTGGGGATCCGCCCACCTGGCCACGCGTGTCAGCGTAAATGGTACACGCAGGTCGTAAGCGAGTTTGTCGACGACTATCCGGTCTCCCTCGAGAATGGACGGGATCATCGAGCCCGTCGGGACCTGGTTCCAGTCAGCAATGGCTGAGCGAAACAGCAGCATGACCACGATAAAGAGCAGAAAACCGCGCCATTCCCGCCAGATGCGTTGTGGGCGTGAGAGTGTAGTCTCGTGATCAGGCATGCGTTTTATCTGGTCGCAGCGTCGAGAGCGGCAAGCTGTTCGGGTGTTGCCTCGGTCTGATGATTCGTCTTCCACTCATCGTATGTCATCCCGTACACCCGTTGACGGGCTTCTTCCAGGTCGAGTTCGAGACCAGCGTCATCCGCGGCTGCTTTGTACCACTTGGAAAGACAGTTGCGGCAGAATCCTGCCAGTATCATCAGGTCGATATTCTGAACATCTTTGCGCTCATCGAGATGGGCGATGAGCCTTCGGAATGTGGCAGCTTCGAGTTCTGTTTGTCGGTCGCTCATGGCATTCCCTTAAACGGTTGTGTCATCGCGGGTAAAAACCCAATTATCGCCTCCGGACAGGCTTTCGTTGTAGCGGTAGTCCTCATAGTCGAACGCTTTGAGGGCTTTCAGCGTGTCAACACGCTTGTCGATCATATAGCGAGCCATCATCCCCCGGGCTTTTTTCGCGAAAAAGGACAGGAACTGATACTTACCACGACGGTATTCTTTGAATTGGACATTGATGATACGTGCGTCGATGTCATGCATTTGCAGGACGCCCGTATATTCCCTCGATGCCAGGTTGATCAGGACTGGCTGACGCTGTTCGCTTACAGCTTCGTTAAGCGCTTCTGTAACACGCGATCCCCAGAAGTCATAAAGGTCTTTACCTTTGCGGGTTGCCAGTTTCGTTCCCATTTCCAGACGATAAGGGCGGATGCGGTCAAGCGGTCTGAGCAGACCGTGCAAACCGCTCAGAATCCGTACATGACGTTGAGCCCAATTGAGGTCGCGCGCGTCCAGGGTTGGCGCGTCGAGTCCGATGTAAACGTCACCTTTGAATGCATAGAACGCTGGCCGTGAAGACGCCTTGTCAAAATGGGGCTCCCACTCGTGATAACGCCGATGGTTGGTCTCAGCGAGGTTGTCGCTGATTCTCATCAGAGAGGCGATTTGGGCGGGTGTCTTTTTCCGAAGGGTGCTGATCAGCGCCTCCGATTCGGCGACAAACTGAGGTTCGCTGAATTTCCGCGTAGGCAGCGCAGAGGTGTAGTCGAGCGACTTCGCCGGGGACAAAATGGCCAGCATGTAACTTGTTAACTCCTTGAGTTGGCAGCAACTCATTAGTCTACCGCAACGGGAGGAACGTCGGTACGCTTGCAGGGGTGATGAAAATGACCACAAGGACGCACGAAGGGCTCGTGCGTGTTCGTAACGAAGACAGCGTGCTGATAGACGCCGATCAGGGTCTCGCGATTGTTGCGGACGGTATGGGCGGTCTCATGGCGGGAGATGAAGCCAGCGCGGTTGCGGTCGAGGCGGTGCGGAGGGAAGTTTGCGACTCGCCGGACAGAATTGACACTGATCCCGATCTCGGGGCGGTTATGCAGGCAGCCCACAGGCGTGTGATAGAACGCGCAGAATCGCTCAACTTCCTCGGGAAGATGGGTACAACGCTCGTAATCTGCCTCATCCGTGATCAGCGGGCATGGATAGCACATGCCGGTGACTCGCGGGCCTATGTCCTCAACGACACGCTTCAACAGCTTTCAAAAGACCACACGGTTGCTCAGCGTCAGATTGACATGGGCCAGCTGAATCCAAAACGCGCCTACCTGAGCCCTGGTCGCCACGTTCTCACACAGGCGGTGGGAATGCCCGGTGTGCTGAATCCGCAGTTATTGAATATCGCTTTCGAATCACGGGTGATGATGTGTACGGATGGGTTATGTGACATGGTGTCTCATGATGAAATTGAAGCTTTGTTGAAAGTTGATGACATCGAAGAAGCGGCGACAGAACTTCTGCGGGCTGCCCTGGATGCCGGGGGTCGGGACAACGTTAGTCTCACCCTGATCGACCCGATATAATCCGCGCTCGTTTTTGAGTCGTCGTGTCCCGAAGGGGTCGAGCATGAGCCGAGCTGACAGAATCAGTCTTTCCCTTGAAGAAAACCTGGATCTCCTGCACCTGGATGTCGTTGATGAGAGCGGTAACCACAGCGTACCCAGCGGTGCAGAGAGCCACTTCAAAGTTGTTGCGGTGTCGGAGGAGTTCCAGGACGTCAGTCGCATAGAGCGGCACCGGCGCATCAACGGTCTGCTGCAAGGTGAATTTGATTCGGGCATGCATGCGCTTGCAGTTCATGCCTACACCGAACCCGAGTGGCAGGCACGCTTTGGAGATGCGCCGATGAGTCCACCCTGTGCCGGTAAGAGTGCCAGTAAGGGAGCGAATAAGAGTGACACACGATCAGCGGACGCGAATCCATGACAACTGACCGCAGGGTATTTGCCTTCTACAAGTTTGTTGAAGTGAAAGATCCGGAGGCATTAAGGGAACACCTTGCTGGCCTGGAAGATCTCAAAGGCACGATCCTGGTCGCCCCTGAAGGTGTGAATGGTACGGTTGTCGGATCTCAAAAAGCCCTGGCTGCGCTCAGGGGTGCCCTGGAAACGAGGATTGGCCACATCACATTCAAGTTGTCTGATCTTGACCCAGATAACCCCGGGTTTTATCGATACAAGGTCCGCTGTAAACCGGAGATCGTGAGTTTTGGGGTGGATGGCCTGGACATATCTCAGACGGGTGAACACGTCGATCCCGAACGCTGGAATGAGCTCCTCGTCGACGAGGACGTGGTAGTGATCGACACGCGTAATCAGTACGAAGTCGATATCGGTTCCTTTCCGGGAGCAATATCCCCCGAAACGACAAACTTCCGTGAATTCCCCGAATGGGTGGAGAACAACCTGGAAGCCGGAACAAAAGTTGCGATGTTCTGCACGGGTGGCATCCGCTGCGAGAAAGCCTCGGCTTATCTTCGTCAGAACGGGTTCGATGAGGTGTACCAGCTCGACGGGGGGATCCTGTCATATCTGGAGCACGTTGCCTCTGATGATAATCGTTGGGAAGGCGAGTGTTTTGTCTTCGATCAGCGTGTATCGGTCACTTCGGACCTGAATCAGGGTGGCTATGAGCAGTGTTTTGCCTGTCGCCATCCCGTATCTGCCGAAGACAGGGCGTCTCGGACGTACCAGCAAGGTGTCAGTTGCCCACACTGTTTTGACCAGGAACGAGGCGACAGGGATGGGTTCCGCGAGCGGCAGAAGCAGGTCGAACTGGCGCAACAGAGGGGTGAGGCGCATATCGGCATGCGGCATTCATCCGGGTCTCCTAACGGCTAGTTCGGAAGGTTAGAACGTTACGACGTAATCGCCAGCAACAGTCTGCAAAGGCTCGTTAGCAGGTAGTGGCGGTGGTTCCACTACGTCGAGATCGACTATTTCTGTTCCTGGCTTCTCGACTCGATCTACGAGAGCAGTGATCTCACGACGAGTACCGGCAAGGAAACTCCCGTTAGCGGCCTCGCGACATTCGGATACAGCTATGTCGAAGTCACTATTCTGCAACGCTCTGCGGCATTGTTGTACACGAAGTGCATCAAGCTCTCCGCGGACTCTCGATTTGTAGTCCTCGAGCTCGGGAGACACGTTGGCGGTTGCAATTGAAAGGCAGTCTTTGTTGTCGAGTGTCCAACCGTTTTCCGTGACCGCGGTTGCGCACGATCTTGCTATCTCACGCCAGGGGTCACTCGCTGTTCGCAGTCTGTCCAGGGCGTTTTTGAGGCTGTCGCCGGTCTCGCTGTCGACGATCTCGAGGGCGCTTTCACAATGCCCGCTGGCGAGATCGTAGTCCCTGCTTGTGAGAGCTCTGCGGCATCGTTGCTCGTACAAACCAGGCAGCAGCACACTGAAGTCACCCAGTCTGTTTCCCTGGTCAATGGCTTCAGTGCACGCGTCGAGTGATCCGCCTTCACATTGCTGCACGGACGTGGCAAAAGACGAGCGAGCTTGCCCGATCTCACCGCCACCCATCTTCTTGTACGCGGTAATAGCGTCTTCTGTGCGCCCTGCCAGCATGTGGAGATCACCGATACGGTTCTGAATCTGTCTTTCATCCTCGTATCCGGTAATCAGATTGGCTTGACAGGATTCGAGTGCCGATGACCCTGAAGATGAAAAACACGTCTCCAGTTCTCGGGAGCGGGCAACAAGCGCCTGGTCCAGTGCTTCTTTTGCTTCATTTGCTGTTGCGGGGGTGTCCGATTTAATCGCGATCAGCAGGTGAGAGATGGCATCGTTCGTTCCACCGTTGTCCAGGGCGATCTGGCCGAGTACGAGGTGTGCCTCGGGAAGCTCAGGTTCGATTGCCAGCAATTCCCGGCATGTTCGTTCGTTCTTGTAGGTGACACAGCGCAGGCGCATGTAGTCCTGAAGGACATCGTCGCTCGGCACGGATGGCTCGGCAGTCTGGGTACGCTCATCAAGGTTGCTCATGGCGCGATCGATGAGGTTCAACGTAGGGCGATCGCGTGCGTGAACACGCCGCGCGCTTTCAAGCAGTCCTTTTGCGCCCTGTATATTGCCATCGGCTGCAAGACCGTCACATACGGCGAGACGAATCGGCAGATCCTTCGGATCTTCATCGAGCAGCTCGCGGCACCTCTCGACTCCCAGCTGAGCCAGGCATGGCGATGCGTTTACCGGCAGACCGTTGCTGCAGACATTGGGGGCGCCAGCCGCATGAAGCCACAGTGGCTGCAGAAGCAGAGCCAGCAGGAAGGAACGCGCGACTGTGCCTGCTTTCACTAATATCCTCGATTGCTGCTATTGGCCCATTTGCGCCAGGCCCAGCAGGTATCGCATTCAGGCAACCTCACGAGATGAAAGAGGTACCAGCGATCGACTGTCGTGTAAGGAGGGTTCTCACCAGCGATCATGGCATCCAGCATCTCGCGCAGTTCGGTTGTTCCGATCTGCTGGTCTGAGCCGGCCTGGCCGCGGACGTTCAGGGTGACGAGGTCGTTGATCTGCTGTCCCAGCTGCTGGCGTTCACCTGCATTCTGAGACGCGACAAAGTCAGCGGTCAGAAGAAGTATCAGATCACATCGGCGGATCACATCTTCAGCGGCATCTGCGAACCGCGCGGAAGAAGTGCGAACGTTGGCGCTTGCGTCGTCGGCACCGGCGGCGTAGCTGATGTGGCTGACAGCTTCCCGCAGAGAAAACTTCAGGCCGTACTGATTGGAGCCGATCACATCGATCAGTTCCCTCGCACTTGCGTTGGATTGTTGTGCTGAACCGCTGGATGTCAGAGCCTGGGCCAGCCGTTGAGATTCCAATGCACGGTTTTCGGCGATGTTGAAAAGGCCGTCATCCCCTGGCGTGCCATCGAACGCGGTGATCGCATGTCCGATATGCGTGTGTGCGATCGTTGGTGGTTGGTGCGCGCAGCCCATCGCAACGATGCCTGCCGCGATGACCAGGGTGATTGTTCGGGCGACGGAAGCAGTTTTCTTCAGATCCATTTCGTTTTCATCCTTAAGTTGAACTCTCTGATGACTAAAGGTCCCGGGCTACACGAAATCCGACGGAACTGCTTCTGGTGTCTGCAGGGAGGCGGTTGCGAAAGCGGGCGTGAACAAATTCCGGTTGTGTGAACCAGGAACCCCCGCGCGCTTCGCGATGCTGGCAGGTGGATGCCGCGTGCGGGCTGCCGTCCACCGGTGCCAGGAGATAGTCTGCCTGCCAGCAGTCCTGTGTCCATTCGAACACATTTCCAAGAAGGTCGCTGACGCCGATCTGATTCCGCCCGTACCGACCAGTTGCGCTTGTGAAGACCGATTCGTCATTGCATGGGCTGACAGTCCAACCGGGAAAACTCTCGAGAGCTTTCTGGTCGGCGATGTTTGCGACTTCACAGAGGCTCTCCCGGTTATGCGTCCGTTGTGCGAGGTATTCCCACTCTGAGGCAGACAATAACCGGTATGTCTCCCCGCTGGCGTCGGACAACCACTCGGTGTACGCGACCGCGTCATCCCAGCTGACACATGTAACCGGATGATTTCCCGCTTGTTCGAATCCCGGGTCTTCCCATGAATGATCAGACGAGCTTCGCCAGGTTCCACCTTCCCATATCTGGCAGGCGTCACCGGAGAATCCCTCGTCTTCGACAAACGCATCGAACTCGTCGACTGTGACCTCGTGGACAGATGCTGCGAAGTTACGGGGCAGGGTGACCGTGCGTATGGGCAATTGACTGGTGAGTGCGCCGCCGCCCTGGTCGAATTGACCGGCGCCGATAATAACCATCTCCGGACAACCGCTGCAGTCTGAGAAGTTGGCACCTATCGTGTTTGGGGTAGATGACGGTGTCAGTGAAACGGTCTGGTAGACGAGATAACCGACGCCGAGCGCGACAACTGCAGCCAGCCCCATCAACATTTTTTTGGTATCAAACCCGGGTCGCGCGGATGTGGTTGCACCCCCTGCGGTGAATTCATCGAAAAACTGCCTGACACTGGGCGTTCGCCTCGCGCGATCGAAAGACAGGGCATTGCGGATCGCGCGAAATTGATTACGCGAGAGGCGAGGATGTTGCTCAACCTGCAGATCCTTGCGTGAAGCATAGTCGGCGCCTTTCTTGCCAAAAGGGTGCGCGCCGGTGAACATTTCGTACGCGATGCACCCGAGGGCATAGACGTCATCACTGGGATCCGCGTTCTGGTTTTCGATCAACTCGATTGTTGCGTAGGCTTCTGTATATGCACCCAGCTTTTTGACGTCGTAAACGGTCTTCTCTTCATCAAGCGAAGTCATCTCCGCATTGCGCACGGCCCGGGCAATACCGAAGTCGATGATCTTGACCTGGAGTTTTTCAGTGACTTTGCCACCTGCCAGCATCACGTTGCCGGGTTTGAAATCGGCGTGGACCATGTTTTGCCCGTGAGCAAAACTCAAGCCGTCAACGATTCCCTCGAGGATGATGCCCGCTTCCTCCGGGTCTAAACCTTCGGCCTGACCACCAAGACGCTCGGACAGTGATTCGCCATCCAGGAAATCCATCCACATGAACACATGAGGACCGTCTTCCCCGAAATCGCCGACATTAACGACGTTGGGGTGTGCAAGCTGCCGGGTTTTAGCGGTTTCCCGCTTCAGGGTAAGCGTTGAATCCGGATGCTGAGCGAACTCAGGGTTCAGTACTTTGATCGCCACGTGCGGCTCGCCATAGGCTTTTGTATCAGTCGCCTTGTAGACCACGCTCATACCCCCGGAGCCAAGACGCTTCTCGAGTAGGAAGCGGCCATTCAGGAGCGCACCGGGTTCGAGCGTTTGCGGGGTTGTTGTGGCAACCTGCGTGTCATCATCGGCTTCGTCTGGTTCAGGCCTGGGTTCCAGACCGCTGCGTTCGAACGCACTGACAAACTGTCGCTGGATATCTTCCCGGGTGAGGCGAAAGAGTGAGACAGAAACCTGATTGGCGAGACTCAGTCTCAGGCCAGGGGGTAACTCGATATCCTCAAGGTGCGCGGCGATGATCCGTTTGTCACTGTCCAAAGCCAGGGAAAGCTCCCTGCGGCATCGGTGACTTTCGATCGATTCGGCAGAAACGAAAAAGACGAAAACCTGCGCATCGAGCAATCGCCCCGCAAACTCATCGGATACCATGGAAGCCGAGTGATCAGCCGTATCGAAATAGCAGTTGTACCCCAGTTCGTCGAGACGGCTGATCTCACTGTACACCCGCTGGGTATCTGACTCGCAGTAGCTGATGAAAGCGAAAGCATCACTTCCGCGATAAGGCTGGCTGGCGATGTCCTTAGGTGTAGCGCTGGCCTCTGCCAGGCGGGTTTTGAGCAGATCGGTGACGTCTTCGGGGAAGTCGTTCCATTGGGAGATCTGGGAAAGGGCTTCCGACACGACGGTCAGGTCGTCAAGCTCATTCTTGTGTTCGCCCTCGAGACCGTGCAGCAGCTCCTCGCGAGTAAGGCTGCCGTTGTGGTATTCCTCGAGTGACTGGATTAACTTCATTTTCCTATATCAAAAGGCAAAAGGCGCTTGCTCAGCGTTTGTATCACGTAATGTCGTTGCGGTCACTGTCCTGCGGTCGTTTGCAGCCTGGACTCCGATGCTGTTGGTGAATGCTTCTGATACGATTGGCCCGGAAGGAAATCATCAAAGGAAAAAACATGGACAAGCTTTTTGTGTTCGTCGCGGTCGTGTTTCTTTTGCCCATGGAGAGCGTCTTTGCCCAGGCTGGAGAAAGTGGTGCTGACAATAGCAGGTTTCACATTGGGCTGGAGGTTGGTTCCCGCTGGGAAGACAACATTGGTCTTGCGCCCGACGACACCGATCCGGAGTTTGTCGGTGACGACGAGATTGATGACCTGACACTGAGTCTGGCAGTCAATCTCTCGTACGATCTGGTGCGCAGACAAGGCCAGGAGTTCAGCGTATCGGTCACGCCTTTCTACAACCACGTTGACGACCTGGATGGTCTCAGCAACTGGGGGTTGATTGGCGGATTGGAATACAGAGGTGAGTTTGGACCCGCGTTCACCGACCCGTGGTACTCCATCAGTGCAAGCTACACAGTTACGGACTTCGATGACAGCCGGATTCGGGAAGGTGACTGGTTTGAAGCCGAAGCGAGTATCGGCAAGCGGTTTTCCCCCAGGTTTGGCATCAGCGGCGGAGCACGCTGGCTGGACCGTTCACAGGACAACGATGACCGCCTCTGTCCGAACAGGTTGACAAGTGTCAACTGCCCGGGCAATTGGCGCGAGGACCAGGTATTCGAACAGGAGCGCTGGGGTGTCTTCGTCCATGCGGATTGGTTCTTCTCGGATAAAACGTCATTGTTCTTTGAATACAGCTACTGGGACGGGGATGAAGATTCGACAGCACCCCTGCGGGGTGGTGTTGATCCGGGGTGGTTGAACAACCAGGATGTTTTCGCAGATGATCCTGCGTTTGGTCAGGCACTGTTCGTACGAAGCAACGGTATTCCACGCCCCCTGAGGGACTTTGTCGTGTGGCGCATTGAAGCGAAACAGCACGTCTATGAAATTGGTGTACGCCAGGCTCTGACCGACAAGATCAGCGTAGAACTCGTCGGTGCGTTCATGGAGACCTCCGATGTACGCAGTCCGGACCGCGTTACGCGTCCGGAAGGTGTCGACAATTACCGCAACACGGCAGTCATGGCGACGTTCAGTTTCTCGCTACGGTAGCGAGTTCCTCTCTGACGATATCCTGCATGCCCTCCCACTCCTCCCAGATGTTGCAGAGGGCATGTCTGGAGCGCTCCCACGGGTCGTTACCTTCCTCATAGTCGAGGAATTCGCCGTGCCATCCTCTGTCGGGGTGGTCGGATATGCCCGTCAGGACCTTGTCGGGCTGGCGGCGCTTGTTTCTGATACGGAAGATGATGTTCTTGCGCGATTCATTCCCGTTCTCGTTGCGAGACCCGGAGTGGGGGATGTTGTACATGGCGATACACGCGTCACCGGGTTCCATGAGAATCTGGGTTGGCTTTGGCCATCGCCTGCCGTCAGGTGTGGATTCGGAGGTCTCGTCGATGAATTCCTCCCGTATGGCATCTGGCAGGTAAACGTTTCCGGATCGGTTGGCGCTCCCGATATCAAGGCGCGGCCAGCCCGGCCCTTCTGGTCCAACCCGCTCGCCCTGCTCGAGCTGCCAGCGGAAAAAGCGTTCAGACGCGTGGTGAGCTCCCGGGAGCAGCGAGGTCTGGCCACACCCCGGCTGGGTCTGGTCATTGAGGCAGACAAACACGAACGCTGTAAAGCTCCCCACAGCAAGCGTACATTCAGGGTCCTGGAACAACGGGGTCATGTTGTCCCCCATCACTTCTGCTGAGCGGCCGAGGTCACCCCTGGGACCGCGGCTGATGTAACGGTTGTAGATCTCTTCATACGTACCTGTCTGGACTTCCTGCGGCGCTGAGATCGTGAGGAGGCCATCCATGTGCAGTTCCGCCCCGTAGTAGGGCATGTCCTTGTCGCGATAGCCGACGTTATTGAACTGATCCCCCGGCTCCCGCTTCTTCAGTACCCCAACCTGACATGAGGATGGGGGGTCGAACTGCCCCATCACGTCATGGAGGATCGGGGTAATCGACGATGCGTTGACGAGATCAGTCATCTCCCGGGTTGGCCCGAGATTTTCACCCCTCTCAGCCCGTTTGATCCGCGCTAATGCGGCTTCAACCAGGTCCGCCGATACAGCCTGTTTCAGGATGATGTAGCCGTTATGGTAGAAAAACCGCTTCTGATCGGAGGTTAAGGGCATCTCGAGGAACCTATTCGGTACTCAGCGATATGAGGGATTGCAGGACTGGCCAGACCACGTTCAGGAGCAAAGGCTGGGCTTCAGCAGTCGGGTGAATACCATCGTCCTGCATGAGGCCGTCTTCCAGGGCAACCTGTTCCATGATGAATGGGACAAACTGGGCGCCTTTCTCTTCCGCAACTTTGCCGAAAACGGCATCGAAGGCATTGGCATACCTCGGGCCGTAGTTGGGCGGAATACGCATGGCGACGACAACCGGGATACTGTCTCGAGCCTGGACGAGGTCCACCATTCGGGAGAGATTACTTTCGATGGCTTTGACAGGGTATCCACGCAGACCGTCGTTACCACCCAGTTCGATGACGACAATCCCGGGCTCGTGAGTGTCCAGCAGACCCGGAAGGCGCGCCAGACCGCCCCCCGTGGTTTCACCGGAAATGCTCGCGTTGACGGCATGCCAGCCGGATTCCTCCTGTTCGAGGGTCTGCATGAGGAGATTCACCCATCCCTGTTCACGTTGAATCCCGTAGCCGGCGCTGATACTGTCGCCGAGCACCAGAATGGCCTTAGAAGCAGAAGCAGCGGATCCAGAATCGCTGGCCGGGTTCGCAAACGTGGTCCAGGGCAATCCACCGGACACTACCAGGAGCGTCACGCAGATTAACCGGCGTGACAGTACATTTGTTGAGACTGAGAAGTTCATGAGTCGTATTGTAGTTCGAGCTGAAGACGTAGCCAAAGTGGTAGAAACCGCCGCAGGTGAACTCGTTATCCTCGATGGAATCAATCTTGAAATCCAGGAGGGTGAAACGGTCGCGATCGTAGGAGCCAGCGGCTCTGGCAAAACGACACTGCTCGGCATACTGGCCGGGCTCGATTCGGCGAGTCGGGGAAACGTCACGCTGATCGATGCTGAGCTCACCGCGCTCGATGAAGAGGCGCGCGCCATAGTGCGTGGTCAGTACGTTGGTTTTGTGTTTCAGGCTTTTCAGCTACTGGCGAGTCTTACCGCGCTCGAGAACGTCATGCTTCCGGCGGAACTGCGGGGTGAAAGCCTCGCTGAGAGCAAGGCACGGGATATCCTGGAGAAAGTGGGGTTGCGTGACCGGATTGGACACTACCCGCGACAGTTGTCAGGAGGAGAACAGCAGCGGGTTGCCATCGCACGGGCGTTTGCTTCAGATCCGACTGTCCTGTTTGCCGACGAACCCACGGGTAACCTCGATACGCACACCGGCGAACGTATCATCAGCCTGCTTTTCGATTTGAACAAAGAATTTGGGACGACGCTGATCATGGTGACCCATGACACCCGTCTTGCAGAACGTTGCGACCGTGTCATCGAGCTAACCGCTGGCCGGATCGAGACGCAGGAGACAAACGCATGAATGTATCGGGGTTCGGGTTTGCTCTGGTACGACGCATGGCATTACGGGACCTGCGGTCCGGGGAAATGGGGCTGCTGCTGGTTGCGCTGCTTGTTGCTGTTGGGACGGTCACGTCGATCAGTCTCTTCGTTGACCGCCTGCACCAGGCATTGCTGCTTGAGAGCGCCAACTTTCTTGCAGCAGATCGCCAGATCTCGAGTTCTCAACCCATTCCGGATGATTTTCGCTTACGCGCAACGGACCGTGGTCTTGAAATGGCTGAGACCATGGTATTTCCCTCGATGGTTTTTGCCGGGGATTCCAATCAGCTCGTCAGCGTTAAGGCGGTGGGCGGCAACTATCCGCTACGGGGTGAGCTGATTGCATCCGACGAACCTTTCGTCAGGGGTTATCCAATCGATCAGATTCCGGAACCTGGAACGGTGTGGCTGGATTCGAGACTGTTTCCGGCGTTGGGGGTTGCCCTGGGTGACGTCCTGGAAGTGGGGCTGGCGGAACTGAAGGTTGCCAGGGTGCTGGTCACGGAACCGGATCGCGGTGGCTCATTCTTCGACCTTGGGCCGCGTCTCCTCATGAACCTGGATGACGTGCACGCAACCGAAGTCGTCCAACCCGGCAGCCGCATAGGTTATCGGCTGCTCCTGAAAGGACCGGAAGCGGAACTCGAGGGCCTCAAGGCAGATATCGAAGACCAGCTAAAACCGAACTACCGGTGGGTGAGCATACGCGAGAGCAGTCCGCGGATTGGCTCGGCCCTCGACCGGGCGGAGAGTTTCCTGTTGCTCGGTGGTCTGCTGGGCGTATTGCTCGCGGGGATTGCCGTTGCCCTGAGCGCGCACAGGTATGCGGCACGACATTTTGATCATGTCGGAGTTCTGAAGACGCTCGGCGCAACCCCGAATCAGATTCTGGTGGGATTTCTGAACATACTGCTCCTGGTTGGGGTGGTCGCCATTGTGCTCGGCCTCGCGACAGGTGCGCTCGTGCACCTGGGGATCGTCCAGCTGCTCTCGTCGCTGATACCCATCTCGCTCCCGCCACCGGGATTGCGGCCTTTTGCCCTCGGCACAGCGACCGGGCTCATCTGTGCGCTCTCTTTTGCGATGCCGGCCTTCATTCACCTCAAGAACATCTCACCCATGCGGGTCATCCGCCGGGATCTCGGCGTCGCTCCCGTCAGCCAGTGGCTCAGTTATGGTGCGGCCGGAGCCGGGAGCCTTTTCCTCCTGATCTGGTATACGGAAAGTCTGTTCCTGACGTTCTGGACGCTTCTTGGCACCCTGGGGGCTGTCATTGTCTTCGGAAGTCTTGCTTATCTCCTGCTCAAGAGCGGCCGCGTTGTAGGCATGCAGGCGCGCAGCGGCTGGCGGCTCGCTTTGTCCGGGTTACAGCGTCGCCGCAACGAAAATACGGTTCAGATACTCGTTTTCGGCATGGCGATCATGCTGTTGCTGGTTCTTGTGCTATTAAGGACTGCGCTTGTTACGGAGTGGCGTTCCCAGGTACCGGAGCAGGCGGCCAATCATTTCGTGATGAACATTGGGTCACATGAGGTGGAGTCGGTTCAAAACCTGATCGACACTCATGCAACGGCGGGCGACAAACTGTATCCGATGATCCGTGGGCGTGTGACGGCGGTAAACGGTCAGGATGCCAGGGAATATCAGAAAGAGACCACGGGATTCAATGAAGGGCCTCGGCTGACATCTGAAAGAAATCTCACCTGGACGGTCGGACAACCGGAAAACAACACTATCACAGCAGGGGAGTGGTGGCCCGAAAACACCACCCGGGCTGAGGCGTCGCTCGAAGACGAATACGCAGAACAGTTCAAGCTGGAACTTGGTGACGAGCTCACATTCAACATTGGCGGGCAGGAGGTCACTGCGGTCATTACGAGCCTCCGGTCGCTCGAGTGGGAAAGCATGAGCCCGAATTTCTTCATCATTCTTTCCGAACCGGCTTTACAGAGCCTGCCCGCAACATATATGACGAGCTTCTACCTGGAGCGGGAAAACAAGACTTTTCTGAATACACTCCTGAGTGCACATCCCACAATCACCGTTATCGAAATTGATGCACTGATCGCACAGGTCAACAGTATTGTCGACCGCGTCACCCAGGCTGTGGAACTGGTGCTGAGCCTTGTCCTTGCCAGCGGTTGTCTGGTACTGATAGCGAGTATCCAGGCCAGTCGTGATACCCGGATGGCAGAGCACGCGCTGGTGCGCACGCTGGGCGGTACCCGACGGCTGATTGGCAGTTCGCTCGCAGCGGAGTTTGCTGTACTGGGTGTTTTTGCGGGTATCGTTGCTGTTTTTGGAGCGGAACTCACAGTTGCCATCCTCCAGAGCCAGGTGTTCGAACTCGGTGTCCAGGTCCACCCGTGGGTCTGGCCAATCGGGCCGGTGCTGGGAGGTCTCATTATCGTGACCGTCGGATTGCTTGGAAGTCGTAGCCTCGTGAACTCACCTCCGATGATGGTGTTGCGAGGCATGAATTGATGTCTGGCGATCTGCGGCGTCAAACACACGAAAAGAACAAGTGCCACAAAAAGCTGCGGCGCCTGGTCGGGCAGGCGCTGACAGACTTCGATATGCTCGCGGATGGTGACAGGGTTATGGTGTGTCTCTCCGGCGGGAAAGATTCCTACACGTTGCTGGACATGCTATTGAGTTTTCAGCGACACGCACCGCTCGATTTCGAAGTAATTGCGGTTAACCTCGATCAGAAGCAACCAGGATTCCCGGAGCATGTCCTGCCGGCGTACCTCACCGGCCAGGGGGTATCGTTCGAGATTCTCGAAGAGGACACTTACAGCGTCGTCAAACAACTGACACCTGAAGGCAAAACCACCTGCCCGATCTGCTCAAGGTTGCGGCGGGGTATCCTTTATGGTCACGCCAGACGGATTGGTGCAACCAAGATCGCCCTGGGGCACCATCTCGACGACGTTGTGGAAACACTGTTTCTTAACATGTTTTACGGCGGGCGGATGAAAGCCATGCCGCCAAAGCTCAAAAGCGATGACGGCGACAATATTGTCATCCGACCATTGTTCTACTGCAGGGAGAAAGATGTCGCACGTTGGTCGGAGATGGCGGACCACCCGATCATCCCCTGCAACCTCTGCGGTTCACAGGAAAACCTGCAACGCCAGGTCATCAAAAAGATGCTTGCGAACTGGGATCGCGAGCAGCCTGGACGTGTCGAGAACATTGCGCGAAGTATTGCCAATGTCACGCCATCACATCTGGCCGACCGGGAACTTTTCGATTTTGAGGGGCTTGAAGTGGACAACGCCGGGTTCCTGAAGCTGACCGAGATTGTCTAGTAGCCAGCCTTTCTGCGGACTACTCGAAAGCCGCTTCGATCTGAACAGAAATCGAATTCGCGGCTAAAGCCGCTCCTACAGAGGTAGCGAGATCTATCTTTCTCTGTAGGAGCGGCTTTAGCCGCGATTGTATTGTTTAGGGGTGTGGGTGAACCGATCCATAAGAGCAGAAGAGATCGCAGGATCGATCTAACTCTGTAGGAGCGGCTTTAGCCGCGATTTGTATTGTTTATGGGGTGTGGGTGAATCGATCCATACGAGCAGAAGAGATCGCAGGATCGATCTAACTCTGTAGGAGCGGCTTTAGCCGCGATTTGTATTGTTTATGGGGTGTGGGCGAACCGATCTATACGAGCAGAAGAGATCGCAGGATCGATCTAACTCTGTAGGAGCGGCTTTAGCCGCGATTGTATTGTTTATGGGGTGTGGGCGAATCGATCAAAACGAGCTCCACACCTGGAAGTCGGGCAGACGATGAGTCAGTCGTTTACCGACAGGTCCTCTGCCCGTAGCGGGATCTCGTGGCTTGCAATTGCCTCCGCGGACTCGAGAACCTCAGCCAGCGCAATTTCGAAACTCTGTGCCAGGCCGATCAGGTTTTTCGTATCCCCTTTAGCGAGAGCCAGCTCAAGGGTTTTTGATGCTTCTTTCAACCTGGTCGCGCCAAAACTACCGGCAACCCCGTGCAGGTTGTGGGCGAGACGTTCGGCATCTTCGTAGTTTTTCTGGGTGATCTGTTCCCGGATTTTCGAACCGGCGTCCCCGTAGTAAGTGCCGAAGTCACCCATGAGTTTGATCATGAGCTTAACGTTGTTGTTGTGGTTTTTGATTGCAAGACCGATGTCGATACCTGCGACACGTTGCTGCAAATCGAAGCCAAGTTCGTCCGGCGCTGTCTGATAAGTGTCTTCTGCCAGGTCACCCTTGCGGCGGCGTGGCTGGGCTTCTGTGACGACCTCGGATGTTGGCAGGAGTTCTTCGAGCGTGAGGAGAAGCTGATCAAAGTCGATTGGTTTCGTGATGTATCCGTCACAACCGGCTGTTATGGCAGCGTCCTTGCGTTCAGCCAGCGCGTCAGCGGAAACCGCAACGATCGGGGTGCTCAGCCCCTGTTCGCGAATTGTAGCGGTTGCTTCGAGGCCGTCGGTTTGCGGCATGTGAATGTCCATCAGAATCGCGTCGTAGCTGCCCTCTGTGGCCGCAGCAATAGCCTGCCGTCCGGTTTCCGCAATTTCGACCTGTGCCCCGGCTCTCTGGAGAAACTCGAGGGCCAGCTGCTGGTTGATAGGGTTATCTTCGGCGACCAGAACCCTGCGTCCCCTGAGAATGGTTGCAGGGGGAGGTCGTGACGGCTGGCTGCTCTCTGCAAGTTCCTCAGGCTCGGGTATGCCGCACCTGACGGTAAACGTAAACTCGCTGCCTTCGCCTGGAGTCGATTCGACTTCGATATCTCCACCCATGACTTCGACGAGCCTTTTACAAATCGTCAGACCGAGGCCCGTACCACCAAATCGACGGGTTGTCGAAGATTCGGCCTGCTCGAATGATTCGAACAGGCGCTCAGCCTGCTCGGGCGCAATACCGATACCGGTATCGCGGACGGTAAACCGGATGACGAGTGGTAACTGCTCAGGTGGTGACTGAACGTCGACATCGAGAGTGATTTCGCCGTCGTTTGTGAATTTGAGCGCATTCCCTACCAGGTTGACGAGAACCTGGTGCAAACGAAGCGAATCGCCTATCAGCGCCCCGCTCGACGGGAAGGCAGGGCTGTGGGCGGTATGGTCGTTAACCGCAAAAGTGATGCCTTTGCGGCGCATGTCCGTCCTGAAGAGGCGTTCGACATCGCGCAGCGTATCTTCGAGACGGAACGGTCTTTCCTCCAGGATGAGTTTGCCAGCTTCGATCTTGGAGAAATCCAGAATGTCGCTGACAAGCGTCAGCAGGTTTTCCCCTGCATTGCGGATAGATGTGAGGTACTCGTGTTGCTTACGGTCGAGATCGGTATCGAGGGTGAGTCTCGAAAAGCCGACAATCGCGTTCATCGGTGTGCGGATCTCGTGACTCATGTTCGCGAGAAATTCGCTTTTAGCCAACGTTGCGGCTTCGGCTATCTGTCGGTGTTTGTCAGCCTGTTCCCGTTCGATCCGTTCCGATATGTCCAGAAGTGATCCGTCTATGAATTCGCCCTGATCAGGGTCCCGGGTGATTCTGGCTGTCAGCGCCATCCAGAATACGCGTCCGCCACGGGTCATACCCTGTGCTTCGAACCCGGTGACCTGGTTGCGTTCTTCCAGCTCCGACAGAAATTGCTGGGCCTGCTCTGTTTTGAGGAAGACGCGATGGATGAGGTCTCTGTATTCTTCCATCAGGTCGCCCGTGTGTTCGAAACCAAGCAGCCGTGCAAGTGTCGGGTTGGCGCTGAGCAGTTGTCCTTCGCCGTTTATTCTGAATAGACCTTCGATAGCACTGTCGTAAAGTGTGCGGTACTCGTCGCGAGCGCTCTGTAAATCCTGATAGAGCCGTGCATTTTCGATACTGATTGCGGCCTGTGAGGCCAGGAGAGCCAGAACCTCAACCCGCTGTGCGGTAAACACGCCAGTCAACCAGCGGTGTTCGACATACAACACCCCTGTCAGTTCGTTACGGTGAACAATCGGCAGGCAGAGGACCGACAGCGGTTGCGTGCGTTTGATGTAGTCGTCCTGAGTAAAAACGTCTTCTTCGGTGGCGTCGGCAAGCACAAGTGTTTTGCTTGTGCGTGTAACAAACTGAATAACGGATATCGGGACGTCCTGAGTGCTTTCCAGGGGCTCAGGGGGGCTGACCCGTCGGGTTGTTCCGGAATCGACGCCAGCGATAGCTTCAACGTACAGACGATTGTCCGTCCTCAGGAGCATGCATGCCTTCTGTGCTCCCGCATGCTCCAGCGCGAGCTTCAGGAGTTTGGTGAGTACGCGATCCAGGACAATTTCGCCCGATAGCGTTTGAGCTGCCCTCAACACTGTGGTCGTGTCGAGAACCCTGTCGCTGTATTCAGAGCTGTCGATACTGTTGTGGTGAGTCTGAAATTCACGAACGGTGAGGTCCGCCAGGTCCGTAACCGACAGAGTGGCGGCGCCTGACTGAGGCGTCAATTCGTCCCTTATCAGGCCCGTTAGATCCTTCTCGAGCTGGGTTGCCTTGGCGAGCGCACCCCAGCGAAGGTATGCGTGGTAGGCATTGCGAGAGAAAAGACGTGCAAAATCCAGACGCCCGTTGGTTTCCGCGGCGCGCGCGGCAAGCTCGTAAGCAAGCGCTTCGTCGTTGGCGCAACCCAGCCTGCGAGCTCTTTCTGCGCTGAGTTCCCAGCGTTCGAGCGCTCCTGCGAGGTTGTCCTGTGCAAGTGCCTGCTCGCCCTGGAGGATCAGGAGTTTGGGCTCGGCGAAATCGGCACCGTTCTTGACCATTGCCTCAAGCACACGGATGGCTTTCTGTAGACGCCTGTCGTCAGTGTCCGGTGTTCTGCTTGTAACCAACGCGTCACACATGAGGTAAAGAGCATTCAGAGGAACGGCTTCGATGACGTCCGCTGTATCTCTTGCCAGCTCCACGATGTTGCGAGCACCCGCAAAATCGTTGAAGAGCACAGCATAGTAGAGTCGCAGCGTGTACACGCACGCTTGTGCGAACCTGTCACTCCCCTGTGTCAGACTGAGCGTGTGATCGTGTAGTTGAGTGTCCTGTTGTGGTTGGGCGAGCAGGCTCAGGACAATCTGCCTCACAAAGAACTGGATGTTGACGCCAGTGACATGATCCTGCGTTGAAGCCCCCTCGATCTGATTTGTTATCGACCGGTTGAGAGATCCCAGCTCAAGGCCTCTTAGAAGACCGCTCGTTGCATAAAACACACCGGCAGTGGCGGCAAACTCGTAGTCATGCAACGCAATGCTTCTGCTCGCGGTTTCCTGGAGATTACGCACAGACTGTTCGAAGTTTCCATGCCACGGGTCAACCACGCCATTGAGTAACGTCAGCGCCCGGATGGAAAACGGGTCGTCGGGGAACGCCTCCGCGATGCTGCGAGACCAGGCCGCCAACTCCCGGCTGGTGTTGCGTGCACCCATGACCCTGGCGTCCCTGGAACACGCAGCGTACGCGTAAGCGACGGTACCGGCGTACCCACAACGGCGTGCGGATTCGATAGTTGCGATCAGACGGTCCGTTTCGGGGGAACCCGTGTGTATGTGAACATGATCTAAATACGCAGCCAGTTTGGCTGTCTCATCGAACCTGGGATCATGAATGGCGGTGATGGAACTGGCAGGAGCGAAGAGTCTTGCCGACGCGTTCGATTTGAGGGCTGACCGTTTGGCCTGTGCGCTGAGCCATTTGAGCCATTGGGAATCGTCGCCTGATGTGTCCTCGAGAAGTCTCTGGGCTTCATCGAGTTCTCCGCGGGCGATGGCTGCCCGGATGCGGATCTCGGTCATCATGCTGCTATCTGATGCAGTGGATTCAAGGAAGCGCAGTTGTTCGAAATCACCGCACAGGAATGCGGCCAGAGCAGCAGCTTCCATGAGTTCCAGGTACAAGGGCGAGTCAGGTTCATTCCACATCATGAGACCTGACCGGAGAAACTTGTACGCGGGTTGGAAATGACCTGACTGCAGACTCTCCCGCCCGGCCAGCAGATTGTGATGGGCGCACTCCCGACGCAACTCATCCGGAGTTTCGACAGGATTAGTTGCTGCGTTCAGATGGTGGGCGACCTCAATGACGCTCACGTGTGGACCGAGTGCCCGGTATGTCCGTGCGATGTCCAGATGGAGCTGTTCCTTTACAGCCTCGGGAATGCGCTCGTAGAGGGTTGCTCGAACGCGCGGGTGCGAGAACTGGTAGTGCCCATCGTTGTTTAACGCAATGATGCCGGTACTGATCGCAGGACGGACGAGCTTTGCCAGGTCTGCTACCGGAGAATCCAGGACATCCTTCAGGAAATGCAGATCGAATGTTTCCCCAACACAGGCTCCCGCACAAAGCGGTGTTCGGGAGTCGCTGGGCAGACCGTCCAGCAGTGCGGAAATGCGTTCTGTGGAGTTGCTGTTGAAGAAGTAACGCCTTATCTCCTCAATATCCCAGGTCCAGTGACCCTGAATGCGGTCATAGGAGATGGCGCCGCAACTGTGCAACTCGAAAACGAGTTCCTGAACCAGTGCTGGAACACCGTCTGTTTTTTCGTGGACTTCAGAAGCCAGCTCGCGAACACGTGCTTCACTGAAACCGAGCATGTCGCCGAGATAGGCTCTGAGGTCAGCCTTGTCGAGGAGACTCAATTCAAGGTGTGATGTTTTTGTGGCAATTCTCGGCTCGTCGAACGCGGTCGTGTCGAAGTCTTCCCAGGTGGTAATTGTCAGGAGACTGCGGTGTTCGATGGAAACACGCAGCAGGCTGGCCAGGCAATCGGGTGCCAGCTGGTGGGCGTGTTCAACTACCAGGAGAAGTGTTGTGGGTGCCAACGCATCCAGTAGATCTCTGATCCCTCTTAAAGGGATACCTGTGCTGCTTTCGGTCTCGCCAACAAGATACGAAAGCTCCGGGATATGCATCGCGAGAGCAGCAATATGGGGTGATTGCCTTCTATGTATCTTTTCGAGCGTGGCCTCACTCTGGTCTTCCGGTAGTGACAAAAGCTGCCTGACCAGAGGCCGTGCGAGCTCCACCCAGAAGTGTTCCGGGCTTTCGAATTCTGTTGCCACGCAGTCAACGGTTGTGGCCATGACTTTGAGAATCTGCGCCTGACGCTCGATCGCCTCGCACAGGCTCGATTTCCCGATGCCCGGTCCTCCGCTGATGCAGGCAAACAGCGTTTCCCCCTGTTTGCTGCGCTCGAGCAGTTCTGTGAGCGCCTGCTGGCTGCCGTCGCGGCCATACAGTTTGCGGGGTATCACAAGCTGTTCGGGAGTATCTGTTTCGGCGAGACTGAACTGAACGACATTTGTCATCTGCGTTGCTTTTGTGATGTCGTCACGGACACTTGCCGCGCTCTGGTAGCGGTTTTCAGGCTGCTTATCGAGCAATTTGCCGACAATCGCGGCAAGCCACTCGGGGGTATCTTCGGCCACACTGTCCAGTGGTTCGGGTGTGCTCGCGATGTGCGCGTGAATCAGCTCGAGTGGGTCCTGTTGCTCAAATGGCGGGCGACCGGCAAAAAGCTCGTACAGGGTGGCACCGAGAGAATAGAGGTCTGTCCTGTAGTCGACGATCCGGTTCACCCGGCCGGTTTGTTCCGGCGAAATATAGGGCAGTGTGCCGGTCAGCGAGATGGCCTGTTCGGAAGCGGCGTTTTCCCTGGGAGTGAGTGTAGCGAGACCAAAATCGATGATCTTTATCTCGGGAGCATCATCGCCCTCCATGACGATGACGTTGGAAGGATTGAGGTCGCGGTGAATGACACCCTCATCGTGAATTGACCCAATCGCATCCGCTATCTGACGCGCGATCTGGAGCTTCTGATCCATCGGAGGATCACGCTGAAGATACTCACGCAGCGAGATGCCTTTGTTGTCTTCGAAGTAAATACAATGTGCTTGGTCATCGTAGTCGAGCGCGTGGCTGACGTAGGGGCTCGTCAATAACTGGTTGAGGTCGAATTCCCGCTGATAGCGGGCGATGGCACCGGGTGTGCGCGCGTCAGGTTTGAGCGATTTGACGACCACATCGCGGTCCTGCCACACGTCTCGTGTGACAAGCGTGCTGGCACTTTCGTAGACCGTTTGAGTCACGGTTCCCGCCCGGTTTTCAGGTCGAGCGCTCTTTGCAACTCAGATTGCAATACAGAGCGCGATTCAGGCGACCTCGGGTGTGAACAGATATCCCGTACCGTGGATTGTCGCGATAATTTTTGCGTTCGCAGCGCGCTCACCCAGTTTCTTCCGCAGCTGGCCGACGAGAACGTCGATATAGCGATCATCGGGGAACCACTCGCGGTTACGGATGCGGTTCATCAGCTGATCGCGGTTCATCACCTCTCCAGCCTGTTCCATGAAGGCCAGGAGGAGTTGATATTCACCAGCAGACAATTGTACAGGTTCCCCTTCGGGAGAAGTAAGTTCCCGCTTATTGAGATCGAGAGACCATCCGTCAAACGTTCTGAGGTGATTTCGTCGTCGCTGGCTCTGCTGCATTTCCACGCGACGGATGAGATTCCGTGCGCGGCTCAGAAGCTCCCGGGGATCGAACGGCTTGGTGACGTAATCATCCGCACCGCTTTCAAGTCCCAGAATCCGGTCAATCTGTTCCTGTTTGCTCGTCACCAGGATGATACCGATATCGGAATTTGCACGGATTTCGCGGGTCAGTGTCAGGCCGTCTTTGCCAGGGAGTTTGATATCCAGCAGAACGAGTATGACATCCGTATCGGTGACGATTTTCTGAACTTCATCGCCGGACCCGGTGGAGGACACCCGGAAGCCTTCGTCTTCAAAATAGGCGACCAGTTGTTCGCGTGTGATGGGTTCGTCTTCAACGACTAGAATGTGATCCGGTTCACTCATAGTTCCCTGTCCCGGTGGAACGAATTTGATAGAAAAACGCAGCGATTAGTAACGCATTTCAGTCAGTAAAACTCAAGGTGCCTGGTGCCTGACTGTGTCATGGTTCACAGCGGATGTGTGCAAGGTGGTCCCGAATGATCGTGATTCCGTATGAAGAGTTATCGGCGCAAGCCCTGGAGGGGGTTATCGACGCTTACGTTCTTCGTGAAGGGACAGACTACGGGCATCAGGATTTTACGCTGGACGAGAAGCGGGCGGCTGTTCTCGAGGCACTGAAAACCGGCCGTGCACGCATCGTTTTTCACCCCGAAAACGAGCATATAGAGATCGAACGGCTGGAGTCGTAAGTCCTCTTCCAACGTGAGGCCAGCGTGGGGCCAGACCCGAGGGCTGATCCGTCCTTGTGAACCAGGTACCAGATTGTGTGACGTGAATTCGATGTAATGCACGTGGAGCCACGACATCGTGGCTACGGGCAATTTGCGATGGGTCGACGAATGGTCAGCCTGTCGTTGTTAAGGAACGAACACAAATGCGATCCAGGGATGGTGCCGCAACTTCACCTGCATGCGTGCATTCGCAGATGCGACTGTGGTGCATGGTCTTTTTTCTGCTGTCACTGACACCGGTATCCAGCGTTTTTGCCATCGGTACAGACGCCGGCGTGAATATCGAAAACACCGCGACGGTCAACTTCGAGATCGCCGGATCTCCACAGACACCTGTTGTCAGCAACACAACCCAGACACGCGTTGATGAACTTATCGATGCTGTTGTTGTAAACGACAATGGCGGGCCGGTGGCGACCGGGACGCCGGATTCGGGCGTCCTGTTGCAGTTTACGGTCACCAATAACGGCAATGGGACTGAAACGTTCCGTGTTGTCGCCGAAGACGACGTTGCCGAAGGTGGGTTCAATCCCGCGCTCAATCAGGTCTACCTGGAATCGAATGGCGTGCCGGGTCTGCAGATAGGCGGTGATACTGCGTACCTGCCCGGCACCGGGGATCCTGCCCTGGCGGCGGACGAAAGCGTCGTCGTTTACATCGAATCGAACATTCCCGGCGGTTTGTCCCAGGGCGACAACGGCGACATACGCCTTCGCGCTGTTGCAGTCACGATTTACGAGGAAGAAAGCACTGATGATCCGGACAGCGCTGGCTGGCCTGATCCGGGGGTGGCGTACGCAGGGCGGGGAGATGGGGGCGGCGATGCCGTTGTCGGTTCTTCTCACGATACGTCAAATCTTCTCGTTCGGACGACAGGCCGCTACCAGATATCCAGCGCCGTGGTTGCGATAACCAAAAACGCAACCGGTGTGATTGACCCGTTCGGCGGGTCAACGGTGGTTCCGGGTTCCGTCATCACATACCGGTTGGAAATCACCGTGACCGGTTCCGGAACCGCGGAAAACGTCGTAGTCAGCGACGTTTTGCCCGCAGAACTCGACTATGAGGCAAACAGCTTACTTATCGACGGTGTGTCTGAAGACGACGACTTTGCACCGTCAGGTACAGATAACTCCGGTTTCAACTCCGGCAGCAGCACGCTGGTGGTGGACCGTGGCTCGGTCACGGGCGGCAGCCCAACGATCGTGATCGAATTTGAGGCTGCCGTCAGGTAGCTCAATTGGGCAATGACTATTAGGAGGTCAAATGACGCATTTTTCAAAGGACAGCAAACTGCGTTGTAACGCTGAAGAGAGAAAGCCAGGTACTCACGTGCTTGGTCTCCTTCTTGGATGCGTATTTCTGATCGGGGCGGCTCATGCCGAGGCGCAGATACGATTGGAGAACTCAATAAAGAAGGTGGAAACCTTCGTCAATGCGCAAGGTGACGTGGAACGTCGACTGGTTGACGCGGACAGCGTCGTCCCGGGTGACGAGATCAAGTACACCGTGCGTTTCACCAACGAGGGTGCCGACAGCGTGGATGCCGGGACAATCGTTATCACCGACGCTATTCCTGCACATACCAGTTATGTGGACGGAACTGCGTTTGGTGCAGGCACATCCGTGCAATTCTCTGTTGATGGCAACAAGTTTGCAGACGCTTCTGCTTTGGTTGTGGACAAAGAGGGTGCCGAAGTTACGGCCTCCGCTGAAGATTACGCAGCCATTCGCTGGACGTTCGCTCCCGAACTCGAGCCGGGACAGATGGGTTATGTCTCATTCAACGTTCGTTTGAAGTGACCTGGCCAACACGGATGTCTTTTCAATTACGGGTTAAAAGGAACTTAGATGTACCAACTAAACAGACTCGGCCGGATATTCCTCGCCGCACTGTCGCTCGCTTATGCGTTTGACGCCGTAGCGGACGGAACCGATTCCGGCACCACCGTCACCAATTCGGTGACAATGAACTACACGGTTAACTCCGTCAGTCAATCCGCAAACACTTCGGTCGACTTTACTGTTGACTCCAAGTTGAGGCTTGACGTCACTACACCACAGACAGAATGGGTTACTGCCGTTCCAGGCCAGACACAAGGCGGCGGTACGGCGACATCGATACAGTTTGTGGTTACAAACAACTCAAACGCGTCCACTGATGTTGTCATTGCGGTGATCGATCAGGCGTTGCAGCAGGTCGATGGGTTTTCGACGATCGGCAGCACCGCGATATCGCCGACAACAATCACTGTCTGGGAAGACACCGACGGAGATGGTGTTCTCGACGGAGGTGAGACCACGCTCGGGACGACAGCCGGAAGTTACGCGCTCACGGGAACGCTGGCTGAAGACGAAGAACGCACGATATCGCTGTCGATTGACGTCGACGGAGGTTCCGGCGCGGACGAGTACCATGCATATACCCTGGTGGCAGCGGTGGCGAGCGGAGCCACACCTCTGGGTAACGATGACAGCGGAAATGTGGCTCCGAGTGGCACGGCAGCGGCTGTGGCCAATGGGAAAGACACGGTTGAAATCGTATTTGCCGACACCTTCACAGGAAGCACACTCGGTGACGACGAAGGGTACGATTTTCTCGCGGGCTCTCCTGGCCCCACGGGCGCTGACGACGATGACAATGATGGTCAGGCTGCTAACGCATCTGGTTTTCGTACGCGGATTGCGCTGGGCATAGCCAAGCATGGTGAAGTCCTGTGGGACCCGATTTCCAGCAACCGATACGACGGTGCTGGGGCAGCTACAGCAAACGTACCGAAAGCGATTCCCGGGGCTATCCTGCTGTACGTAATCGGCATCGCTGCTGATTCCGGTCTGGATGCGACGTCCGTGCTCATTGATGACGACATTCCCGAGACACTTGTTGATCCAGGTAATACAACGGGAGAAGCGCCCGCAAGCATCAATATGCCAGCGAGCGTGGATATCGACATCAACGGCTCAACAGAAACGTTCACACTTGACGCCGCAGTCACTGCAGATGGTCAGTACCATGTCCAGGACTGTGCCGGGAGTGCGATCGCTTCAACCAACTTCGCGGCGAGCCCCGAGGTGGACGATGCGGATCTGGGTGCCTGCGATGATGGCGACACGGGTTACGTGGCTTATGTCGTTACCGTCGATGACACAGTAACACCCTAACCCTCTAACCAGAGCCCCTTTACCCGTATGGTATGGCCTCCAGCGCCAGTCTGGCGTGTGCTGGGGAAGCAGGACCGGCGCAAACCGGCCCTGCTTTCCCGGTTTACGCACGCCCGGTTCAGATGTGCCTGCAGGCTGCTCCTCGCGGGGCTGGGGTTCGCGTTTTTTGCCGGTTCAGCGTTCGCTGTACCCCCTGCAACGCCGATCACAAACACTGCAACGGTCACCTATGCAGTAGGTGGTGTGAGTTTTCATAACAGTGACAATGAAGTTGTCATAACCGACGGGTCCTCGGGGAACAGTCCACCGCACGGCGTGGAGGCAACGCCGTCCGAGATTGAGGAAAACCTGGTTGGTGGCGTTATCGGCGATCTCGTTGTCGAGGATGTGGACCCCGACGATGTACACACCCAGACGGTTTCCGACCCCCGATTTGAGATAAACGGCAGCACGTTGAAACTTGTCGAAGGCGTCAGCCTCGACTTTGAAGCCGAATCTGAAATCACGGTCTCGATAACCGTGACTGATTCAGACGGGAATATTCTAGTTCACCCACTTGTCATATCGGTACTAGATGTAAACGAGCGACCAACGGACATAGATCTGTCTGACACGACAGCACCCGGGGAGCCGGGAGGCCTGGTAGGAGATCTGTCGACTGTAGATCCGGATAGTGGCGACAGTCACGTTTATTCGGTCGACGATCCCCGATTCGAAATTGCCGGGAGCGAACTGAAGGTGGTGGATGGCGAACTCCTGCCGCCGGGGACTGTCACCATCGTGATCACGACGACGGATTCGGGCGGACTTACACACAGCGAGACGTTTGACCTCGAGGTTCTGTCGGATGCAGGTGCGCCCAGTGACATAGTCGGGTTGAGTTATGCATCAGATTCCCCAGGTGTCGACTCGATGTCTGTCGGTCGGACCTCCTGCGATCGGGGCAGCGGGTTTGCTCCGTTGTCTCAGCCGGTTTCAGCGTTTGGTGATCCTGTACCGGTACCCGGTAGCGTGGAGTTGCTTCCGACCGATCTGATCAAGTCCGGAGATGTGTTATTTCTTTCCGTGACCGACGAAGATGCCAATCGGGATAGCAGCAGTATTGACACTGTGCTCGTCGAGTTGGTCACCGAAGCCGGTGACAGAGAGTCCCTGATGCTGGCTGAAACCGGAATCGATGACAGCGTCTTTGCCGGATACGTTCAGACTGGCAGAGGCCTGGTGGTCGGCAGCAGTTGCGTGCTCGAACTCAAAGTGGGAGAGCGAATCACGGCTGCTTACACGGACGCGGACGATAACACCGACGTCGCAACGTTCGAACTCCTGGTCGATCCTTTCAGCAGGGTGTTTGACAGCCGCAGTGGCAGATTCATCAACGGGGCTGAGGTCACGCTACTCGATGCAGTCACAGGTGCGCCCGCCAGGGTTTACGAAGATGATGGTACGAATTCCTCCGCGTCGACTGTCACGAGTGGAGATCCGTCCCTTGTGCCCAATGATGGAGTGTATCGTTTTCCTCTGGTGCCGCTCGGTGACTACATCCTGGCTGTTGTGCCCCCGAATCGGTTCGCTTTCCCCAGTGCGGAGGCAGATGAGGACATACAACTGCTCCCGGGGGCTCCATTTGCAATGTCGGGCGGGTCCCGGGGATTCGCATTCAGTGTTCAGGCGGGGCCGGTCATACAGATCGATATACCGCTCGATCTGCAGCCCGTGGTCCCCACGCCAAGTGAACTCGAAGTCCTGAAATTCGTACCTGGCTCCGGCTCACAGCAATCATTACCCGAGACGAGCTGTCTGACTGGTGATGAGTTTGTCGCCTCCGGTGATCCGTTTGTTTCCGGGCAAAGTGTCAGCCTGCCTGGGCACGTACCGCTGGAACGTTCTCGCAGGTTTGTCAGGGGGGACGCGGTTTTCATCCGTCTTACAGATGGCGATCAGGACCTGGATCCGTTTGCGCCCGACCATGTGGATATCGAAATTACGGTATCAGGTCAGCGTGACAGGGAGACCGTACGTTTGCGGGAGACACGGGACTCTTCAGGTGTCTTTACCGGTTTCATTCAGACGTCTGGTTTTGCTGACTCGACGGTGAACAACTGTGTTCTGGAGTCCGATCCCGCCTCGGAGGCGGTGGTGAACTATTCGGACCAGGACGATCCTTCGGATACATCGACGGAAGGGTTTCTGCTCGACCCGGGGTTTACGGTGTTTTCCTCAGCAGACGGGAATTTTCTCGATGGTGCGCGTGTCACGATTGTAGATGCGGCATCAGGCCTGCCAGCCGAGGGTGCCGTATTTGCTTCCGACCGCACCACACGCTTCCCGACCACTGTGATCAGCGGTGGCAGCGCGGCAGACGAGCTTGGCCGGACGGTCGAGTTTGGAACGGGATCCTTCTTCTTCCCCCACATCGAACCCGGGCGTTACCGCCTTGAGGTTGAACCGGTTGTTTCACATACGTTCCCGAGCGTTGTGGAGGATGGGCAGCTACAGGCATTGCCAGGTAGCCCTTATGTGCTTGAAAACGGTTCACGTGGCCTGGATTTCGAGGTCCTGGGCACCGATCCGACCGGCTTCGATATACCGTTGGATCCTATTGCAGCACAGATGTTTGTCACGAAAGTCGCCGATAAGGAAGTCGGCGCCATTGGCGATTTTGTGCAGTACCGGATCGGCGTTCAGAACTCTGACACTGCAGGTACGGTATCGGATCTTCGATTGGTTGATCGTCTGCCAGTTGGATTCCGCTACGTGAAGGATTCCCTGAGGATAGGAGGCAAAGCTGGCGCACCGCAGATATCCGGTACCGGGGAGGACCTTGTCATTCATCTCGACAACCTCGCGAACGGTGAGGATGTTGAGGTGCGTTATGTTGTTGAGATATCGGCGGGTGCGGAGCGGGGCGCAGCTCGTAACGAGGCAACGGTGGAAGGTACGGGGGTTGGGTCCAGTAACGTCGCGTTTGCCGACGTTCTCGTTCGGGACGATCTTTTTGCGTCGCGGTCATTTCTTGTAGGCCAGGTGTGGGACGGGGCTTGTCCGTCTGGCGAAACACCATCGTTGGATCGTCGCGGGCTTGCAGGAGTAAGGGTATGGCTTGAAGACGGTACATTTGTGGTTACCGATCAGGAAGGCAAGTATCACTTTGAAGGCGTGGAGTCGGGCACACATATTCTCCAACTCGATGCCGCGACACTGCCGGAAGGGTACGCCGCAATACCCTGCGAACAGAATACGCGGTTTGCCGGTGAGTCCGGCTCCCAGTTTGTCGATGTTCAACCCGGAACGTTGTGGCGTGCGGATTTCTATGTTTCACCTCCGCCTCCTGCGGAATACAAACTCGACACGCGACTCGATGCAGTAAGGTCGGGAGAGCGAGTCGACTATACGTATGAACTGAACATCGAGAACGATTCAGATATGCCGGTTTCAGATGTCGTTGTGACCGTGATGTTGCCAGAAGGTGTCCAATACCAGCCGGGAACGTCGAGTTTCGCCGGTGAAGCTCTCGCCGATCCGGCAGGAGCGGAGATGGGTGCGCTCAGTTTCAGGTTGCGCGACCCGGGAGCGGGACACCATCAACTGAGTTTTTCAACGAGCACACACACAGAACAACAGGAAGACCTGACCGCGCGAGGTGTTGTTCAGATGCAGGTTGCCGGTCAGCGTCAGCGGTCACCAGTGAGCGTGAATGTTGCCGGAACAGACACGTCTGCTGCCGGTACCACGCAATCTTTCGTTGTTGAAGGTCCGGAGCCTCGGGAGGTCGAATCACAGCTCCCGTATGAGATACCTGAGCGTGATCGGGGTGCGCGGCCGCCGATGGATATCCGCTGGCTCGAAGAAAACGCCCACCGGGTCGGATTTGTCTGGCCCCCGGAACGCTACAATCCGACGATGCCCGCAATTCCGGTGTCAGTCGTTCATCCGAGTGACGTTCGGCCTCAGTTGATTGTCGATGGCGAATTAGTGAGCCCACTCACGCTGGAAGGGACAATCAGAAGTCCCGGGCAGGGTATCAGCCTGACTCACTGGGATAATGTTCCAATCTCAGAACGTGACAGTGTCATCGAGGCACAGTTCATGGATCGGGACGGGGCGCGGGTGGACAGATACACGCGAGATGTTCACTACAGTGGCGCTCCGGCACGAGCCGAACTGGTTGAAGAGCGTTCTTACCTGAAAGCGGATGGTATCCATCCGCCACTCCTGGCCATACGCCTTTACGATCGGGCCGGATACCCGCTCCGTGCTGGAACCACGGGGGACTTCAGTGTGCCAGCTCCTTATGAACCCCTCGACAAAGCGAAACACCTCGAGAACAGCAGAAGTGAATTTGCCAACCGTCGCTACACCATTCTTCGGGATGGCGTTGCGTACATTCAACTTGAACCTACTGTGGCGACGGGAGAAGTCGAGGTCAGATTCCAGTTTGATCAGGTCCGGGACCAGCGCGTGCGAGCGCGTCTGGAACCGGGACAACGCGAGTGGATCATGGTCGGATTGGTTGAAGGTACGCTGGGGCGGCTCAGCAGACACATCGAAGAAACGGGCGTGAGAACGGACGAGACACTGACGGACGGCAGAGTTGCCTTTTACGCCAAGGGTGAGGTGCGGGGTGATTACCTCCTGACAATTTCCTACGACACCGACAAGAAATTCGAACGTTCGCTGAGGGAGCAGATCGATCCCAATCAGTATTACACACTGTACGGAGATGGAACGTCTCAGCTGCACGATGCCCAGAGTCAGCGCAAGCTGTACCTCAAGGTGGAGAAGGAGCGGTTCGTCACCTTGTTTGGCGATTTTGACACCGGGTTTCAGAGGTCTGAACTCGCCCGATACGAACGCAGGATGAACGGGATATCTTCCGGGTACTACGGTAGACGAGCAGAAGTGAGTGGGTTTGTCAGCGAGACTGATCAGGGATTCATTCGTGACGAATTGCGCGGTGACGGGACGTCCGGGGTCTACCGGCTTACAAGGGACCGGCTGGTGCGGAACAGCGAGTCGGTTCGAATCGTCACACGGGACCGATTCTCTCCGGATCGGATAATCAATGAGCGTGTGCTCACACGGCACCTCGACTACACAATCGATTTCGACCGAGGCCAGCTGTTCTTCAAACAGCCCGTCTTCAGTCAGGACGAAAACTTCAATCCGGTTTTTATCGACGTTGAATACGAGGTGGGTGGAGACGGACGCAGCGATGAGCTGATAGCTGGTGTCCGTGCGGCGTATCGGCTGGACGAACAGGATAGTGAAGCAGCAGTCACCTATATAGATGACAGCTCACCTTCAGTTGGAGGAACGCTTACCGGTGCTGACTTCACGTGGCAGTACGATGAACGCAACAAAATCACACTGGAAGTTGCGCGTTCGCAAACCGAGGCTCGGGGTGGAGCGGGCGCCTACATTGCTCAATATGAACATCGTGATGAGGTGCTTGCCGGGAGAATTTACGTGCGCGAGCAGGAGGCTGGATTTGGCCTTGGTCACCAGACGACGCTTGACGATGGAGTCAGACGTGTGGGTATCGAAGGGGAGTACCGGGTAGGCGACGGGACGATCCTGCACAGCCACGCATACGAGCAAACGGTTCTGGATACTGGAGCGAAACGCACCGTGCTCGATGTGGAGGGCGTTCGTCAGATAGACAGGTCCACCTGGTCTGCCGGTCTCCGAGGAGCGGTCGAAGAACTGGAAACTGGCGAGAAGATGCGCACGACTCAGTTGCTGCTAGGGGCGACCCAGAGCCGACTCGACAACCGCCTGGTGCTGCGTTCCGACCTCGAACTGGATATCGGCTCCGATTCCGAGGGTGGTGATTTTCCCTCGAGAAGTGTGTTTGGAGGGGAGTACGAGATCATGCAGGACGTCCGTCTTGTTGCGGAACAGGAATTTTCCTGGAGCGACAGCAGAGATACCCGGGACACACGATTCGGCCTGCGGGCCCGACCGTGGACGGGAGCGGATGTCTCAAACACGGTCACGCGACAGCAGGGGGAGAATGGAGACAGGCTGTTCGCAACGACGGGTCTTCTGCAACAGTGGCGGGTCAGCGATGACTGGCTGGTAGACGCGGGTCTCGACCGGGTACAGACACTCAAGTCAGACGGTGCCTCGACGAATCCAGGCAGTCAGATATTCAATCCGGCGCAGCCTCCGGCGTTTGGGAGTTTCGATCAGGACTTTACAGCGATGTTCGCAGGGGTCGCCTACAACCAGGAGAACTGGGGTGCGACAGCGAGGATCGAGCACCACCAGGGCGATCTGGCGGACAAGTGGAACTTCCTCCTGGGTGCGGACCGGCAGCTCGGGGAAGGGCGGGTTGTGAGTTCTTCTATTTCGTATTTCTCTGAAGAGACCGGGGACGGTGCCCGCAACACGAGTGGGGACCTGCGGGTTGGTCTGGCCTGGCGCCCGGCTGAAAGCGGCTGGACGTTTTTACACCGAAGCGACCTGATCCTGCTCGAGCGGGATGATGATCTGTTCGCGAGCCGATCCAGGAAATGGGTCACCAACACTCACGCCAACTACAAAGGTGAGAAACACCAGCTCGCTTTCAATCTTGGCATCAAGTTCATCCTGGACACGATAGATGGGGACGAGTACGACGGCTGGACGATGCTTTATGGAGCCGAGTACCGGCGCGATATCTTTAAGCGAATGGATTTTGGAGCGCACGCCACAGCCCGACAGTCCCTGCGATCCAACGTTCGTCAGTTCTCTGCTGGTGTATCGGCAGGCTTTAATGTCATGCCTGGGGCGTGGCTCAGCGTTGGCTACAATTTTGTCGGTTTCCAGGACGACGATTTCATCGGGGCTGAGTACACGGCCCGCGGCCCCTATCTCAAGATCCGCATGAAATTCGACGATGCGCTGGCGCATCGGTTCCTCAAGATGACCCGTCTGGCGAAAACAGATGTGCCCGACCCAGAGCGGATCGCAAGCGTCGAAGGACAACATCGTTGACCTGACTTTTGCTACCATACGCGATCTTTTTTTGTCGCCAACCTGTCGGTTGGGACGTCCGGAGTGATCAGAGAATGTATTTGGAGAGAGAGCGCCTGGTCCGCCGATGGGTGGGGATAGTTTTGGCAATCGCGGCAGCAAACCCCGCTGCAGCTGAAACCGACCCGATCACCATCGAAGAAGTCCTGGTTGTAACCACGCGTGTTTCACAGCCGATCGACGAAATCCCGGCCGCGGTCAGCGTTATTGGCAGGGATGACGTTCAACTCGGTCGTCAGCAGCTCGGCCTGGACGAGGCGCTCAACCGGGTGCCAGGTGTGTTTGCTCAGAATCGCTACAACTTTGCGCAGGATTTGCGCCTTGCTGTAAGGGGTTTCGGTGCCCGCGCGAACTTCGGGATACGTGGACTCAAAGTCTATGTCGATGGCATTCCAGAGACTACGGCGGACGGCCAGAGTGGTGTTGACGCAATTGATCTGGGAGCAGTGGAGCGGATAGAGATCACCCGGGGACCTTCATCAGCGCTGTACGGAGCATCTTCCGGGGGTGTCCTGCACCTGTTTACCGAAGATGGCGGTGAGGAGGGTCGCTTGAGTGCCTCGATCCTGGGCGGGGAGGACGGATACAGGAAGTACCAGGTTAAGGCGGGCGGGCGTGCAGGTGCGGTTGATTACTTCGCCAGCGTGAGCGACCTGACGTATGACGGGTACCGGGACAATGCCAGGGTCGAAGCCACCCAGTTCAACGGTAAACTCAACTACCAGATGGATAATGCTGATCTCACGGTTGTGGTCGGCGCAGTCGATTCTCCAAAAGCCGAAGATGCCGGTGGTATCACTGCAGCACAGGTAGCAGCAGAACCGTCTCAGGCGCAGCCGCGGAACCTGTCATCCAATTCGGACGAGGAAGTCGAACAGCAGAAGATCGGGTGGGTTTACAACCGGACGTTCGATGCCGGTTTTGAACTGACCGTCAGAAATTATTATGTATGGAGAGACTTCGGGGCTTTCCTGCCCATTGGATCACACATCCCCTTCGTAGCGGATGACGGTGTCGTTGAGTTCGATCGGTTCTTTTATGGCGGCGGCATGCAGCTGCATTTCCCGGGCACACTGTTCGGTCGGGAGAACCGGTTGGTCGTGGGGTTTGATATCGACCAGCAGGAAGACGATCGCCAGCGATACATAAACAACGCAGGCGTGCGTGGTGCCCTCAGCTTCGATCAGATCGAGGAAGCCGAGACTTACGGGGTGTACCTGCGGAACGAGCTAAAAGTTACGGACACGCTCGCCTTCATTCTGGGCGGACGTTACGACGATGTGGAACTGAGCGTTGATGACAAGTTCATTGCGAATGGAGACCAGTCCAGCACCCTCGACTTTGATGAATTCAGCCCCATGGCAGGTATCGTCTGGCAGATGAGCGACCTGACGAACGTGTATGTAAATTATGCAACTTCGTTCGAGACGCCCACCTTTACCGAACTGGCAAGCCCGGCTCGCAGCCTGTCCGTCAATCTCGGGGGCTTTAACGATGTGACCGCGCAGGAAGCCACCAGCTATGAATTGGGTTTGCGCGGGCGTTATCTGAATGACAGGCTCTACATTGATGCAGCGATATACACGATGGATGTCGAGGATGAGATTGCCAGCGTCTCGAATATCGGAAACCGCTCCTTCTTCGACAATGCAGACACTGAACGAAAAGGATTTGAGCTAACGGCAATCGCCAGTCTGAGTGAACGCTTCGAACTTTCGCTCGCATACACGCGGGCGAGGTATGAATTCGACAAGTTCGACAGCAGTCCCGGCCTCGTGGGGAACGATCTCCCCGGGCTCCCGGAAACGCAGTACTTTGCAGAACTCGCGTACCGGCACGAGAATGGTTTCTACGCCATAGCGGATGTCCTCTATGCAGACGATTTTCAGATCAACAACGCAAACACGCTGATGAACGAAGATTCCACCGTCTGGAATTTCAGGCTGGGGTACCGCGGCGATGAAGGTCGCTGGCGTGTTTCCCCATATGTCGGGATCCACAATGTGACCGATGAGGACTACATGAGTAACGTGCGCATCAACGGGTTTGGCGGGCGTGTGTTCGAACCGGGCCCGGAGCGGTACTTCTACGCGGGCATCACCATAGACTTTCACCCATAGATCCAAAAAGAGATCCAAAGAGAGATCCAGACTGGATCCAAACAGAGACAGGAGCTGAAGTGTGCAGATGGATTCGTCTGTTCCTCAACTCAATCCGAAAAAAGTAGACATCGAGGTTGGTCCGCGGGGCAGCCTGGAACTCCTGTCTCAGCGGGAAATCGATGCGCTGACGACCGGTTCCCGGCACGCTGAAATCCAGGAACTGTTCAGACGTTGTGCGCTGGCGGTTCTGAACACCGGTAACGAGACGGACGACGCTGCCGCCATCTTCGACGCTTACAGCGATTTCACCGTTGAAGTCACCAGGCGCACGCGTGGATTGCAGCTCAATATGCGCAATGCGCCGTCGAGTGCGCTCGTCGACAATCGCATGATCGAGGGTGTTCGCCAGCATCTCTTCGCCGTCCTGCGTGATGTCGTCTATATCGGTACAGAACTGCAGGAAGATCTGTCGAGTCCGGGTGGCATCACGGACGCCGTGTTTCAGATACTGAAAGGCGCTCGGGTCCTCGAACCCGGGCTGCCGCCGCGTCTGGTCGTGTGCTGGGGCGGCCACTCGATCAACCGACTGGAATACGAATACACCAAAGAAGTGGGTTACCACCTCGGGCTTCGGAGCCTCGATATCTGCACGGGTTGCGGACCCGGCGCTATGAAAGGACCGATGAAAGGGGCTGCGGTCGGGCATGCCAAACAACGTGTTGCTGGTGCCCGGTTCATCGGTTTGTCTGAGCCAGGCATCATCGCTGCGGAGCCGCCCAATCCGATGGTTAATCACCTGGTTGTTCTGCCGGACATCGAGAAGCGGCTGGAGGCGTTTGTCCGGCTTGGCCATGCGATCGTCGTGTTTCCGGGTGGCGCCGGGACAGTCGAGGAGGTGCTGTACCTTATTGGCATCCTCCTGGATGAGGCCAATGGTCATATTGACCTGCCCGTGGTTTTCACGGGTCCCCCGGAGTCTGCCGGGTATTTCCAGGAGCTCGATGCGTTCCTGGTGGAGCTGTTTGGCGAAAATGTCCGTGAAAAGTATCAGGTAATCGTGGGTAACGCAGCGAAGGTAGGGGAGTCGATTGCGTCTGCCGTCAAACGCGTGCGGCGCAATCGCAGGAAAACGGGTGACGCGTATTACTTCAACTGGCTGTTGAACGTTCCGGAGCCCCACCAGCAGCCGTTCGACGTGACACACAAAACCGTCGAAAAACTGCGTCTCGATCCGGAGTCGACTCCGCTGGAACTTGCAGTCGCTGCCCGACAGGCGTTCAGCGCAGTCGTAACAGGAAACGTCAAAGATCACGGCATCCGCATGGTTAAGGACAAAGGACCATTTACCCTTCACGCCGATGGTCGCATCGCCGGTGCTCTCGACCGGATCCTGCGTGCGTTTGCCGACGATGGTCGAATGAAACTCCATGGTGAGTACGTCCCCTGCTACAAGGTTGTTGGTCAGTGAGCCTGGTCGAGCTTCACGAGATCAGCTGCCGACGCGACAACATCACGCTATTTGATCCGGTGTCGATAGCTGTTCCGGCGGGCGGGAAAGTGGAAATGTCGGGTCCGAATGGAGCCGGCAAAACGACACTGTTGCGTACTCTTGCCGGTCTCTTCCAGCAGTATGAAGGCACGTTTTCGTGCTCGACACACCTTTTTCAGGGGCACCGGCCAGGGCTCGATGAACTCCTGGACGCCGTGGAGAATTTGCAGTGGCACGCGAGTATCGCGGGACAGACGGTCAACGAAAATGAAATCCTGGAAGCCCTTGAGAGGGTTGGCATGATATCCCGGGCGCTCGTGCCCGTTGCCCGTCTGTCTCAGGGGCAGCAGAGGCGGGTTGCTATGGCACGCTGGCAACTGAGTGGCGCCCGGGTCTGGCTCCTCGATGAACCGCTGACGGCATTGGACACCGATGCCCAGGAGCTCCTGGTGAGTATGATTCAGGAGCACTGCGCGGGCGGAGGCGCCGCGGTTTATGCAACACATACACCGGTCAAGCTCGATGACAAGGTTGAACTGCGGTTGAGTCCCAGGGGAGACCAGGCGTGATTGGTTCGTTGTTCAGGCGGGAGTTGACCGTCCTCCTCCGTAACCGCGCAAATCTCGTCAACCCACTGGCGTTCATGTTTCTGGGCATCCTCCTGTTTGCCGTCGCTTCCCCGGCGCAGGGAGAGGGTCGGGTTCTTTACGCTCCGGCGATACTCTGGCTGATTGTGCTGCTCACCAATCTGCTGTCACTGGATGGTCTGTTCCGGCGCGACTACGACAATGGTGTCCTCGAACAGATCTACACGTCGGCTGACGTTCCGTTCATGGTTGTTCTCGTGCGTATCATCGTTCAGTGGATGAGCACGGGCCTGGTGATGGTGCTGCTCGCGCCGGTTCTAGGCTTACTGCTTGGGATTGACGGAGGGGATTTGCTCATCGTGGTGATGGCGTTGTTGCTGGGTACTCCGGCGCTCAGCTTTCTCGGTGCGGTGGGGGCATCGCTCACCGTGGGTTTCAGCCGGGGAGGTGTGCTGCTTGGGCTTCTTGTGCTGCCTCTTTATCTTCCGGTGCTCATTTTCGGAGCGAGCGCCATACAGGAGCAGATATCGGGAGCCGGAAATACCGCACAACTTTACTGGCTGGGAGTTATTAGCATGTTGTCGCTTACAATAGGACCTCTGGCGGCAACCGCGGGGCTGAAAATCAGCCTGCAGATGCAATAGCAGGTAGGACGAAAGGGCAAGTATGGGCGCTTTAAAAGAGTTCTGGCACAAACTGGGGTCACCACGATGGTTCTTCCAGATATCGAGCGGCTGGGTGACTGGTTTTGGCTGGGCAGCAGGCCTCCTGATCGCTACTGGTGTGGTCTGGGGCCTGGGATTTGCACCGGAAGATTATCAGCAGGGCAACAGCGTAAGGATCATGTATGTCCATGTGCCCGCTGCCATGGTTTCGCAGTCGGTCTATATGGGCATGGGCGTTGCGGGTCTGGTGCTTTTCGTGTGGAAGATGAAGCTCGCGGACGTTGCGATTGCAGCGTGTCTGCCTTTCGGTATGGTGCTGACAGCGCTGGCCCTGTTCAGCGGTGGCGTCTGGGGAAAGCCCACCTGGGGGACATGGTGGGACTGGGATGCGCGTACGGTTTCAACTCTCGTCCTTTTGTTTCTCTTTATTGGTATCTACGCTCTACGTGAGGCGATTGAAGACGAAGAGATCAGGGGGCGAGCCAGTGCACTCGTGGCGATGGTCGGGACCATCAACATCCCCATCATCAAGTATTCCGTGGAGTGGTGGAATACACTTCACCAGAGTGCTTCGTTCACGCTGACCGAAAAGCCAGCCATGCCACCCGAGATGTATTTACCTCTTCTGGTGATGGTTCTCGGCATGTACTGTTTTGCCGGCCACAATATATTGAGTCGCATGCGTCTCGAGGTGTTGCGCAGGGAACGCCGCACGCAATGGGTACGAACGATGTTCACGGAAGATAATGCAGTTTGACTCGCTGACCGAATTTCTGAACATGGGCGGGCATGGTATATATGTCTGGCTCGCCTATGGTGCGACCCTGCTGACACTCATGGTGAGCTACGTGAGCGTTACCAGGGCATCAGCCCGTATGAGACGGGAACTCAGGATTTCTGCGAGGTCAGAACAGAACGAGTCCATAACCCGAGAGGATACCAACAGACTATGAATCCGGTTCGCAAACGTCGCCTTTACCTTGCAGTATTCCTGCTTGTTGCAGTTTCAGGAACGACCGCTGCGCTGATGGTCGCCCTGGAGCAGAACATCAACATGTTCTACCCGCCCGACCAGGTTGTGTCCGGTGAAGCCCCGGTTGCCAGGCAGATCAGGGCTGGCGGCATGGTGGCGGAGGGATCGGTGGTCCGTATCCCGGACAGCCTTCAGGTGGAATTTGTGCTGACTGACTATAACGGTGCTGATTTTACAGTACGTTATGAGGGGATCCTTCCGGACCTGTTCAGGGAAGGTCAGGGAATCCTGGTACAAGGTCAGTTGCAGGCGGACGGAACGTTTGCAGCTCACGAAGTCCTGGCAAAACACGATGAGAATTACATGCCACCGGAACTCGTCCACATGGCTGAAACGAGTTCCCCCGGCGGCAGTCAGTGATCGCAGGGGAGGACGATGCTTCCTGAATTTGGTCAGTTCTGCATAGCGCTTGCATTCGGTCTGGCGCTCGCAACAGCGGTGACCGGCCTGGCTGGTGGCTCCGTTTCAGCCCTGCGTTTACGTGGGATTTCTTCCATGGTGGTTGGACAGTTTGTCTTCTGCGCCACCGCATTTGTCATTCTGATCAGCGCGTTTGTCCAGGATGATTTCAGCGTTGAGTATGTTGCCGGACACTCCAATTCGCTCCTGCCGTGGTACTACAAAATCAGCGCAACCTGGGGTGGTCACGAAGGCTCGTTTCTGCTCTGGACCCTCACCATGACCGCATGGATGGTTGCTGTGGTTGTCAGGCGCGGGAACTACCCCGAACGGCTTTTCAGCAGAGTGGCCGGTATCCTGAGCCTGGTTAACCTTGGTTTTCTGGCGTTTCTGATATTTACCAGTAACCCGTTCACCCGGCTCATCCCAATGACACCTGCGGATGGTGCCGACCTCAACCCGCTGCTGCAGGATTTTGGCCTGATTGTGCATCCACCCATGCTCTACGCAGGGTACGTTGGCCTCGCTGTTCCGTTTGCGTTTGCCATCGCTGCGTTGCTCGAGAACCGTGTCGATGCTGCCTGGGCGCGATGGTCACGACCCTGGAGTAATGCAGCATGGGCGTTTTTGACGGTAGGGATTGCGCTTGGCAGCTGGTGGGCATACTACGAACTCGGATGGGGTGGATGGTGGTTCTGGGATCCGTCTGAAAACGCAAGCTTCATGCCGTGGCTCGCTGCCACAGCACTGATCCATTCGCTCGCGGCAACGGAAAAACGTGGCGCTTTCAAGAGCTGGACATTGCTCCTCGCCATCGCAGGATTTTCGTTATCACTCCTCGGAGGATTCATTATCCGGTCGGGGGTGATCACCTCGGTGCATGCGTTTGCCGTGGACCCTCAACGTGGCATGTTCATTCTCATTTTCTTAGGAGTGGTGGTGGGTTGTTCGCTGGTGCTCTACGCAATCCGGGCGGGTCAGGAACGGGCCGTGGTCCGATACGGTTTCCTGAGCCGAGAGTTTTTCATGCTCATCAACAACGTGGTGCTCGTTGTCGCGCTTGCGGTTGTCATCTGGGGTACCCTCGCACCGATTGGTTACCAGCTGCGCGGTGACCACATCTCCATAGGGCCGCCCTTCTTCGATGCGTTTTTTGTGCCGCTCATGCTTGTCCTGGCGGCTGCGCTCGCGGTTGTGCCGTTGCTCAACTGGAAGCGGACCGATGTCGTTCGCACTGCCCGTGGGGCTGCCGTCCCGCTGGGTTTGGGAATAGTGATTGGGCTGGCGGGCTGGTACGTCACTGACCCGAAGCTTGCAAGTGTGAGTGTGGCGCTTGGTCTGGCAGCCTGGATTGTCTTCAGCCACGCGCGTGATCTCATTCAACGCGGCATCCGTAAAGTTCCCGTGGCCTACTGGGGCATGACGCTGGGTCACCTCGGATTTGCGATGTCGTTGACGGGTGTTGCGGTCACTGCGACACAGTCCATTGAGCACGATGTCAGGATGGCGCCCCAGGAGGTCGAGCAGCTGGGTGACGCGGAGGTTCGTTTCCTGGGTGTCACCGAGGTGCGCGGACCAAACTATGTTGCACAGCAAGGCATATTTGTCGTTACGGAAGGGGAGAGCTCCTTTGAACTCAGGCCCGAAAAGCGACGCTATCTGGCGGGCGGCAGCATCATGACGGAAGCGGGTATCGAACCCGGGTTTTTGAGCGATACCTACATCTCTCTCGGTGAACCGCTTGAAGGTGACGCGTGGGCTGTGCGCCTGCACTACAAACCCCTGGTCCGCTGGGTATGGATAGGGGCACTGTTCATGGCGCTCGGGGGGATCGTCGCCGTGATGGATGTGCGGTACCGCAGGCTACGGCAGCGGCAGAAGCACCCTGCAGCGGAAAAACCAGCCAAAGAGGCAATGGCGTAGCGCTGTGCGTCTCAATACGTCCATACCGCTGGTGCTCTTTGCCGGAATTCTCGTGATGGGTTATCTCGCTTTCCAGTTGGGCGATCGTCATCAGCTGCCTTCCGCGCTGATAGACCGCGACTTCCCCGAGTTTGTGGCCCCCGATCTCTACGACCCCGCCAGTACAATCGCGAGGGCGGATATCGTCGGGTTCCCCGTTCTGGTCAATGTCTGGGCGACGTGGTGCCCCACCTGCAAAGCGGAACACGAATTCCTCATGGAGATCGCCGCACGCAGCGATGTGCGGATTGTCGGTGTCAACTACAAAGACGACCGCATCAAGGCTCTGCAGTGGCTCGCCGACTATGGAGACCCTTACGATGCAGTGCTCATGGATCTGGATGGTGCGTTGGGTGTCGAATTGGGGGTCTACGGCGCGCCGGAGACTTTTCTTCTCGATGCGACCGGTAAGGTACTTTATAAGCGGGTCGGTGACGTCAATGCGCGGATCTGGCAGGCTGAAATAGCTCCGCGTCTGGAGGACCTGGGGGTGCTCATTGCGCAACTGGACTGATCGAGTACCAGGAATCGTGGCTGAAGCCGCTCCCACCCGGAGGTATCGAGTACTCACTGTGGGAGCGGCTTTAGCCTCGATTCTTTTGTTTTGGCTGCCCGTTGCACAGGCGGCCAGTCAGATTGACGTTTATCACTTTGAATCGGGGAGCCAGGAAGATCGGTACAAAGCCCTGATAGAGGAGTTTCGCTGCCCGAAGTGCCTCAATACCAACATTGCAGGAAGTGATGCTCCGATTGCGCAGGATCTGCGAAGGACCGTACATCGACTTGTCGTGATCGAAGAAATGACCGACCAGGAGGTTCGGGACTACCTCCAGGAACGATATGGCGATTTTGTGCTTTACGATCCGCCGTTCAATGCCAGAACGTGGCTTATCTGGGTGGTACCGTCGACTGTTGTTGCCGTAGGCCTGATTGTCCTTGTTCTTCTCCAGCGTCGAACCCGTGCTCTAACCGTGCCCGCCGGTGATGTCCGGGAGCGCGTTGCCGGTATTCTCGACGAATAAAGAATGTTCGTATTTGTAGTACTTGGCCTGCTGGCCGCAGCGTTTGTTGCCTATCCACTGGTCAGGCGTCTTGTGGGTGGACGTGTGGGTGATACAGGTGTGACCTACAACCACTCGATCAAAGCGCAGTACCGGGCGCGATTCGGCGAACTCGACGCGGAAGTTGCAGATCCGGCGCTTCGCGATGAAATACGAGACGAACTCGGAGAAATTCTCCTCGATGAGGTTGTTGAAGGAGAGGAATCAGCCGGGGATTCCGGGCAGTCGCGATGGGCCTGGGCAGGTGCGGCAGGTGTTCCTCTCATTGGAATTCTCGTTTACTTCACTGTTTCCGATCCGACGGCGCTCGCCGTGCGCGGCGCCGAGTCGGTCATGCAGCTTGATCCATCACAGGCACAGGCTGAGCTCGAAAGCTGGCGAATGCGTTTGACTGAACGTGTTTCGGCAGCGCCGGAAGACGAGAAAAGCTGGTACATCCTCGGGCACACGTACCTGAAGATGCAGCAATACGATCTTGCGGCAGAAGCCTTCGCCACAACAAACTCGCTCGTTGAGAACGATCTCAACGTCCAGGTGTACTGGCTGCAGGCCCGCTACCTGGCCGCCCGCGGCGTATTGGATAGCGTGAGTATGGAGATCGCCCAGAACATCCTGAAAGCAGCCCCGGACACACCTGTAGTGCTTGAGATACTCGCTCTCAACGCCATACAGAAAGGTGATCCCCGCGAGGCTATCCGAATGTTGCACAGAGCAGCCACTGCAGCGACCGATCTCAGGCAACAGACCACGCTGGCTAATGCCCTGATGCGAATTCGTGAGCAGGTTCAGGATCCGCCACCCGGTGTTGACGTTGCAGTCTCGGCAGAAGACTCAGTGCCGCATTTTGCGAGTGTATTTGTACTCGCGCGCCCGGTAGGCGGAGGTATGCCTTACGCGGTGGTTAAACGCTCGGCCATGTTGCTGCCTCTTTCAGTGCGACTGGACGATCTCGTGAGCATGAGTGACGGACGACTTCTGTCAGATGCAGAAAACTTCGAGGTGGTCGCAAGGGTCAGCAGGCAGGGAACAGCGATGCCTTCGGCTGATGACTGGACCTGGATCTCCGAGCCGCTGACCGCTGAACAACTGAATAGCGGTGCAGCTTTGAGTGCGCACCTCGCTCCACCCGGAACAACCGCCTCCGAGTGACAGGAAATTGCGGCTGAAGCTGCTCTCACATTGCCAATGACAGGCGATTTCCTTGTGGGAGCGGCCGCGATTCTTCAAACCTCGAACCTGGAACTATTCTTCTGCCCCCTGGTCTAAAAATCCGGCGCTCATCGTCTACTGGCAGGCGGATTAAGGGGTAAACACGTTGGGATTCAAACCGGCGCTCAACATAACTGAACAGATTGCCGACAGGCTGGCTGATCAGGTCATCCTGGGTGGTTTGTCGGGTGGAGACCGTATTCAGGAACTGCGCATCGCGCGGGAACTGGAGGTTTCACGCGGGTCGGTTCGGGAAGCTTTATTGATCCTGGAACGCAGACACCTGATCGAAGTGGTTCCCCGCAAAGGTGCGATTGTTAATTCCATACGTGGTCGTGAAGCGGTTGCGTTGATCGACCTGCTTGCGATGGCCGAACAGCTCTGGCTTGGTTGCCTTGTGGAAAGTGGGTTACACGTATCAGAAGCGGCCGGGGAGGCTGTCGACGTGATGGGCCGCGCCGCGCGCGGATCTGACATACCGCTGCTTGTAGACGCACGCGCAAACCTTTACGACGAACTCCTTGCTGAGGCCGATAGTTATACGCGGGCAGTGTTCGAATCGTTGTTACCGAGCAGCCAGGTTGTCATGCGCCGTTTGATCCAGGACCAGACACTCGAAATTCACGATGTAGGGCGCTACTACGGTGCGCTGTTGCAAGCATTGGTGGAGGCTGATCAGAATCGTTTGGAAGAACTCCTTGGAGCATTTCACAAACGTCTGCGCAAGCTCTGTACCCATGACGGGCAGAATGGCCGGGATATTGACTCGCAAAAGCGATACGCATCGGGGCATGCGGGCTCCTAGGCCTCTGAATTTACGGGAACTTTTTTGCACAAAAGTGTTACCAACCGCGCATGGATTCAGTAGACTAGGGCCTTCACGAAACAGGGTAACAATTCGCCCGAATTAATCCTGATTCGTCGAGGGGTAGATCGGAGGGGTTAACCCGGTGTTCAATCGAAAGATTGGACTGTCAGTGGCAAGCCGATAGAACCGACTACGGACCTCGATAGATCAGATCCGTTAGTTCCGGCGATCCAGAAATGCGACTTAAGCAAATCAAGCTCGCTGGTTTTAAGTCATTTGTCGATCCGACAACCGTTACCCTCCCCGGAAATCGCTCAGCCGTCGTTGGACCCAACGGATGTGGTAAGTCAAACATCATCGACGCTGTCCGCTGGGTCATGGGCGAAAGTTCGGCAAAACAACTGCGCGGTGAGAACCTCACCGATGTCATTTTCAATGGTTCGAACACGCGCAAGCCAACGGCGGCTGCCAGCATCGAACTCTTTTTTGACAACTCCGATGGACGCATCGGCGGCGAGTTTGCCGCGTATGCGGAGATTGCTATCCGCCGCCAGGTCACGCGCGATGGTCAGTCGAACTACTTCCTGAACGGTCAGAAATGTCGCCGGCGGGACATTCAGGATATTTTCCTGGGCACCGGTTTCGGTCCACGCAGCTACAGCATCATCGAGCAGGGGATGATCAGTCAGCTGGTAGAAGCCAAGCCTGAAGAACTGCGTGTCTATCTCGAAGAAGCAGCCGGTATATCCAAGTACAAGGAACGCCGCCGGGAAACTGAGAACCGTATACGCCACACGCGGGAAAATCTGGAGAGAATCAACGACATACGCGAGGAACTTCATCGCCAGTTGGAACGTTTACAGCGCCAGGCGCAAGCCGCCGAGCGCTATCGCAAGTTACGCGAGGAAGAGAGCGTCCTGAAGGCGCAGTTGCTTGGTCTTAAACACACAACGCTACAGAGTGCACTCGGTGAGGTCGAGACGCGGATAGCGGAACTCAAGCTCAAGCAGGAGAAGGTCCTGGCGGACCAGCGTCAGCTCGAAAGTCAGATAGAAACGAGCCGATCAGCCCATGCCGATGGGACTGCCCGGTTCAACGATGTGCAGGGTCGGTTTTATCGTGAGGGTTCGGAGATAACGCGCATAGAAGACGCAATCCGGTTCAACGAAACACGGGTTGAGCAGCTTGAAGCTGATCTGCAATCGGTCAGTGACCGTGAGGCGGAAACGCGGACGCAACTGGGAATGGACGAGTCCCAGATTCAGACGTTGAAGGCGCGGCTGAATGAGCTCCTGCCACGGGTCGAAGACCTGTCCAGACATGACCAGGATCGTCAACAGCGGCTCGTTGATGCAGAAGAGTCGATGCGGGCATGGCAGAGCGAATGGGAAACGTTCAACACACGCAGCGCCGACGCTGACCGGACTGCGGAGGTTCAGGCTTCGAGAATCGAACACCTGCAGCAACTGACTCTGCGACTCCGACGCCGGCTGGATGAACTTGACGGTCAGCTGTGCAGTATGGACTCGGTGCCCGAGGGGGCGTAGATCAGCCTGCTGGCGGAAGAAATCGACAGTCTTGAAGACGAGCGGCGTCTGCTTGATCTGAAGATCGACGAATCGCTGAAGGAGCTGTCAGCAGCGCGGGAAGATGTCCTCGTGCGGGAACGGGTCCTGGACGACGCACGCAACGAAGTGCTGGCGCTAAGGCATGAGCTTGCGACCATCCAGGCTGTTCAGGACACAGCACTTGGGCAACATCGCCAGGAGGCGGATACCTGGATTGCCGAACACGAATTGAACACTCATGCACGATTGGGTGAGTCGTTGTCGGTTGTCCCTGGCTGGGAGCTTGCGATTGAAGCCGTCCTGGGGCGTTTTCTCGGTGCTATCCAGGTTGAAACGCTCGCAAGTCTTGCTGAGTCCCTTGCGCAGCTGCCGGATGGTGATCTTGCGCTGATCGAACGACAGGGGGCACGTACTCAACAGCTTGTTGAGGATGCAAACAACGAGGCGCTGGAACTGCCTTCGCTGCATTCTCTCGTCAGAACCGACGAAGTACGCGCCGGATCTCTTCTTCATGGCGTGTTTGCCGCTCAGTCGGCGGAAGTTGCCATGAACAAACGGCATCTGCTTGAGAGCGGGCAGAGCATTATTACCCGGGAAGGTTTCTGGGTTGGTTCCGATTGGGTGCGCGTGCTGCACGATTCGGATGAACAGGCAGGTATCCTGGAACGTGGTCAGACGATCGAAACTCTGAATGTGCGGGTAGAAGAGGCAGAGCGAACGCTTGCAGAACTCCAGCATCATGTGGTCGAGGGACGCACCCGGGTCGAACACCTCGAGGCGCAGCGGGAATCGTTGCAGACGAACGCCAGTCGCCTGAGTGAAGATCTCGGGAAACGACGGACAGACCATGGCGTTTCAAGGGTAAAGCTCGAAGAAGCGGGTGCGCGCAGGACGGAGCTGGAACAGGCTCAGGTCGATATCAGTACCCAGCTTGCAGGTGAAGAAGCAGCGTTGAGTGAAGCCCGTTCAGCGTTGCAGCATGCGGAGAGTATTCGCGAGGAACAAAACGTTGAGCGGGATGCACTGAGTAATCGCCGCTCGGAAATAGAAGATGCGTTGAGTCAGGCCAGGGAAGCGGCACGGCAGAGCAGGGATGAGTTTCATGCACTCAACATCGAAAAAGAGAATGTACAGTCCCGTCTGAATGCAAGTTCAGCCGCGCGGGAAAGGCTGATCCATCAGAGCAGTGAACTCAAGGAACAGGCCGAATCCATCCGTTCCGGCATAGAGGCAAGTCAGCGGCCGATCCCTGGACTCGCGCAGGAACTCGAAGAAAAACTTGCTGGTCGGTTGCAGATAGAGGCTCAACTCGGTGAGATCAGGGAAGAACTCCATGGTCTCGAAGAAACCACACGCCGCCTGGAGGCGACCCGGCAAGGTGTCGAACAACAGGTTGAATCCATACGGGAACGACTGGAAGAAGAACGCGTTACGCGCCAGGGGATGACCGTACAGGAGTCCAATCTTCTTGAGCAGATAACTGTGACGGGGCAGGATCTAGAGAGTGTCATGGAAGCGTTGCCGGAAGAGGCGACAGAATCCAAATGGATTGAAGAAGTTGAGCGCATGGAGCGCAGGATCCAGCGTCTGGGAGCCATCAATCTTGCTGCAATTGAAGAATACGAACAGGAGTCAGAGCGCAAGACTTATCTCGATGCTCAGGCAGAAGATCTGGAACAGGCACTTGAAACACTGCTCCAGGCAATAAAGAAAATCGACCGGGAAACCCGCAGTCGATTCAAAGAAACGTTTGAATCGGTGAACAGCCGTCTGGGAGAGCTGTTTCCGAAAGTATTTGGCGGAGGACACGCCTATTTAGAACTAACCGGGGAGGACCTACTCGATACCGGTGTCTCGCTGATGGCGAGGCCACCGGGTAAACGCAATGCCAGTGTGCATCTGCTATCGGGTGGTGAGAAAGCAATGACGGCCATAGCGCTGATCTTTGCGATCTTTCATCTCAACCCCAGCCCAGTGTGTTTGCTGGATGAGGTTGATGCACCACTCGATGATGCAAATGTCGCTCGTTTTGCGGGGCTCATCGAGGAGATGTCAGCCGGCGTCCAGTTTGTTGTGATCACTCACAACAAGATAACAATGGAGATGGCTGATTACCTGATGGGCGTCACGATGCAGGAGCCAGGCGTGTCGCGTCTGGTTTCGGTAGACGTGGACGAGGCCGCTGCAATGGCTGTCGGTTAGACAGACATTGTGTGCGGATAGGTGATGTGAAGCGGGTCGCAACGATGCGGCCGAGGAGCCCCAGGTTGGACATTAAAGATGGACATTAAAGACTTTATCCTTATTGGCGGTGGGATACTGATCGCCGTAGTGGTCTGTCACGGATTCTGGATCGCCTACCGGGCGAAAAAAGAGCCCTATCGACTGGACATCGTTCCTGATCTGATACCGGATCACATGGATGATATGGAGTGGTTGCGAGGTGAACTGCCGAACGGCGGGTCACGACCAGTGCGCAGAAGGGGCAGCGCAGAGCCTGCCCAGACGACACTCGAACTCGAACCGCCCATCGAGACCGAATTTGTCGATGACTTTGCGGAGCCGGATATCGTTGATGTGGACGCGGGTCTGGATGAGGTACCCATTGAGACAGATCCGATTGAGGCGCCGCGTCGTCCCGCCGCACAGGCGGCACCTGCTCCCACAAGGGTTGTTGAGGTCGATATCGCCAGTGAACCGATTGTCGCTGAACGATTGGCCACCGATGTGGCTGCGACTGAAAGCCCTGTAAATGAACAGGTACACGACGGTCCGGATGTAGAGGAACTGCTCGTCATTAACGTGCTGGCCCCGCGTGGAACGCGGTTTGCGGGAGAACATCTCGTCCAGACCTTGCGTGGGCAGGGATTGCGATATGGTGAAATGAACATATTCCACCGCGTCGAGCCGACAACCAAAGCAAAACTCTTCAGTATCGCCAACATCCTGGAGCCCGGCACATTCGATCTTGCGGATCTCGATTCTCTCGCATCCCCGGGTATGTCTTTCTTCCTGCAACTCCCTGGCCCGGATGACGCGGCGGCCGCTTTCGACGACATGTTGACCACCGCCCGAAACATCGCAGCTGAACTGGGTGGGGAAGTCAGGGACGAACAGCTCAGCGTGCTCACCGGTCAAACGGCTGAACACATGCGTCAGCGTATTGCGGATTTTGCACGGCGGAGATTGTCGAGACGCGCCTCGTTCTAAACCGTAATCGGCTCCTGCAGACTCCGTCTGTAGGAGCGGCTTTAGCCGCGATTCAATGTAGCATTAGCCCATGACTGAGCAGCAAGTCGCTAATCGCCTCGAAAAACTGCGGCGTGAGGTGAATCATCACCTCCACCGTTATCATGTGCTGGACTCTCCCGAAATTTCCGATGCGCAATACGATGCGCTTTTCGACGAGCTGGTCGAGCTTGAGCAGGCTCATCCGGAACTCGTTACACCGGATTCGCCAACTCAACGGGTCGGTGGCGCACCAGCCAGTCAGTTCGAAAAGGTTACACATGAGTTGGCAATGCTGTCTCTGGACAAGTGTACGACCGGGGAAGAACTGGGTGATTGGCTTACACGGTGCCGCAATCGGCTGAACGATCCGGATGAGCTGACACTCATATGTGAACCGAAGATCGATGGGGTGGCTGTTGCCCTCGTTTACGAAGAAGGTGTGCTGACACTTGCTGCCACTCGAGGTGACGGGCAGACGGGCGAGAACATCACGCAGAATGTTCGCACAATTCCATCCGTTCCATTGCGCATAGATGCACAGGGTCTCCCGCGCCGCTTTGAAGTCCGGGGTGAAATATACATACCGATAGCCGATTTCCATGCTTTCAACGAGGCGTGCGCTGCCAGTGGTGAGAAACCTCTGATAAACCCTCGCAACGGTGCTGCGGGCAGCCTGCGCCAGCTGGATTCGAAGATCACTGCCAGTCGGCCACTCACCTGGTTCTGCTATAGCCTTGGCTGGGTAGATGGAGAGTGGGCCCCCGCTGCGCACAGTGAGGTGCTCGCACAACTGAAGACATGGGGATTCCGGGTCAACCCGCTTGTTCGACAAGTAGATGATCTCGATGCCTGCATGGCGTATGTAGATGAGGTTCTGGAACAGCGGGCCGAGCTGGGTTACGACATCGACGGTGTGGTCATCAAGGTGGACGATCTTGATCAACAGGCGGCTCTTGGCGCTGTGACCCGTAAACCCAGGTGGGCCATTGCTTACAAGTATCCTGCTGAAGAGGCAGTCACAACAATTGAAAACGTGGAGTTTCAGGTCGGTCGAACCGGAGCGATCACACCCGTCGCACGTCTTGTTCCCGTGTTTGTTGGGGGTGTCACCGTCACAAATGCCACCTTGCACAACATGGACGAAATCGGACGTCTGGATCTCAGGATCGGTGATACGGTGATGATTCGACGGGCGGGAGATGTTATTCCCCAGGTGATGTCCGTCATAGAGAGTAAACGTCCCGCGAAAGCAGCTGCTATTGAACTTCCGGCCGACTGCCCAGCTTGCGGCAGCCCCATCGTAAATGTTGGTGATGAGGCGGTGGCGCGATGTAGTGCTTCGCCGAGTTACTGTCCGGCCCAGCGCAAAGAGGGCCTGCGCCACTTTGCTTCGCGTCTCGCAATGGACATTGACGGGCTGGGAGACAAAATTATTGAGCAAATGGTAGAGACCGGGTTGGTGGAACACGCTGGTGACCTCTACAGGATCACACATGAGCAGATTGCCGGTCTGGATCGGCTCGCAGACAAATCGGCCGCTAATCTCGTCGAAGCCCTGGAAGCCAGCAAAGAGACCACACTTGCGAGATTCATCTACGCGTTGGGAATCAGGGAGGTCGGCGAGGCTACCGCGGCCAATCTGGCAAATCATTTCGGGGATCTGCCGCCGTTGATGGGCGCAAGCGCAGAAGATCTCGAGAAGGTTGACGACGTTGGACCTGTTGTCGCGACCAAAATCGTCGACTTCTTTGCCGACGACGGTAACGTTGAAGTGATCGAAGCTCTCATTACGGGCGGTGTTCATTGGCCTGTTGTCGACAGGAGTGATGCGTCCGCGTTGCCCCTGGAAAACCAGACCTGGGTTCTGACTGGCACTCTGGAACAGATGGCACGCAACGATGCCAAGGCGCTCCTCGTGGGTCTTGGTGCAAAGGTTGCGGGTTCTGTTTCAGGTAAGACCAGCCAGGTGGTTGCTGGTCCGGGTGCGGGCAGCAAACTGACAAAGGCGGAGGAGCTTGGGGTGCCTGTGATGGATGAAGCCGAGTTTCTGGCGTTTCTTGCGGATCATGACATCTCAGCTTCCTAGAATGAGGAGAATCCGGACCTGGATGTTCAAGCAGCTATCCGTAGCGATGCTTCTGGCGACAGGTTTTGCTGTCGCGAGCTGCGCGTCGAATCCACCGGCCAATCCTAACAACGCGTGTTCAATCTTCGATGAAAATGGTGGGTGGTACAAAGCTGCGCGCAAGAGCGAGAAACGGTGGGGTACACCGGTATACATCAGTATGGCGTTTGTTCACCGGGAATCTTCTTATGTTGGAGACGCCCGTCCGCCCAGGAAAAAACTTCTGGGCATCGTGCCATGGAAGCGCCTGTCGTCGGCTTATGGCTATGCCCAGGCGACTGATGAGGCATGGGAAGACTACGAGAAAGAGAGTTCCCGGTGGTTCACCGATCGGGACGACTTTGGCGACGCGATGGACTTCATTGGCTGGTACAACCATCGAAGTCATCGAAAGCTTGGGATTTCGAAAAGCGATGCCTACCACCTTTACCTTGCCTACTACACGGGTCCAACGGGATATCGTCAGGGGCACTGGAAGAAGTCTCCTACAATCCAGGGTTACGCGAAGAAGGTGGCGGATCAGGCGGCACGGTATCGGGCGCAGCTCCAGAGGTGTTGAATTCTCAGAATCGCGGCTAAATGCCGCTGCCGGAATCGGTCTTGGACCCGATTCCTTACCGAGTTTTTCGCATGCGAAAAACTCGCGCCGACGCGTCAGCGTCGTACTTTAGCCGCGATTCTTCCAGCCAGGATTGGCGTCAGTCGAATTTGTTGAGGCTCACCATTCTATCGATCGGCTTTCGCGCGATCGGTCCATGCCCTCCGAGAACAGGATAACCGAGCGGTACATGCGCCGCCGTGTGCCATTCATCCGGAATGCCGAGTAGCGCTTTGACCGCAGGCTCTTCCATGCACAGCAATGTGGTCAGGACACATCCGAGCCCCTCGCTGCGCGCCGCCAGGAGCAGGTTCTGTACGGCTGGATAAATCGATCCGCCACCGACGACACTCGTGCGGGGCTGTTCGATATCGGTAAACGTGATGTGGGATGGGTTGAAGCAGAAGACGCAGATCACAGGTACCTCGTGCAGGTGAGTGGCAAGGTAGGTGCCCGCTGCAAGCGCTTTACGGGAGCTTTCAGCTTCCTTCTCGGGCATGTGTTTCATGTGTTCTTCGTATCCCGGTATGTAACCTTCCCAATGGGGTCGGTAGAGGTCTTCCAGTGCCTGTTTGGTCGCAGGATCTTTCACGACGATGATGCGCCAGGATTGATGGTTGCCGCCGGACGGTGCCCAGGTTGCTGCTGTTAAGACACGCTCCAGCACATCCTCGGGAATCGGATCCGGACGTAATCGACGCACGGCCCTCAGGGTCGACATTGCTTCATAGAGTTCCATGGCGTCCCTCAGCTGTAGCTCACGCCCATACCGGCTCGTACATCGTTGTTTACCCCGTACTGAGGAATTGGATAACGCAAACCGTTTCTGGACAGAGCTTCGAGACCGCGGATGGTGCCTGGGAGGAATGAAGGTGGAATTGCCATGAGCAACTCGTCTTCCATCACGCCGCCATAACGTCGTTCAGCGAAGCAGGGGATGGACAGGCTCGGTTCTGAGGTGGCCAGTGCACGTCCCCATGAATCTGCACAGGCACTCTCGCCGACACAACCCCATTCGAGTTTTTTGTAACCAGTCCACTGTAACCCATTGATAAATAGAATCATTTGAGCGGGCGTGGCATAGATCAAGCAAATGTCGGGTGGGTTGAGCCGGCCGCTTGCCAGCGGGCTGACCGCCATCGCTTCGAACTGCCCATGGGGTACGACATCCATGGCTTCCTGGTGAGCGGCAGCGTCTTCAGCAGTCTCATACCAGACGCCGGTCATGCGATCTCCGGTCAACCAGTCGTCACTTCTCGGATGTAACCCGATCACAGTACTGCATTGAGCGCCCACGAGGTCATCGACGGTGACACCAACTGTCCAGCCATTGCGGGATGCCTGACCAACTATCTGATCGGTTGTATGTATGTCATTCGGACGCCTGATGCGGGGTACCGCTTCCATTTCCTCTTTGGTGCTGAAGAGTTTCATGCCGATGGGTGTTGTCCGTAAACGAAGCAGGCGGTTGAGGTCTGCGACAATCTGCTCTCCATCAAAGGCGGTCAGGTCTGAGGTGATGACGTCAGTCATAGTATTTCTCCAGGAATGTTCGGCAAAGTTTAGCCAGACGTTCGGGCTCGTCGTAGTGAACCATGTGTCCGGACTGGTCAAACCAGTGGTGTTCGGCGTTGTTGAATTGAGAAACGCGTTGTTCCATCTCACCTTCAGCGAATCTGCCGGTAAAGATCGCATCAGGAAGCTCACGGCCCCAGTACTCGTAGGAGAGAGTGCCACTCACGATACACGTGGGTGCTGTCACATTCTTCCAGAACCGTTCGTTATCGCCGCCTCCGATAAACACGCTGCTCGCCGCTGGGTCAAAAGCCCACGCCAGTTCACCGTCCACTGTTCGCGTGAGATGCGGTGCAATTTCCGCTGCCAGGATGTCGGACATACGCGGATTGTTTTTCAAAAGCTTCTGCCGGACTTCTTCGATGCTCGAGATGGGCCTGCTTCGCTTTTCCCTGCGTATGAGACGGGCCAGCAGCATTTCCCGGTAGGCTTGCACCTCCGCTACCTCGTGGCCTTCGTGAGGCCGGCGCGGAGGACCCATGCCTTCAATCAGGAGTAGGGTCTGAACCTGTTCAGGAAACAGGGCGGCAAACTTGGTGACCAGGTGTCCGCCCAGGCTGTGACCAAACAATGCACAGTGTTGATGGCCGTAAGCCTCTACCGCGCGGTAGAGATCGGCGAGAAAGTTCGGCATCGAGTAGCCCTCGCTTCGATCAGATGCGCCGTGCCCGCGTAGTTCCATGATATAGACGCGGTACCCGGCGTGTGTTTGTGTCGGGGCGGCAAGCTTTCGGGCAACGGGTAACAGCGACCAGGCGGTGTCACGCAGTCCATGGAGCATGATGACGGGAGGATTGTTCTGATTACCCTCAGCGAGAAGATTGATACGTGTCTGACCACTGATCAGTTGTAGCTGTTCAGGCACCTCGGATGCGATCCTTCGTTGACGTTTACGTGCGTCAAGCGTACCGGGTATCCTGACCTCGTTCTAGGCAGGCCCGCCCCGCGGGGGCAGAAACAGAGAAGGTGTACGCTCCAGTTGGCAAACAGTCTACGATACATTTTGGTCACGGTGGTTGCGGTGCTGCTTGTCGCTGTGGGCATTGTCTGGTGGGTCGGCCCACAACTCGTCTGGCTGACGTTTTTCGAATCGCGCAGTGACCGGCCGTACGCGTTGATGCAGTTCAGCCAGGGGGAAGCGTCGCTGACTGCCAGATTTCGGGATCCGTTTGCAGGTCTCGTGCTCAGTGAGGGTGGTGAGACGCTTGCGAAATTCCCAACCCATCACCTCATGGAGGGTCGCCGGGCTGATGAATGGGATGGCCTGGGTGTGCACAAACTTCCGGGCGGCCGGGCACTGGTACAGGTGCTCACATCGTCTCCGTACCGTCTCATGGTCGATCAGCAGGAAAACATGTCTCTGTTGCAGCTTGGTAGTGCTCAACTTCCTCTGCATGAAGACATACGACCCGCTCTCGTGGTTTGGCTTGTTGAAGCGAGACCTTCGACCACGCTGGATCCTCTTTCCGGGGTGCTCGCTAATGTGCCCGGGAGTGGCGGTCGGGTGGTATGGGATGTCGCGCCGGATGTCGTCAACTCGAGCATCGAGTGGGACAGGTTGCTATTGATCGACTTCGCGGACGTTCCGACAGCTCTCAGCTGGCTTCGGTCAACAGATCTCAGGGTCGAGCGGGCAGTCACCCGCAGCCGTGCTCACAGCATGGCGCTTGGGGTTTACGGCCGTTGACAAAGAAGTGAACCGTACGGAACTCGTCGAACTCCCCGAGGTTCGGGTGCGTGAGCGCATTCATGTCCAGAAACCTGCTGTAATCCGATCGATCGAGGTTGCTGATCCGGGAGTCCGCAACCAGGACAACGTCTGAAATACCTGCGGCGGTCTCCAATAGCGGCAGATTTGATTTGTCGTAGAGAACGTCGGCGAGGAGAGTGATATCGGATCTATCCGGTAGCGAGTCGGTCACATGAAGAGG
>JANQFF010000204.1 GCA_028277965.1 Pseudomonadales bacterium
ACAAACTCTTCCAGGATGTAGCGCCAGCCCTCTTCGTCGGCCAGGAAGAGACAGTAGTTCTCTCCGGCCCACATCACCGACGGGTAGGTCCAGTCGGCGCCGACCAAATGCAGAATCTTCCACAGCGGTGCCAGTTCGTCGGGCTCGGTCACCGGTTCGCGGGAGTTCTGGTTGATGGCCATGAAAGCGCCTTTGCGGTCCACGGTCACTTTCAGGTCTTTGAACATGGGCTGGGTTTCGGCGATCTCTTCGGCCACGTCCGTTACCGTCCAGGTGAAATCGTCGGATGGCACGCCCATGGCGTTTCCTGCACGGATGTGTTGATCGCAGGAGTTGCGGATGCCCTTGGGACGTTTTTCCCTATCCCAACTGCCGCGCATGTTGTAGACCAGTTTGGGAATGTCGATCTCCATGGGGCACTGTTTGATGCAGCGTGCGCACATGGTACAGACCCAGGCCCAGGGTGTTTGCTTCACTTCTTCATCCAGTCCGAGGACCAGCATGCGCACCAGTTTGCGCGGGTCCATTTCGAACAGGTCCGATGCCGGGCAACCGCCTGTACAGGTCCCGCAGGTCAGGCATAGATCGAACTTCGCTGCTGGGACTTTTTCCAGGACGGCCGCCTTAAACTCGCTGTCCAGTTCGTCGAGTTCAATGGGCACAGTCATTGGACTATCCTCCTCTGTTGGGGGGTTGATCTGTACATCGCATGATCTCAGTGCAATGCTGCTGGCATCAGCGAATGCGACCATGCGAATGGGAACAAGTGTTCAGGTGGTGCCGTTCGTCCGGCTGTCAATTGCCTGGAACGTACAATGTGAGATGAACTTGATATGAACTGTGCGCCGGGATGAGACCGGAGCGGGTAGAACTGAAATGTACTTTTAGCCGGATAAACCGAATTGTTTACGTGCATTCATGAAGCGCAGGCGTCTCGCGCCTGCGCTGAACAGAATGCACGTTACCGAAGCCCGGCTGCATCGAGATAGGGCTGCAGCTTGTCTTCACCACCCATGGTGATGATGTGGACTCCCTGGCAAAGCTCTTTCAGCCCCTTGACCAGGTCGGCGAACAGCTCGATGCTGGCGCGTTTCTTGTCGGCGGCTTTGTCCAGTTTTTCGACCACCCATTCGGGGACCATCCCGGATTTGAAGTGGCGGTTGATGAACCGCGCCATGGCCGGGTTTCTGAGCAGCAACACTTCGGCGATCACCGGAACGTCGAAGGTGTTGACCTGGCCGATGAATTTCCGGAATTGATCGAGATCGAAAATCGGTGTGGTCAGAAAATAACCGGCGCCGATTTCCCGCATTGCTTCCATCTCCTCCATGCCTTTTTTGGGAACGCTTTTGCCCCACAGGGACTCGATCCCCGATCCCAGCGTAAAATCCACCGGGTTGGCCAGCTCTTCGCCTTCAACCGTTCGACCTTCACGGATGTGCTGGAGCACCGAGGCCAGTTTTCCCGAATCCACGTGGAAAAACATGGTCTCTTGCATGGCGATGCGCGAGGCGGTGGGCGACCTGGAGGAGCGCGCACCCTCGATTCCCGTGCGCTGCGCCGATGCTGA
>JANQFF010000219.1 GCA_028277965.1 Pseudomonadales bacterium
CCGCGATTAAAGTGGTGACGCGGTGCCTGGCACCGGTGTCACCTAGCCCCACGAATTTGCGACGATGGCAATCGTCATCTACGAGTGTGCGATGATGAACGGTTCAACACTGCGCGTTGACGACGGGCAGAGGTTCGCCCCGAGGGGATCGCAACAGAACAAATCGCGCCTGAAGGCGCTCCTACAGAGATAGATGGATCTTTCTGTAGGAGCGGCTTCAGCCGCGATTAAAGTGGTGACGCGGTGCCTGGCACCAGTGTCACCACTTTATAGCCCTGCAAGCCACTCCAAGAGGTGAGCATTCACCGCGTCCGGCGCTTCCTGCTGCGTCCAGTGACCGATCCCTGGCAACAGCACATTTGTGCGCAGGTCTTTTACGTAAGTCGGCATGTTCTTGAGCGCTTCAGCCGCCATCACTATCACGCCGTCCTTCTCACCGGCGACGAATAGCGCGGGCTGCTGGATCTCCCCTGGTGCGCCGGCGGTCAGCTCTCAGGTCAGGTTCAGATTCCGGTAATAGTTGAGCGGTCCTCGAAATCCGCTGTTCGTGAACTCACTGACGTAGAAGTCGAGATCAGCGATTGAGAGCCAGTCTCCCATTTCGTCCGGGTCCGGGAGGTCCGAGAGCATGTCGGCGTCAGCGGGTTTGGGCGCAAGGACGCTGGTATCCATCTCACCGCTGCCCATGTGGTAGAACTTCCTGAGCGCCGTGCGTACGTCTTTTTCGAACTCTGCTTCAGCGACCCCTTCGGTCTGAAAGTAGAGCTGGTAAAAAAACTGGTCTTTGAAAATCGATTTCAGCGTGTCCAGGGGCGGCGCCTCTGATCTTGGGCTGAAAGGAACGGACAAAACTCCGACAGCGGTTATGAGTTCCGGGTGATGCAGGGCGCAACCCCAGGCAGTGGGTGCACCCCAGTCGTGGCCAAGCACAATGGCGGTTTCATGTCCAAGAGCCGGAATAAGACCCAGGATGTCGTTCATGACTTCCACCTGGTTGTACGCGCTGATGTTTGCGGGCTTGTCAGAATCACCGTAACCGCGCATGTCTGCTGCCACCGCGTGGTACCCGGCACTGCTAAGTGCCTGAAACTGGTGACGCCAGGAATACCACGATTCCGGAAAACCGTGACACATGAGAATTAGGGGGCCTTCACCCTGTTCCGCGATATTCAGTTCAATACCGTTGGTTGCAACACGGCGGTTGGTGATGTTCGGAAAATCCGGTGATGTAGTCATGTATGTGTCCCTGAAGATGAACGCAACAGGAAACAACAATGTCACGTGCGATTCAATTCGGTTAAATTGACGGATCGAACTGGGGGAATTATGAACTTCGATTTTTCTGATGATCAGAAGCTACTGGCTGATCAGGTCAAACGGTTTCTGGACGAAAACTGCTCGACAGCGGTGGTACGCCAGGCGCTGGAAGGTGAGGCGCGTTTTGTCCCTGAAGTCTGGGACGGGCTTGCAGCCATGGGACTCACGGGTACGGCTATTCCCGAACAATACGGCGGAACAGGTGCGGGTTACCTGGAGCTTTGCCTCGTGGCTCAACAGGTCGGAGCGCATCTGGCGCCCGTTCCATTTGGTTCAACTGTCTATCTCGTCGCCGAGGCGCTGCTTCGCTACGGCACGGACGCGCAGAAACAGATGTGGCTGCCTGGCATTTCAAACGGGTCGGTCAAAGGCGCGTTTGCGGTTGTGGAAACCATGCAGCAGGTAGCGCCTGACCAGATATCAACGGCGTTCAGCGACGGTGTTCTGAATGGTTCCAAGCTGGTGGTATCGGACGGCAATGTCGCGGATCTGTATGTCGTTCTCGCGCAGGATGGGCTGTACCTCGCTGAGGGTGGCAACCTCAAAGCTACACCCGTCGATTCAGTCGACCTGACACGCGATACAGCAGCAATTGAATTCAATAATACCGCGTCGGAACTACTGACAAATGATCCGTGGTCAGCCTTGAACGCGCTCTATGACCGCGCTGCTGTCCTCTACGCGTTTGAACAGCTGGGCGGCGCGCAGTCTGCACTGGACATGGCCGTTGGTTATGCCCAGGAGCGTTTTGCGTTCGGACGGGCCATCGGTTCGTTCCAGGCTATCAAACACATGCTTGCAGATATGTATACCGCGATGAAGCTGGCGGAGAACAACTGTTATTACGCAGCCTGGGCGCTTGCGAACGACGCCCCGGAGCTGCCGCTTGCTGCAGCGACCGCCCGGGTAGGTGCAACCCAGGCTTTTCAGCTCTGTTCCAGAGACAACGTCCAGGTCCACGGTGGAATGGGTTTTACCTGGGAGTTCGATTGTCATCTGTACTACCGGCGTTCGAACTATCTGGCACTGGAGCTCGGAGCCTTAAGTGAGTGGGAAGCCAGACTCGTGGATGCTCTGCCACTACAAGCGAGCGCTTAGGAGACAAGATGGATTTCAGTGATACAAAAGAAGAAGCAGAATTCAGGGCGGAAGTACGGGCGTTTATCGATGCCAATGCGCCTCACTACCTGAATGAACACCTTCAAAAAAGCGGTTTCGGCAATACCAATACGGGTGAGTATGACGCGCTCGAGGAAGCCAAGAAATGGCAGAAAACCAAGGCTGAAAATGGCTGGGCCTGCCTCATGTGGCCAACCGAATACGGCGGGCGAGGTGCAACTCCCATCCAGAATGTCATCTGGTCCCAGGAAGAGGGTATTTACAGCCGCCTCTCTGGCACCTTCATCATCGGCCAGGGCATGTGCGCTCCAACCATGATGGCCTACGCAAGCGAGGGGCAGAAACAGGAATACCTGCCGAAACTCGCCAGCGGCGAACATGTCTGGTGTCAGATGTTTTCCGAGCCGCACGGTGGCTCCGATCTTGCGGGTCTTCGAACGCGGGCTGAAAAGGACGGCGATGAATGGGTCATCAACGGTCAGAAAATCTGGACGTCCGGCGCCCAACATTCCGATTACGGCATTCTCATCACCCGCACGGACCCCACGGTTGCCAAGCACAAAGGCCTCACGATGTTTTTCATCGATATGAAGTCTGAAGGCATAGAGGTTGTTCCAATCAAACAGGCCAACGGCAACAGCGAGTTCAACGAGGTCTATTTCGACAACCTGCGGGTACCTGACGAAAATCGGCTCGGTGAAGTTGGCGAGGGTTGGCGCGTCTCGATTACCACTCTCATGAATGAGCGGATGGCCATCGGCGGCGGGATCTCCACAGGCTTCCCCGAGATTTACGAGCTCGTTCAGAGTGTTCAGATCAACGGCAAACCCGCGGTCGAAGATGCCAACGTGAAGTCGAAGCTTGCCGACTGGTATGTGAAATCCTCGGGCCTCAAAAACAACGCGTCCCGGATGATTACAGCGGTATCGCGTGGGGAAATGCCCGGACCGGAAAACTCGATCGGCAAACTCGTTGCGGGCAACATGATGCAGGATATCGCCAAGTTTGCGCTGGACCTGCAGGGGCAGGGCGGGGCGCTGGTCGACCCGGAAGTTGCCGAAGGTTCAGCCCGGTTCCAGGCCATGCTCCTGCGATCTCCAGCGGTCCGTATTGAAGGCGGTACAGACCAGATCCTGCGTAACATCATCGGGGAGCGGGTTCTGGGGCTGCCGGAGGACATGCGGGCGGACAAAGGCATCCCCTTTAACGAGATCCCGACAGGAAGCTGAGATTTCTCACAGTTACGTCCGAGAGAGGGAGCGGGATGGCCCGGTCCCGCTCAGTGTACGTTTCTTTCAGGCGCTTGGAGTCATCCCCAGCGGACTGAAAGACTACGCGTTCCGGACGTTTCTTCTGCTCTACTACAATCAGGTGCTGGGCCTTCCGGCGAGCCTGGCATCTCTGGCGATACTGTTATCGCTCGTTGTCGATGCGGTGAGTGATCCGCTGGTGGGCTCGTTTTCGGACAACCTGAGGCATCGCCTGGGCCGGCGGCATCCGTTGATGTATGGATCCCTCGCGCCTCTCAGCCTCGGCCTATATCTGCTTTTTGCACCCCCCGCATGGGGTCAGGACAACCTCTTTGTCTGGCTGCTCGCCATGACGGTGGTGACGAGGCTGGCATTCACATTCTTCGCCATTCCGTGGAATGCACTCTTCTCAGAGCTTTCGGACGACTATCAGGAACGCAGTATATTGCTTGCCTGGAGGTTTGGTGTGGGTTGGATTGTCGGGGTGTCCTTCATTTACGGAACCTACGACGCGATCTTCGTGGCCACGCCGGCGTTTCCTCAGGGACAGCTGAATCCGGCAGCGTATCAGCCGTTTGCGCTGGTGCTGGCTGGCATAGTCTTTGTAGCAGGTCTTGCTTCCACGTGGCTGACCCGGGATCAGATTCCGTATCTCCGCCAACCCACAGATGAGGAAGCCCGGTTTGAGTTCAAACGTGCGCTGCGTGAGATTTTGCTGGCCCTGCAGAACAGGGATTTCCTGTTTCTCTTTCTGGCCGTACTTGCGAGTTCAGTGATCATCGGTACGAACCAGGCGTTCGATATCTACATGACGACGTATTTCTGGGGCTTCTCTGGGGAGCAGCTGCGCTTCATGTCTCTGACATTGTTCGGGGGGTTGGTTGCTTTTCTGACAATCGGTCCGCTACAGAGAACAATCGACAAGAAGTACCTGCTGGTTGGGTGCAGCATTGTCATCATGTTTACAACGGCCTTCCCGGTCACGCTAAAACTATTGGGCCTGGCTCCACCCACGGGCAGCACCGCTCTGGTGGTACTTGTGGTAAGCGTCGTGGCTGTGAACGCCTATCTTGCAACGGTCGCGCTCATCATGTTCGGATCGATGATTGCGGACACGATTGACCTCCAGGAGCTGAAGACAGGACTCAGGCAGGAGGGTCTGTTCAACTCCGCGATATCGTTTTCCGCCAAAGCGACCAACGGCGTTGGTCTGGTGATTGCAGGTCTCCTGCTGGATTTTGTCGCGGGCATACCCGCGGGTGCCGCCGCCGGTCAGATAACGGAAGAAGCGGTTTTTCGCGTTGCCATTCTTGATGCGTACGTGGTGCCGCTCGGCAATATTGCGTGGCTGATCCTTGCGCTCAAGTACTCGATCACCCGGGAGCAACATGCGGAAATTCGCGCTAAGCTTGATGAGGCAAGAAATCAGGGGGCTGTCTGAGGGGGAAAGTATGTGGCTGAGATTACGGCAAATTGCGTTCGTTGCTGAGAAGCTCGAGCCTGTTGAGCGGGACATCTGTGACGTCCTCGGTGTGGAAGTCGGTTACCGCGATCCGGGGATTATTTACTACGGATTAGAAAACGCACTGATACCTGTGGGGAATCAGCTGCTGGAGGTTGTTGCGCCTGTAAAGGAAATGACCGCTGGCGGACGCTATCTCGAGCGTCGAGGCGGGGACGGCGGCTATATGGTGATCACCCAGTGTGATGACAATGCGCCAAGGCGCGCGCGGATCGAAGAGCTTGGCGTTCGCCTCGTCACCGACAACGAAAACGAAGAATTCCGCAACATGCAGTTGCATCCGAAAGACACCGGTGGATCGTTTTTTGAAATCGATGAGCAACTGGGGGAGGGTGCCCATGATGCAGACGGACCCTGGGAGCCCGCGGGCCCTGACTGGCAAAGTGCGCGCCGTAGGGAGCGTGTAACAGGCATCGTTGCAGCGGAGATCCAGTGTGACGATCCTGCAACTGTAGCCAATCGGTGGGGTGAGATTGCTCAGTTACCGGTCACCGATGATCTGACGATAGCGCTCGATAATGCGACTTTGCGGTTTGTGCCCTGTACTGACGGACGCCCTGAGGGTCTCGGGGGAATCGACGTTGCCTGTGCGGACGCTTCAGCTGTACTCGAGGCGGCAGAAGCGAAGAACGTTCGTTCCGGTGACAGCCAGATCTACCTCGGTGGCGTGCGCATCAATCTGGTATGAAGACTGAGTTCACCGACATACGTTATGAGGTTGAAGATCCGGTAGCGATCATCACGCTGAATCGACCGGAGCAGCTGAATGCCTTCACGTATGACACGCTACGGGAGATTCGCAGGGCTTTCGAAGCTGCTGCAGAAGACCCGGCGGTGGTCGGTATCGTCGTGACGGGAGAAGGGCGGGCTTTCAGCGCTGGTCTCGACATGGCGTCTCTCACGGAAACCACAAATGCT
>JANQFF010000274.1 GCA_028277965.1 Pseudomonadales bacterium
CTCGCCGCCGAAAGTGTGTCTTTTGAGAATGCGGTATCAGGCTGCCCGGTATGCTGCCCGGCGCGGGCGAGCATTCTGACGGGGCTCTATCCGCTGAGTCATGGGGTTTTTATCAATGACGTTGAGCTCGACCCGACGCTTCCCTCAGTTGCGAAGCTTTTTGGCGACGCAGGGTATCACACGGGGTATATTGGGAAATGGCACGTTTACGGAAGTCCTGACGGGCACTACGGGCGTCGCCAGGCACCAGTGCCCCGTGATCACCAGCTGGGTTTCCAATACTGGAAAGGCTACGAGTGTACTCACGATTACAATGACTCCCACTACTACTTCAATGATGATCCAATGAGACGAACGTGGGATGGATACGACGCGCTAGCCCAGTCACGAGATGCGGCGGACTATATTGACAGGCACGCTGACTCAGAATCTCCGTTTCTGCTTATGCTCTCGTGGGGTCCCCCACACTTCCCATTGCACACAGCCCCTGGTGAGTACCAGCAACGGTACTCGGGACGTGACATTGTCCTCAGGGACAACGTGCCGCAAGCTCACAGAGAACAGGCCGGCGAAGAACTCCGCGGTTACTACGCTCACATCGCGGCGCTCGACGACGCGTTGAAAATCGTCTTGGATGCAATTCGAGATGCCGGAATTGAGGAGAACACCATTCTGGTGTTCACCAGCGATCACGGTGACATGCGTCAGTCACAGGGGCTCGACACAAAGCTCTTCCCATGGGACGAGTCTGTGCGGGTTCCATTTCTGCTCCGCTGGCCAGCCGCCCTGGGGCGGTCGGAACGCGCTTTCGGACCGCCAATAGATACTCCCGATCACCTCCCGACGCTGTTGGGGCTGGCTCAGATTGACGCCCCATCATCACTGGAGGGCCGTGACTGGTCGAAACTGATCCTCGGCGAGCACCAGCCGGCCGGAGACGAGTCCGCGCTGTTGATGATGGCGGCCGAATTCACTGAACTCCGGGCGAACGGCATGGAGGCGTACCGTGGCCTGAGAACGGATCGCCACACCTATGTCGCAACCAGGTCAGGTCCCTGGCTCCTGTACGACAACAAAGAAGACCCGTACCAGATGAACAATCTGGTGCATTCAGAAACGGCTCAGCCGTTGCTGGAACGATTTCGCGGGCTCCTGCAATCCAGGCTCTCAGACCTGGGGGACACGTTCGAGGATGGGCGGGCGCTGATTGAACGCGCCGGACTATCGCACTATCGGGAGGTCAATTTCCCGGTTGAACGGGTGTGGCAGGATCCGTGGGTCTCATGAACCATGCCTTGCCGGCGGGACCCGGTGTGTGGAAATTCTGTCGATCAAATCAGCCTGCATGGAGATCGCACGTTCTTGGTGGCGGTGATCGGCAAATAGATTCCTTGTTTCTCCGGGATCAGCGCTCAGAT
>JANQFF010000296.1 GCA_028277965.1 Pseudomonadales bacterium
ATTCTGCCGGGTAGCAGACGAATACGTGGTGATGTCCTACTTCAATTCACGCTGTCTGAATATGGTGCGGCGACGTGTCCGCGACCGTTTGAAAGGAAAGCTCTACAAGAAGTACGGCACCCCGCTCTCCGAGGTGCGGGGATACTTTGCGGACAACGGGTTTGACTTCGTTGCAGACTTCCCCGAGCGGCGCTGGCTCAGACCACTGCACATCGCCGTTTTTAAACGGACCGGGCCCCAGGCGGAGTAAGTGAGAATTGCGGCTGAAGCCGCTCCTACTTGAGAACTCGCTACCTCACTGTGGGAGCGGCTTCAGCCGCGATTGGTTAGTCTTCCAGGTAGTCAGCAACCCGGCTGTGCAGGTGCCGGATACGGCATTCCTGGTAGTTACCCAGTGTCTGCGCTCCTCGAGCACAGGCTTTGAAGCCCCGGGTTTGCGCAGCCATATTGCTGGTGTCCTGATCGTAAATCTCTCCCAGGAACCCAAGACCGGTCTCTAATGTGTAGCTGTCGTCCACATCCAGATGTCTCGGCTCAGGCGGAGGCGGCGGTGTGTTCTCGGGATGTTTCGGCCTGAGCATGTAGAGATCGAAATACGAGTAATCCGGGTCTTCGGGGTCCGGGCGGAACCGGTAAGCCATCGGCAGTGACAACCCGGGAAAGATGAAGAAGTTCGGGAACAGGAAATACTCGATGGAATCGAGCGTCTGAGCTGTCGAGTAACTCGAGAAATCCTGATCGTATTGCGCCCCGAGCTGTTTCTTGACCACCTCGGCATAACAGTCCCTGGCCGTCTTACCTTCCGGAACTTCAGGTATTTCTCCCTGTGCTGTTGCCCTGCGGCCCCAGAGCTGTTGCATCAGCTCGTCTTCGCTGGGCTGTTCGGGCATGCGCGGATTAGGAGCACCAACGGTATGGATGAAGCGGTTAACGTTGTCGGGAAAGATATCGTACGTTGTGATCGGTTCTGAGTACTCAGCGCCACCGGCGTGGGTTTCCTTGACGTGGTATGCCTCCATGAAGGCTTCCTCGGCAGCTTTCCAGTTCACCGGCAGGCGTTTGCAGAGGTGCGATTCGATATAGCGGTTTTCGATGCCGAACTCTTTGAAGTGGTCCGGCAGGACCCCGAGGAATTCCTCCAGCGACTCGGCATCCGCATCGAAATTGATGAAGACAAATCCACCCCAGATACCGACCTTCAGCTCACGTAGCCGGTGACTTTCGGAATCAACATGGGGGAAGTCCCAGTCTTCCGGCAGGTCAATGAGCTCACCGTCCAGAGAGTAGGTCCAACCGTGAAAAGGGCAGCGGAAATCCTGGCACCATCCGGACGTATCAGCGGGTTTAAGCGCTGTCCCGCGATGCATACACGCGTTGTAAAAAGCTTTGATGGTGCCGGATTCGGTTCGAGTGACGATGGCGGAAAGGTGGCCGATATCGTAGACGTGGTAGTCACCGGCTTCGGGGATGTGCTCTTCGCGGCAGGCCATCTGCCACACTCTCGGCCACAGCTTCTCGAATTCCTCTGCAGCATATTCCCTGGACGTATAGTGACGGTAGGGGATATCAGCGTCACCGAGAAACTCGTAGGAGTATTCCAGAAAAGGTGCGGGTGGTTGTGAGCTGTCCCGCTGGATGATCTCCTGGTATGTGGGGCCCGGGGCACGCGCCTGGCCCGGGGATAGTCCGTTCGCCATTTTTCGACTCAAAATCTGGTAATTCCTGAATCTACCAGATTTCCGGGATGCGCCCTAATGCCACGCTTTTCTAAAGCACGGTCGCGCTCTGGGCTGCTAGTCAAGCCATCCGGCTTTCGCTACTGTTGTTGTCCATCTCCCTCACAAGACGGGCAACAATTCGATGCAATGCCTCGGGTGTGGGCGGGACAATCCTGACGCCCACAACTTCTGTAGCTATTGTGGCATCCCCCTGCAGAAAGTCTGTGATAACTGCGGCGCATCCAATGGTTTCGATGCCCGGTTCTGCACCCATTGTGGTCACGCCTTCGCAGACATGGACGCTCGTGATGATGCGATCGAATCGGGTGTCGCCGAACGTCGCCATCTGACGGTGATGTTCTGTGACATCGTGGGGTCAACTGAGCTTTCCGGAAGAATGGACCCGGAAGATCTGAGCGAAGTGATCGAACGGTTCCAATCCGAAGCTGCACAAATCATTCGCCGACACGACGGGTACATCGCGCGTTATATGGGTGACGGCCTTCTTATCTACTACGGTTATCCGCAAGCGCATGAAGACGACGCTGAACGAGCGGTTCGTTGTGCGCTTGAACTCGTGACAGGGATTGGCAGCGACGATGTTGTCCTGCGGGTCGGGATCGCAACGGGAAGCGTGGTGGTGGGGGATGTTGTCGGCGAGGGCGTTTCACAAGAACAGTCGGTCGTCGGTCAGGCGCCGAACCTGGCAGCGCGCCTTCAGTCGCTTGCTCCACCCCATGGCGTGCTGATAGCGCCTGCAACCAGGGAACTCGTGGGGGACCTGTTCGATTGTGTCGATCTGGGGACGCAGCAGATCAGGGGTTTCGAAGATCCGATGACACTCTGGCAGGTTGCCGGTGAACGAAGAGGGATCAGTCGGTTCGACTCGAAAAGAAAAGCAATGGTGCCGTTCTGTGGACGTGACCGGGAATTAGCGGTTCTTGAAGAGCTGGGAGTGGAAGCGCTTGAAAGCCGGGGCCAGGTTGTCACGGTGATTGCGGAGCCCGGGATGGGGAAGTCGCGTCTCGTCTCCGAGTTTCGAAGTGGGGTGATGGAGCGGTTCGGAGGGGTGATGCGGTTCAACTGTGCGCCTCACTTTCGCAATACGGCCCTGTATCCGATCAGCAGCCGCATCGAATACGAGGCGGGTTTCGAGCCAGCAGATTCCGCGGACGAGAAAATAGCGAAACTCGAGGATATGTTGAAACGATCCGGCGGCGGCGAATCCTTGCGTTATGTGGCCGCTTTGATCTCGATGCTTTTTGGGGAGGGTGGTGCCGGCGCGTTCGATAATCCCGATCAGCAGAAAGAGACCATTTTGCAGGCGCTCGAGGAACACATTGTAAATGCCGCGAAAGACAGCTCGCTCCTGGTTCTCGTTGAGGATCTTCACTGGTGCGATCCAACGACACTCGAGTTTCTGCAGAGACTGGTCGTGCGTCTTGAGGGACACCCCATCCTGCTCCTGGCGACGGGAAGGCCGGAGTTTGTTCCTCCGTGGAAGGATTTACCAAACGCCCGCACGCTAACCCTGGAACGGATCGATGAAGGATCCTGTGATCGCATCATTGCGGAATTGACCCAGGGGAAAGCGCTACCCACGCCGATACGTGAGGAGATCAAAACAAAATCTGATCGTGTGCCCCTGTATCTGGAAGAGCTTACCCGCTCGGTAGTGGAATCGCAGCAGGCCATCACTGTACCGGGCACATTACAGGATACATTGATGGAGAGGCTCGACAGGCTGGGCACTGCGAAGGAACTGGCGCAGCTTGGCGCGGTTCTCGGAAGAGACTTTTCACGTCGCCTGCTGGCCCGTGTGGCAGGCCTGCCTCAGGATGAGCTGGATAACGCGGTTCAGAAGCTCCTCGACGCGGGTGTTCTGCACGTCTTCGGTGCTGCGGCTAATACGAGCTACCGTTTCAAACATGCTTTGTTGCGTGACGCGGCATACGAGAGTCTGCTCAATCGCACCCGGCGGGAACTTCATCGACGAACAGCCGACTGTCTTGAAGGTCACTACGCCGAACTCGTCAGGCGACAACCCGAATTGTTGGCGCACCATCTGACAGGTGCAGAGAATTGGGATCAGGCGCTTCTGATGTGGCGTGAATCCGGGAATCAGGCAACCGCTCGTGCCACGTATCGTGAGGCGATCGACCACTACCGTACAGCCCTGGAGGTTCTCCCGGAGCTTGATGACGCAGAACAACGCTTGCGTATGGAGCTCGAATTACAGGGACTTCTCGGCAACGCCCTGGCGCGCTCTTATGGCTATGCAGCTCCTGAGGTTGAAACCGCTTTTCTGCGCGAACTCGAGCTGTCCGGGGATGCAGATGTACATGAACGGTGTGCCGCACTGCGCAGGATCGGGACTTTCTACATTGTTCGTGCTGAGTTCGAACGAGCGAGGGAGGTTATAGGCGAGTGTATCGACGTTGCGCAGGCCAATGGTTTCACAAACTTCCAGATTGACGGCTTGAGCGGGCGCGGTTACGTGGAGATATACACGGGCGAATTCCGTGCAGCCCAACGAAGTCTTGAAGGGGCGCTGAACCTCTACGAAGAACACAATGGCAGTGAACTTGAATTTGTTACCGAGCAGGATCCGTGGATGGCTTCCCTTGCGCCTCTGTGTATCAACGCGTGGATCACGGGACAGTGCGACAGAGCGGCGCATATCAAAGAGCAGCTGGTTGCAACCATTACGGACAACCAGACGCCGTTTGACAGCGCGTACGCTCACAGTTGGGCTGGAACATTCGAACTTTTCAGGGGAGATCCGCAAGCTGCGCGTAAGCATGCCGAGACAGCGATCGACATCTCGGTCAAACATTCGATTTTCCTCTGGGAGAAGTTCTCCAGAGTCGTAGCGGCGTTTTCCGATCAGGTTCTCAGCCCCTCGGACGAAGCGCTCACGGCGATCATCGAAAATACGGTCTATTACAAGGCGACGGGCGCACTTCTCAGTTCATCGCTGCTGGGCGGGTTTCAGGCTCGTGCTTACTTTCTGGGAGGTAACCTGGATGCTGCGGCGGACGTGATTGAGCAGACGATTCGTGATGCCAACGATCGAAATGAACACTGGATATCCCCCCGCCTGTGCCAGCTCAAGGCTGAAATTGCCGAGGCGAAGGGGGAAGACGAGCTGTTTCGCCGCACGTTGAGCCAGGGGATTGAACTCGCCAGATCCCAGGGTGCAAAGCTGTTTGAACTGAGCGCGTTGAGGTCTTTAGTCGAGCATTCGGATGCAGACCACGGTCGGGCAGCTCTGGCGCGTGCGCTGGAAGACTTTCCCGAACACACGGTACTGGTTCCCGAGGTCAACCGCGCAAGGGCTGCGCTGGTCAGGTAACCCCCGTAAATTCTGGTCTGGGCGGGGGTCTTTCGCTACTGTAGGGTAAACAGGGTTAACAAGAGAAGGCAAACGAACGTGAATTGCCCGGCGTGCGGGCGGGATAACCCGGACGCACACATCTTTTGCAGTTTTTGCGGGAACCGGTTGCAGAATATCTGCGGCCAGTGTGGTGCGCGTAACGCGGTTGATGCCCGATACTGCAACCAGTGCGGGAGTTCACTCGACGCAATTGGCGGGGAGACACCAGGACCTGCAGCACCTCCCGAACCCGAAGGCGCGGCAGCCGAACGGCGTCACATGACGGTCATGTTCTGTGACATTGTCGGATCGACAGAAATGTCGGGACGCATGGATCCTGAAGACCTTCGGGATCTGATACGTGCGTTCGAAGCGGATGCGGGTGAAGTCATCGAAAAACACCAGGGTTACATCGCTCGCTACATGGGGGATGGCATTCTCGTTTACTACGGTTTTCCGCAAGCCCGGGAAGATGATGCTGAGCGTGCGGTCCGATGCGCCCTGGATCTTGTCAAAAACGTCGGCAATGATGAGGTAGTCCTCAGAGTTGGGATTGCCACAGGCAGTGTTGTTGCTCGGGATGTTATCGGCTCCGGTAGCGCGCAGGAGCAGTCGGTGGTTGGCCAGGCTCCTAATCTGGCTGCCAGGTTGCAGTCACTTGCACCCCCCCACGGTGTGCTGATCGCTCCTGAAACCAGGGCCCTTGTTGGTGACCTGTTCGAGTACCTTGACCTTGGCACGCAGCAACTGAAAGGGTTCGAGGAACCCGTCACTTTGTGGCAGGTGAGCGGCGAACGTCGGGGAGTCAGTCGCTTTGAGTCACGCCACTCAGCGGATACGGGGTTTTATGGCCGCGAAGGCGAACTGGACCTGCTGATCGACAGGGCGGAAGACGCGGCCGAAGGGAAAGGGCAGGTGTTAACGCTCATTGCCGAACCCGGGATGGGTAAGTCGCGGCTCGCGCTGGAGTTCGAGAAGCTCATTGCCAATCAGTTTCGTGACGTCATTCGCTTCAACTGTAGTCCACACTTCAGGAACACGGCGCTCTATCCGGTGAGCACTCAAATTGAGCTGCAGGCGAAGTTTGGATCGGATGACACCATCGAACAGAAGATGACCAGGCTGGAAGCCTGGCTCGAGCGAAGCGAGGTGCCGCATTCGCTCAACTACACCGTTGCTCTGATGGCCATGCTGTTCGGAGACGCGTATGCCGCAACAGATAACCCGGATCAGCAGAAAGAACAGATCCTCAATGCCCTTGAATCGAGAATGATGGCTTTGAGCGACCACGCCCCCCTGATGATTGTTGCGGAAGACCTGCACTGGTGTGACCCGACGACGATGGACCTCCTGCAGCGGATGACGGCAGGTATTGTGAATAGAGCCGTATTGCTGCTGGCGACAGGGCGGCCTGAGTTTGACCCGCCATGGTCAGACGCTGAGTTTGCCTCGGTACTCTCGCTCGATCGGATCCGGGAAGAGGCCTGTCGGGAAATAGTGGCTGAAATGATCGAACCGGGGCAGAACGTTTCGGATCATCTTCTCGACGAGATCATTGCCAAAAGCGACAGGGTGCCGCTGTACGTGGAAGAGCTGACCAGGTCGGTCATGGAGTCGCAACAGGCGATCAAGGTTCCCGACACCCTCCAGGATACGTTGATGGAGCGGCTGGACCGGATGGGAGAAGCCAAAGAACTTGCGCAGTTGGGGGCGGTGATAGGCAGGGATTTCAGTCATCGTCTCGTAACGATGATTTCCGGATTGACAGCGCGAGAGGTGACCGATGCAATCGGGAAACTTGTGGAGGCGGACCTGCTGCAGGTTTTTGGCGAGGGAGCGTCCCTGACGTACAGCTTCAAACACGCGCTTCTGCGAGATGCCGCCTATGAAAGTCTGCTGTTACGCCGCCGTCGTGAAGTTCACGGTCAGATTGCCAGTGTGCTGGAACACCGGTTTGGTGATGTTCTTTTACGTCAGCCGGAACTCATTGCACATCATCTGACGGGCGCAGAGCAGTACGAAAATGCCATAGCGATGTGGCAGCGAGCGGGTCTTCAGGCAACGTCACAGGCAGCTTACACCGAGGCGATAGATCACTTCCGCAATGCCCTGGCGCTGGTCCCCGAACTTGAAGCGCCCCAGGAGCGCGCGGCGACCGAGATTGAATTGCAGGGTTTGCTCGGCAATGCGTTGTCGCGGTCTTTCGGTTATGCAGCACCCGAGGTGGAAACGGCTTTCGAGCGTGAGTTGGACCTCGCAGCGCAACTCGGTGAACAGGAGCAATGTGCTGCGCTGCGCCGTATAGGAACGTTTTATATCGTGCGTGCGGATTTCCCGCAGGCGAGCAGGGTCACTGACCAGTGTATCGAAATTGCTGACGCAAACTCGGATGTGCGGTTTCAGATCGATGGCTACAACGCCCTGGGACACATTCAGGCCTACACAGGCGAACTTGGCCCCGGCCGTCGGTCACTCGAGCACGCCCTGAATCTATACAGGGAAAACAATGGACACACGCTGACCTACGTTACCGAGCAGGATCCTGCCATGTCGGCACTTGCACTTCTCTGTGTGGTGGCCTGGTTAATGGGTGACAGCGATGCGGGTAAGAACTACAAGCAGGAGCTTCTCGAAACTGCCCGGTTAACCGGAAGACCATTTGATAACGCGTATGCCAACACGTGGGCCGCGATTTTCGAAACGCTGTACGGGAATCAGCACGGTGCGATCGAGCATGCCGATTTTGCGATAGCGCTGTCGAAGAAGCACTCCCTTGCACTTTGGGAACGGTTCGCCGGTGTTCTCAAAGCCGCGGCACAGCAGGAACTCGGAACTCTTCCGGCTGCACCTTCGGTCATCAGGGAAAACCTGCTCGCGTACAGAATGACGGGCGCAGTATTGATAGAACCCCTGCTGTGGGGCCTGCTGGCGAAGTCATGTCTCGTTGACGCAGATGTGGCTGAAGCGTTGGAAGCTATCGATGAGGCGCTCGAGTCTGCCAGTACCCATGGAGAACGTTTCCTGTATCCGTGGCTGCTTGCCCTCAAAGCGGAAATCTGTGAAGCGCAGGGTGATCGAGACACCGCGCGTTCGAGCCTCATTGAGGCACTTGCAGAGGCACAGGCGCAGGAAGCGGTGTGGGTGGCAACGTCCATCCAGGAACGTCTGGCCTAAAAGTAAACTATATTTACAAAATGGCCACTGCGGGTTGCCTCGTCTGCGTGTAAAACCGCCCTATGGACATGCAACGTATTGGGATTGCAGGTGCAGGCGTGTGCGGGCTGATGACCGCGCTCGTCTGTGCCCGTCGTGGATACGATGTTCAGGTTTTCGAACGTCGATTTGACCCGTTCAGTGAAGCAGGATCTGAAAGGCTGAGATCAAGCCAGCTTCTCCTCGAGCAGGCGAATGACGTGCTTGGTCGAGGTGACGATGCGAGCGCCATTCTCAGCGAGGCAGGAAACCTGCGCTCGCAGGTATGGGGAACGCGGCAACGCTGTGTTGTGCTGGACGGGGTTGCGCTTGCGTATCTCGCTACGCACGGAGTGGAAACAGGCGACTTTCCGGTATTCGAGGAAATGATCATCGACTGGGGAACATCTGGTCCGAGGTTGTGCATGCAATACGGAGCGAGGTCGGTATCCTCAGGCACACGGCTCAACGCTGAACAGCTGGTGCTTCAGAGGGACTGGGAGGTGCAGCCATCCATCGCCGATATCGAAAAATCGCTGCGAAGTGAATGTGAACGATCTGGAGTGCAACTGGCGTTCAATACAGTCGTAAGCGGGATAACTCCAGGGCCAGAGTCATTGGTGATCACGGCGAATGGGGTCGACTATCCCGTCGACCTGGCCGTCATCGCTGATGGTGGTGGCGATGAGTCAGCGGCCTCGGACATGGGTGTTTCGAGGACGCCGGTCCGACATGAGTATCTGGATGTTGCTGTGTTCGCAGCCTCGGACGAGCGTGTTCGGGGTCAAGGTTTCGTATCACCAGGTGGATGGACCGGGTATGGCAGAAACGGCCGCATCATCACGGTTGATGTCAGAAGGACATCCGAAGGCAGGCGATCCGCCTATGAAATTGGCAGGCAGTTGGGTGTGACCACGCGGCTCGTCGAGCCACCAATGGCGGTGTCCTACGATCTCGACCGTGCGGATCGCTTCCGTTCCGGGAAAGTGTTGCTGGTTGGCGATGCGGCAGTGAGAGGTTCACCGCTGTTTGCATTGGGCGCCCAGTATGCGCTGCTCTGGGCGCAGACTGTTGAAGACCTTTTAGTTGACGTCGAGGCGGGAGATGACGCCATGGCTCGTTTTGATGAAGCCGCGGAACACATGGTGGATCTGCGTCTTGAGTTCGAGTGTGGCTGTCTTGATGTGCTCGATGCCGCAAATGCCTCAGAACGATCTTTTGCGGATGCGCTGGCGTCACCCGCACTTCTGGACGCAATCCGTATCAGGGAGTTGTCGTTGAGGGGAAGCGGTACGGGCGCGATGCTCGATCTGCACATTGAATTGGACTTCGCCACATCGGGTCGCCGTCACGAACACCCCGAAATCCGGGCCCTGAAAAACCTGGGTCTGACTCATGTCAGATTCTCCGGTGCAATCGAGTGGCATGCGGACCGGGTGATACTGCATCCGATGGAGAGCCACCCGCTAACGATTTCGTCTGCTGTTGAAGATATCCGGATAGAGTCGGGAGAGGTCAGCATAGGGCGAGAGGGTCGGAGCTGGGTGCTCAGGATCAGCGGTTCACACATCCACCGGGGTTCCGGACTCAAAACCCCACTCGAGGCGATGGTCTATGAATGTAATGAGGCTTTCATCGATGCCGTTCTGAAAAGCCTGCCGGATGCCCTGATCGGGTCCCGGCTACAGCTCGGATTTGTTGCTGATTTTCCGAAAGAAACGGAGTTGCCATTTGGCAAAGCCCGTCTGCACTCACACAGCGACAGCCAGGTGGACGTGAAGCTTACCGGTGAGGCTGGAAAGCTGCGGCTTTCGGCGACGTTGAAACGCGGCATCCTCGAGCTTCAGTCGTTCAGCGAGTTGCTTCCTTCAGTTCCTCTTATCTCTGACATCATCGATACGTTTGTCGGCGTAGGAAGCTGCCTGACCAGGAAGGTTGAGCTGGACATGCCCCGGACGGGGCCGGTGTGGATCTCAATCACACCCGTGGCCGGATGGATGGCGCTCCGCATTCCCATAAATGCATCCATCGCGAGAGAGTTCATGACGAAAGTACTCGTTTCGGCTGAGTTTTCGGTCCCCAGGATCGGGCGATTGGTTGTTTCGGCGGGTTCTCGGGACAATTGAGGGAACCGCTGGTTTTTTTGTCAAAAAGCCTGCGCAACGAGTCGGAAATGCCTTTAAGTGGGTTGTGGCGGTTATGTAAATTGAACCATTAATCGCAAAATCGTCGGTTATTCTAGACGGGACACCAGGCACGCCTTGGACTGGGGCGGCAGTTGCTTGAGGTATATCGGTGTGAACGACAGTGGGGAAAAACCGATCGAGGTAGCGATCATTGGCGGCGGGTGCGCGTCGATGACGGCGGCCTATGAACTGTCGAAACCGGAACACGATGGCCGATATCATGTGACCGTGTACCAGATGGGTTGGCGGCTGGGAGGTAAAGCGGCCTCGGGGCGAGGGCCATCTGACCGCATCGAAGAGCACGGTCTGCATATCTGGCTCGGATTCTATGAAAACGCGTTTCGCATGGTGCGTGAGTGTTATGAAGCGCTCGACCGAGATCCTTCGACACATCGATTCACCCGTTGGGATGACGTTTTTTTTCCCGCTCCGCACGTGGGTGTCGCTGAGCGGAATGGTGACTCGTGGGACGCCTGGACCGCATACTTCCCGCCGGGGGAAGGGTACCCGGGCGGGCCCATGCGGGACGGGGAATCGCCCCTGTCGCTCCAGACGATAGCTGTGAGGGCGATCGACCTTGTCAAAACACTGATGCTTGGGCTCGAAAGAGCGCGTACGCAGCCAGTGGATCCGGATTCTGCAGCGACAAACGGTTCAGCGCTGGCGCAAATGCTGAAGCTGTCCTCCCGCGGTCTTCTCACGAGTGTGGCGGCCCTCGTTGAGGCGCTATCGCTTTTTCAAGTCATCCTTCAGACGTTACCCACGTATCCCAGCAACATCGTTCTGAAGTTCATAGAAACGATCGCGCACAGCGCGCGAACGATGATGGTGGACTGGCTGGTCAAAGATGAAGATTTTGCGCGCCGATGGGAGATCATCGATCTGGTGCTGGCCATTCTCGTCGGGACTGTTCGTCACAACCTCCTGTTCGATCCCAGAGGTCTTGATGCCATCAACGACTACGAGTGTCGGGAGTGGCTGAAAATGAACGGCGCTACTGAAAGGGCTCTCGACTGCGCGTTTGTTCGAGGACTCTACGATCTGGCCCTGGCCTACGAAGACGGCGATGCGTCCAGACCGGGGCTGGCGGCCGGGCAGGCCATTCGCGGCAGCTTGCGGATGTTCTTCACGTATCGCGGCGGCCTTTTCTGGAAAATGCGGGGGAGCATGGGAGATCTGGTTTTTGCCCCGCTGTATGAGCTTCTGAAGTCACGGGGGGTCAGCTTCAAGTTTTTTCACAAGCTGACGAACGTGGGATTGAGCGAACCGGGCGACCCGCATTCTCACGTGAACCGATTGTCGTTTGATGTCCAGGCGAACATCCGTAACGCTGCCAGTTACGAACCTTTTATCACTGTGAACGGCATAGACGCCTGGCCGGCCAGACCCTTGTACGAACAGCTCGAGGACGGATCGATACTGGCAAATGCAGACTGGGATCCCGAGGCGTTTGCCGATAGCCGTTCGGTCGAAAATCTGGAGCTCAAGGTGGGCGCTGATTTCGACTTTGTTGTTCTCGGGTGCAGTGTTGGCGCTATTCCATACGTGTGTCCGGAGATTGTCGCTCGCGACAACCGCTGGCTGGAAATGACCAAACGGGTCAAAACGGTCGCAACCCAGGCCTGTCAACTGTGGATGAACAGGCCGGTTAACGAGTTGGGCTGGTTCGAAGACCCGGTGACGCTGTCTGCGTTCGAGAAACCCTTCGATACATGGGCGGACATGACGTATCTGGCAGGAGAGGAAAGCTGGGATGAAACGCCTCAATCAATCGCTTACTTCTGCGGTGTCCTTCCGGACACTGTGATCAATGCCCACGCATCGTCCCAGGAGGGGTGTGATGAGGCTGTTCGCGGTTATGCGGTTTCGTTTCTGAGTCAGGAAATGCATCACCTGTGGCCCGGCATCGGCACAGGAGAATTCCCCTGGGAATCCCTGCAGGCGTCCGTAGACACGTCACAGCAAGGCGTTGGACGTTTTGATACGCAATACTGGCGAGCCAACATTAATCCCACTGACAGGTACGTGTTAGCGCTCCCGGGCAGTTTGGAGTATCGTATTTCTCCGCTGGACAACACCTACGACAACATGACGGTCGCTGGTGATTGGACCGACTGCGGTTTCAATGAGGGATGTGTTGAAGCGGCTGTGATGTCAGGACGGCTAGCTGCCCACTCGATCTCGCAATGGCCACCGTTGGAGGACATCATCGGCTATGACTACCCTTGAGAACATTTCGGACGAGCGGTTACGCAAGCCCGAACCTGCGCGAACGGGGCCGATCAGAAATCCTGTTACGGACGACGCTGGCTCCACCCATGGCGCAAAAGCCAGGCCAGATCTGAAGGAAAGCCCGGAACCTGACACCTGGGCGAAGGCGGGTGCTGAGATCAGGAACGGCGGTGTCGACTACGGTGTTAACCTCGGCTACCAGGTCATCAACGATCAGATTGCCAAGGCCAAAGATCTTGCCGCCCAGTGGCAAGGTCCCGGGGTGGCATCGGATTCCGGGGCAGACTGGGTACAGATAGCGAACCGTCTGATCAACGCGTACCGCGATCTGGGTGCGGTTGCCGTGGATGCGGTAGAAAAGGTTGTCCATCAGGTCAGCTTGCCTGAATCGACACCTGCAGGTGCTCCTGCTCAATCCACGTTCCAGACGGCCACACGCCTGAAGATACACGCACGTATGCCGGTGGATATCGATCTGAACTGGACGGCGCCACCGGTCAACCCGAGAGCACTTGCCTTGCAAGGTCCGTCGGGTGCTCCGGTTCTCGATGCAATCGAATTCCTGAGAGATGCCGGGGGAGCAATAGTGCTCTCGATCGACGTTCCGGAGGGATGTCCCCCCGGGGTCTATACAGGCGCGGTTGTGGAACACGGTTCAAATGCTCCGGTAGGTACGTTGAGTGTGAGGGTTGGGGGCTGAAGCGGATGGACGCTGCAGTCAACGACGTTTTGCGCGAATACGGCGACCTCACGCGATCGAGCGTCGAAAGCTATTTACCTGTTGAGGGATGGCAGCCGTATTTTGCCGAACCGCTGGTCGACTACCCGCGGAGGGGCGGAAAGATGATGCGCCCCAGTCTCTGTATAGCTTCTGCACGGGCTTACGGTGCGTCGGTTGAAGAAGCGATTGGCTCTGCAAC
>JANQFF010000324.1 GCA_028277965.1 Pseudomonadales bacterium
CCCGCGCCGCTTCACCGGGCCTGGTTCCTGACCGACGAGACGCATTGCAGTGTGGGCGCTGTGCCGTCCGGCGCTGAAGGCCCGTTGCCGTTCTGACGACATGTCCCGAAGCGCCGATTGCTCTTCTCTGAAGAGCTGTTCGCGATAGTCTGATATCTCTGCGATAACAAGCGCGCACCCGGGACCCAGAGGGAAATCAGGAATCTCAAATGATTCCTGCGTGCCGAGAAATTGCGTCACCATCTGGTTACGGTAACATCGGCGCCGAAGAGTATCGAGAAAAAGCAGTACCGGGGGGAATAAGGGTTCGGGAGACGGCCCAAAGATCTCATATGAGCAAAGTCGTTTTTTTGAACGGGTGTTCGAGTTCCGGCAAAACAACACTCGCACTGAAGTTACAGCAACTGCTGGACGAACCGTATCAGCACATAGCGCTGGACCAGTTTCGTGACGGGATGCCGCTGCGTCTGCGCGGGTTGAACGCTCCAGAGGGGACCGACGGTGCCCGCGGGCTCAACGTTGTCCCTGTCGAGCGCGACGGTGAGGTGATGACGGAAGTTCAGTTCGGAGAACATGGCGAGAAAGTGCTGGCCGCAATGCGCCGCTCTGTCGCGACGTTTGTGAACCTCGGCATCAACGTCATTATCGACGATCTCCTGTTCAAGCCATCTTACCTGGAAGACTACGTCAGCGTGCTTGATCCCGGGAACACATGGTTTGTCGGTGTGCGCTGTAGTCTGGACGTCGTAAACCTGCGGGAGTCGCAGCGACCAGGGCGATTTCCCGGCACTGCCACGTCACATTTCCATGCCGTTCACAATCATGGTGCGCAGTACGATATTGAGGTCGATACCACCAGCGAGACGCCGCGTACTCTGGCCATGGCCATCATCGATCGGATGAAAGAGCCTCCCGCGGCATTTACTCAACTGCGGGCTCAGTGTCGTTCTCTACCCTGAAGTGGGGCCCTGAACTCGAGCTGGAACAGATCCGCAACACCAGTGCCTCCATATCGTTCTTTTGAGATATAGGCAACATGGGTTTCGGTTGGCAGAGTGGTTTTTCCGGCGAATGCTATCGCTTCCCGCTGTCCCAGGGAGGGCAATGGAATCAACGACGGGACAGCTGACAGATCATTCACGTCGTACAGGTATGCGTGCTTGTATGTGGTCACGAGCAGCATGTCGTGTTTGAGGTCCATGCCTGACGGCATGTGCCTGAAGCGTGCCAGCGGGTCTATCTCGAGTTCGTCTTCTGTTGGAAGCGGTAAATGTGCAAGTGTGCCCAGCAGAAGAGCCTCCGGGTCGGTAACCTGGGGTGTCAGCGGTATTGAAAACAATTCCGGTGGGTAGCGGCGTTTGGTCAGTACGAGTATCCGATTATTGGCAACGTCAACTGCTGAAGCTTCGCTGTCCCGGGGACCGCCGGGATATGTGAAATTGACTGTCCATGCAACGTCCAGATTGTCTTCGCTATCTAGCTCCTGAGGTTCCCGGACAATCAGGAACTGGCTGTCACGTCGCCAGCGGAAGTTGTCTCCGGTATCGCCTATTGCCAGGTAAGCGATGCCGTCCATGACAAAAGAACTCAGCGATTCCCAGTCGGTATTCAGCTCCGTATCCACAATCTGCATGCTGACTGTCCTGCCATCCCGGTCGAGGGCAAAAAGCAGCGCTTCACTGCCGCTGTCGTTAATCGACCAGATTGTGTCTGCATGCAGGTGACTTGCCGCAAGCCCGCTGGATTCGTTCAGCCGGAGGTCTTCGATATCCGCAACCCAGCTTACACGGGCCCAGGATATGGACTCCGTTGGTGGCTGTTCGCCTTGCGCCACCAATGTGCTATCAAACAGATGAGCGATAGCCGACACCAGGTCACGATCTTTAGCTAGACCCACCCCCAGTAGGACCGTGAGAGCAGCCAGGCTCAGGGCCAGGAACAGACCGGCAGCTATTTTCGTGTATCGCAATGTCAGGACTCGATGCCGATGGCGTGGCGAATCAACGGGAGGCGGTCATTCCCGAAATACATGTCGTTTTCGTCGACGAAAAACGTGGGTGATCCAAATCCGCCGCGTTCCATCAGTTCATCAGTGTTGGATCGCAGCTGGTCCTTGTAGGTCTGTGAAGTAATTTTCTCGAAGAAACGGTCTGGTTCGAGGCCGGCCGACTCGGCGATTTTACGGACCTCGTCATCCCGGGAGATGTCGTTGAGATCGCCCCAGTAGCTTTCGAACGCAATCCTTGCATACCGTTCTATGCAGCCCTCTTCTATGGCGACAAATGCTCCGCGCATCACCTTGACGCTGTTGACCGGAAACACCGGTGGCGCACCAATTTGTATGCCCGTATACCGAGCCCAGTCCTGAAGATCTTTGTTGTAGTAACGCTGTTTGACTGGCACAGGGTTCTCACGGTTTGCATAAACACTTGGATTAACGGTGTTGAAAACCCCACCGACGAGAAAGGGTTTCCAGATGAAATCGACACCCGTTGCACGCATGAGATCAACAGCCGAAGAGAACGCCAGGTAGGTCCACGGACTCGAACAATCGAAGTAAAACTCGATCTGGTGAGACACACGAATTCCTCAAAAACATTGATGGTAACATGGCGACTCAGCTCTTATTCGAAGGGGAAAAGGATGAGTGATGATGCGATTCAGGCGCTCGGCACGGCGATTGACACATCTGACAGGATCGTCTGCTTCACTGGTGCCGGGATCAGCACCGAATCCGGCATCCCCGACTTCCGCAGCCCCGGAACCGGTCTCTGGACCAAGATAAAACCGGTTCAGTTCCAGGAGTTTGTCAGTTCAGAATCGGCCCGGCAGCAGTCCTGGGAACGCAAGTTCTCCGGTGATCGGACTATGGAAGATGCGACACCAAACAAAGGCCACCACGCTCTGGCCAGGCTCGTTGAAATGGGAAAGTGCCGAGCAATCATTACGCAGAATGTCGACAACCTGCATCAGGACTCCGGGATCCCGGACGACCTGGTCATCGAACTTCATGGCAACGCAAGCTATGCCAGCTGCCTCTCTTGCGGTACCCGCTATGAGCTCGCAGATCTCGAAAAACAGTTTGAAACGCTGAATCGGGTCGATCCCTGTTCGCTCTGCGGGGGGATCATCAAGACCGCAACAATATCATTCGGTCAATCCATGCCGGAAATGGAGATGCAGCGTGCGCAGGCTGCTGTGGAAAACTGCGATCTCATGATAGTGCTCGGTTCATCGCTGACGGTTTATCCGGCGGCGGCGTTTCCCGAGTATGCAAAACGTCTGGGTGCAACCCTTGCAATAGTCAATCGCGAGGAAACTCCGCTGGACCCTGTTGCTGATGTGGTTGTGCACGAACAGATTGGTCCAACCATGTCGATGGTAGTCGGGTTGAACTGAGGAGTGATCGAGGAGTTACCTGACGTGTACTAACTCGTTAGCAACTCTTCTCAAGTCTGTGACGTTTTGTAGACGATATATCTCAGAGCAGAATGTACGGTAGGCCGGCATCACTGAATCCCCCTCTGTCCACTGGTCCTCGGTCTCGGGGTTAAGCCAGATGACCCGTTTGGCCCGTGTCGCTATCTCACGCATGACATCTGCCCTGGCCGGGTAGAAGTTGGAGCGAGCGTCACCGAGGATGACCACCGTCGATCGGTGATTCAGCTGCTGCCCCGTGAGTGTCCGGAACCGAGCCAGCGCGGCTCCATAGTCCGTATTGCCGTTACCCCATTCAAACAAGGCCGATTCAATTGCAGTTTCCGGCGATTCGCCCTCCTGCAGTGTCGTAATTTCACCAAGCGTCGCCGAAAAGGCGAATGATCTGACATCGGGCAATATCTCTGCCAACTGGTACAGCAGCAGGAGAAAGAAGCGTGAGATGCGTGCAACCGAACCGCTGACGTCGCAGACGATAAAAAGAGTTCCCTCGCGCTTCTGACGCTTGCGCCAGTGCAGGTTGTAAAGCGCGCCGTCATAGGCGAAGTTCCGACGCAGGCTGTTTCTCACGTCCAGGGCACCCCGACGGGTGGATTTCTGCCGTCGCTTGTAGCGAAAACGGAGCTCTTCGGCAATCCTCTCAACCTCTACCCGCACAATCGCCTGGTACTGGGCGGGTATGTCATCCAGCGATCCTTCCAGAGCAGCCTTCAGCACAGCACGTTTCCCGGTGTAGTCAGTCTCGAGTTTGTAGTGCCTGTCGACATACTCCTGCAGCTGATCCCGAAGGTAGCGACGTACATAGTTGATACCCGTTGCCAGATCACCTTCGGCACCGAGGTTGCTTGCGTTCAGACGATGGAGGTCAAGTCGATTGCTTACATCCTGGAAAACCCGGGATTTGTCCCGTAAGGCATTCATGTCGTGTATCCCCGAGTCGAGCGCTGCCGATTCGAATCGAAGATGGAGTTCGTCCAGGCGGCCTTCAAGAACATGCCTCACAAGTCCTGTCAGTGCGGCTGTGGTGCCCTCCTGGACCACATCCAGCACAGCTTTGTGCGGGAAACTCTGGAGAAGCGTGCTTTTTGGGTTCTCGTTGAATGCCCTCGTCTGAAAGAAGGCGTCGAAACAGTCACTGAATCGTAATTTGTCCTGTTTTGTCTTGGCGAGGGCCAGTTCCAGCCCGTTCTTGAGAAGACTCCGGTCAGAACTGCCCAGGTGTTGCCAGACTAGAGCTGCATCGAGGGTTTCTCCCGGCGAGACGGTGACATCCGCGTTGCGTAATGCCTGGACGAATCGGGCGAGGGATGTATCCATCTAACCGTTCATTCCTTTCAGGTGGAAGGGTCCCGTTACTTTGAATGTCGTCATCGCGTATCTTGCAGGGCCATGAGTTCAAATGAAACGGCCCTTCGCGCAGCGATCCTGCCTGTCATCCTCCGCATGCTGCCGGAATGGCTGCCAGAGGAAATCAAAAACATCGATTACCTTTCCGGAGGGTACAGCAATCGTAACTACGCGTTTTCCCGTCTGAATAAAAAGTACGTGCTCCGGATCGTTGAGGATCAGCAACCCTATGTGGATCGGAATGCGGAATTGACATGGCTGGCAGAGCTGCCGGTTGATATCAGCGTCAAGCCGCGTGCCTACGAAACGGGCAGCGGGTGCATGATCACACCCTGGATCGATGGTGATCTGCTCGTCGATCGGTCTGAGAGTATCTCGCTTGAATCGCTTTCGAGTTTTGTTGGAGATTTGCACAGCCGACTGCCCTGGCCGTCAAGACAGTACGACATCGTGGACCTCCTGACTTCTGTCTGGGATGTTGCACCATTCAGGATTCCTCCAAAACCCGGAGTACTTGGACCGGCACACAACGACCTCAACCCCTGGAACGTCATCATCACGCCAGACCGGTGGGTGGCTCTCGACTGGGAATTTGCAGGACTGAACGATCCCCTATTTGATCTTGTTAGTCTTCATCAGGGACTCGAGTTACCGGTTAGTGATCTGGAGGAGCTTTCACTCAGGTTTCTTGGCAACAGTGAAGCTGTTAGTGAGCGCCTCGAGCCAACGCTGCGGCTGTTCTGGTTGCGTGAGCTTGGCTGGGCGAAATACCAGGTTGAGCTGGGTAACGAGCGAGAGGAAGTCGTTGATCAGGTGAAGACAGCTACCGACATGCTGCAGGCGTTAAACAACTGAAGTTACAAGTTGGCGTCCAATACCTTGCGCACAACCTGCTTCGCCATGTCTTCTCTCGAACCTCCGACACCCTCGATGATGGCATGCGGCAGTTTTCTCCTCTGCAGATCGGTGCGGTAGATGTCGAAAAGCCTGTCCCGGTCTCCGGGATTCTCCCGCAACGGGTCGGGTGCCCATGCAACATCCGGTCGGCATAGAAGATAGTATCGGTCTTTCTGTCGACGGTATTGCCTGACCAGTTTTTCCGGGGCCGGGCCATAGCGCTCCTGCCACCAGACGAACAGAACCTGAAGGTCGGTGTCTGCAAACGTAACCTGTTCAGGCGGGACAGATGTTTCTGCCGTAAGCTGCTGTTCGCCGATTCTGAGCAGATCGCTCGGCAGGTATGGATGCCCGGGTTTCAGGTAAGTGCGGGCCACCTCAGGCAGATAGCGTCCACCAGTCGATCTGGCCAGCAGTTGCGCCAGGGTGGTTTTCCCGGTGGACTCAGGCCCGGTCAGGACGAACAGCATCTATGACCCTGAGGTGTTTGCGCCAGGCGATCCAACCGGCAACCGCCATGCCCAGGTAGACGAGGTACAGAAGTGCATACTCTTCAAGCCCTTTCAGCAGGTAAAGCCCAACCTGAATAACGTCGACGACAAACCAGATAATCCAGTTTTCGAGGTATTTGCGAGCGGACATCCACATCGCGATGAAACTTGCCACGGTTGTGAAACTGTCCGGGTAAGCCAGATCGGCTGAAGTGAAGTTATCGAAGTACCAGCCCATTGCCAGACTACCGCCCAACCCCACCGCGACAATCCACAGCCAGTAGCTGCGTGGTACCCATGTGACTGCAAGCGCTGCGCTGCCCGCCTCTGTGCGCCGCCCTTCAGAACGGCCACCGTACATCCAGAAGTACCAGCCGTATGCGTTCATGACCACAAAGTAGAGGTTCAGAATCACATCGGCAAAGAGGTTTGCCCGTGCCACGACTACAACGGTCACCACTGCATACAGCAGCCCAATAGGAAAGGTCAGTACGTTTTCGCGGATTAAAAGCCAGACACACAGAAGACCCGAGACGAGTCCGGTCAGTTCCAGCCAGTTCTCAAGCAGGTAGGTCAATCAATTGTGAAGACAGCCTTGTGTTCAGGCAGCGTGCACCAGGTCTCCGTCGCTATGCAAGGCCGGCGCGCGAAATTCGTAGGTGCCATCCAGCAGGCGTACGCACTCGTATTCGATCTGGAAGGGCACAAGCTCGCCCAATGGTTTTTCTCCTTCCAGCAGGATTTCGGTAAACACATCCCGGTAAAGGTCTTCTGAGAACGGGACAAAAACTCGTCTGTTACCGGCAGCCCCCTCGTCGGCGGAGAGAGAAGTTGAGGAGAGAGGCTCGTTCATTGACACATCCTGTTGGCGTTGAACACGTATTTAGCGCTTCAACTCGCAACTCCTGTGTGAGCAATAGTTGAAGACTGCGGGAACAATGATGGAGGAATCTGCGATGTTTGATGTGACGCCGCGCACATATCCGGATGCCCTGACCGGCTGGAGGGATGCCCCGTTTTTCTGTGTGGGGTTTTGCGTTCCAAAAAGGGATAAAATCTGTGTATGGATTTAGGAGCAACGTTTTGGCCAAAGTGATAGCCATCGTTGAAGATGATGCGGATCAGCGCTCCAACTACACCGACGCCATCAGTAAAAAGGGGTATGAGGTGCGGGCGTTTGCGAGCCGCGAAGAGGCTCTCGAAGGATTCGAGGAAGGTCTGCCGGATCTCGCGATTCTCGACATTATCCTCGGGGATGAAGTGGATGCGGGATTCCAGCTATGCCGGGATCTCCTGGCGCGAGCGCCCTCTTTACCCGTTATCTTCCTGACAGAACGGATCGATGAAATCGACAAAATCTCCGGATTGCGTCTGGGTGCATGGGATTACCTCCCCAAGCCGATTTCCCTGGATTACCTTGCGGAGCGGATATCGTCCCTTCTCAGAATCAACGAAGCGCGGGATACCACCGAAACCTCTTCCGCCCGGCAGATCGGGGACCTGGCGCTCGACCAGGACGCACTGCTTGCATCATGGAAGGGACAACGCATTGATCTGTCCGGAACAGAGTTTCGAATGTTAGCGAAGCTCGTGCGGATGCCCGGACATGCTGTCAGCTATGAAACTCTGATGAATGCCACCATGCAGAGTATTGTGTCCAACAACACCATCAACACGCATATGCGGAACATTCGCAAGAAATTCGAGAAGATCGATCCCGATTTTTCCTCGATAAAAAGTGAATACGGCTACGGGTATCGCTGGGCTCAGCAATGAAGCTTCGTCAGCGCCTGAGGGGCCCACGCCTGGGAACCAAGCTTGCACTGCTTGGGCTCGCTCTCCTGATCGTCCCCTGGTTTACCTACCGACAGCTGGTGGAAATGGAACGGATACTTGTCCAGAGCCAATCTCAGGCGCAGCTCCTGACCGCTGAAGGTATATCCACGCTATTCAACGGGCGTGAGGATCTCTTCAACGACTTGCCGGTGACTCTGGATGCGTTTGAACCCCTGTTTGCACATCCGTTGCAGACCACCGTTCGCCTGGATGGTGTGGCTGATGAGTGGGATGAAGGGCTCAGCGATGAATATCTGACGTTCGGGAGCCAGACCGGTGATCGCGACGGAGACTTCCGGCTGCTACTGGGTGAACGTTCCGGGCAGCTTTATGCGCACATGGTCATCAACGATGACTTTGTGGTGTACAGGGATACCGAGTACCTCAGACTGGACAATGCCGACCACATACGTGTGGACTTCATTCAGAATGACGGTGAGGACGGTCGTATCCTGCTCGTTCTGGGAGAGTCTGCGGCGGTTACCGGCTTTGCAATGGACGATCAGTGGCGATTTGCGTCGACGGGAGCAGCTGACAATCGAATCCAGGGGGGGCTGTCCTGGAATGACGGGGAGCTTCACGTTGAATTCAGATTCCCTATAGAACTGCTCGGGTCGCGACGCTATTTCGGTGTCACCTGGGTTGACGTCGACGATCCCGCCAGCCGCGAAGTGACAACCACAACCCGGACCTTGCCAACAGCGGGCAAACAAAGCTTCAACCTGGTCATCCTCCAGTCACCGGAAGTGCGCAACATCGTTCAGGGGCTTGGGTATTCAGGTGCCCGGATACTCGTCATCGATCAGGAAAAGCGCGTACGGGCGGAAACGGGTGCCATTCAGACCAATTCCGAAGGTCTCCAGCGTACGTGGTTCAGGGAGGTCGCTGAGCTCTTTGAGCAGGTACGACCGTGGATCCATGAGATCATCATGCAGGAGCCTTACATAAACGACCACGCTGGAGAGCAGGCGCTGGTTGCGGACCGTGCGATAGAGTCCAGCCTCATGGGAGAACCAATCGCGTTACGCTCCCGTGCGGAAGAAGACGTTGAGATCATCATGGCGGCGCACCCGATTATTTCGGAAGACGCGGTCATTGGGACGGTTGTGGTCGAGCAGAACATCGACAACATCCTGTCGTTCCAGCGCAACACGCTCGAACAGGTTGTCACTGCATCCATCGTAAGTCTGATCGCTGTCTTTGTGGCTATGCTCGCTTTCGCCGGTCGCCTTGCGTGGCGCATCCGCAATCTCCGCCGGGAGGCGAATGCAGCGATCGACTCGTATGGGCGGTTGCGCACGGGCGAGCTGCAGAACGAAATGGACGCCGGTGATGAAATAGGCGATCTGGCCCGAAGTGTGTCCAACATGCTCTCGAGGCTGCAGCGCCACAACTCGTTTCTGGAGAATATGCCACGTACCCTGCGGCACGAGATAAACAATCCTCTGAACACCCTGAGCACGTCGCTGCAGAATCTGGCTGAAGAAAACCCCGCAGTCGAGCACAGTAAATACCTAGAAAGTGCAAAACGTGGTGTCCACCGAATCGGATCGATCGTCCAGAACCTGGCGGACGCTGCAAATCTCGAAGATGCGCTGGAGACAGAAGAACTCGAGCTGGTGGACATAGGTGAACTTCTCGAGAACTACGTGGCCAACTGTAAGCTGGTACACGAAAACACGTCTTTCATGTATCGGGGTCCAGGCAGACCGGCATTTGCCATGGTTTCGGATTTTCGGATTGAGCAGCTGCTGGACAAGATAGTCGACAATGCCGTCGACTTTCATCGACCGGACACCACAATCCGGGTACAGCTCGACTGTTTTCGGGATCAGTTGCAGATCACGGTAGCGAACCGTGGGCCAGTATTGCCGGAGGCAGTTGAGAAATCGGTTTTTGATTCCATGGTCAGTCACAGGGGACCACAGAACCGGCTTCACTTCGGGCTTGGACTGTATGTGGTGCGGATTATCGCTGAGTATCACGGAGGTTATGTCCGTGCGATGAACCTCGCTGATGGATCGGGTGTGGCTGTCATGGTGCAATTGCCGCTGGCGGATGTCCCGGAAAACGATATTCGGGGGTATACACCCATTGTGACGGAGCGGGTTTCTGCAGGTTAGGACCCGTCACGACTCTCCATGTGGGAGCTGCATCAGCCGTGATGGTTTATACGTGGTGGCTTGTGCGCGGTGATTTATACACGATAGTAGGCGGCCTCGAGATTCACTTCCCCGTCTGTACGTAATTCGCCACGTTTGACCATATATTCCACCGCAGCAAACACGCTCCTGGCTGCTGCTGCATACATGAACTCCGGGGTATCAACGTACATCAGCGGAACCATTTCCACGATGATGTGCACACCGTCGTCAATGCACTTGAGGATCTGTTCTTCCCGCTCCTGGCGGTGCGCGATAAATGCCTGAACGTGCGCTTTGGGGTCTTCGATCGCCGGGCCGTGAGTTGGCCAGTAGACTTCGTCATCCCGATCGAGCAGAAGATTCAGACTCGCTATGTAGCTTTCCATGTCGCCATCCGGCGGGGAGATGATGCTGGTCGACCAGCCCATGACGTGATCACCGGTAAATAGCGCCTTCTGTTCACGCAGCTGAAAGCACATGTGATTGGATGTATGTCCGGGTGTATAGACACATTCGACTGACCAGTCTCCACCTTCGAGAACGTCACCGTTACGGATCAACTCGTCCGGCTCGAATTCCATGTCACCGCCCTCTTCAACCGGTACCCCCTGTTCGAGTTTACCGGCGCCGTGTGGTCCATAAGCATAAGTTGGGGCGTCGTAGTGAGCTTTCAGCAAGCGGCAACCCGGGGAATGATCCATGTGTGTGTGGGTAACGAGCACATGAGATACGGTTTCGCCTTCCAGCGCGTCGACAATCGCCTGTATGTGCGCCTCATCTGCTGGACCGGGGTCGATAACGGCGACCTTGCCAGTGCCCAGGATGTACGTCCCGGTGCCATATAACGTGAACGGACTTGGATTCTGTGCAATGACGCGACGGACCCCGGGCATGATCTCCGCGGACGTTCCGTAGGAAAAATCCAGCTCACGGCGAAAGGGAATTGTTACGGCCATCCTGGGATCCTGTCCTGAAAAACGCGACGCAATATAGGACTCGTCATCTACAAAAGCAATGTCAAAAGCACGATGAGTGCGAGGATGATGCCACCCGTCGTCCAGGTACGCGTTTCTCGCCAGAAAGGCTGCGATTGCTCCACAACCTCCCTGTACACGAAACCGTGGTCCCCGAAACTCAGTGTATCCATGTCCTTCAGTTCAACGGTGTCGATGTTTTGACCGTTTACGATCGTGCCGTTGGTCGCCATAAGATTGGTGATGACTGCCCGCTCCGGCCGTACAACGATCTGTGCATGTTCCGCCGAGACAGTGCTGTGATCAATCACAACATTGCAGCTCTCGGCACGGCCGATGGTGTTCTCACCCACCGCCAGACGGCGGATTGGCAGCGGATCCTCGACGTTGAGGCTGAGAAGGTAGACACCCGGCTCCGTCACTTCCGGCAGATTGACCGTATCGGTTGAAACACCCTGCTGTCTGCTGGTGCGTGTATCGTCGAGTGCTGGAGACGGGTGTTTGGTGTGGGTTGGCAGTAGCGGCTCATCGTAAGACTTTGCAGGGGTCAGCTCGGGACCGGTGGCAACAACCTGATACCGGACTTTGTCGAAAGTGATCGTATCCCCGTGAAAGAGCCTGGCGCCCCCAAGCAGCGGACGGTCATTGATATACGTACCATTAGCAGATCCCAGGTCCTGTACCCAGAGGTATCCGCGTCGCTCGAGAATGCGTGCGTGATGACGAGAGATGTGTTCGTCGTAGAGCCGTATTGCCGCTTGCTCACCCCGCCCGATCGAAACCTCGCCGGAGAGAGGGTAAGACGGTCCGCCGTCTTCAGCGTACAACGTCCATTGCTGCGCCTCGGACTCGAGTTCAATTTCGATACCAAGCTGCATAACCGCATGCCCGATGACGATGATGTCTCCAATGATGACCTGGACCGGGGTCTGACTGGAGATGCCGTTGATCCCTATGCTGCCGTTATCGAGCGGGACAAGTACCGGCCCACGTTCCGACAGTTCAACACGTACGTGATAATCGAGAATATCCTCACCGCCAACGACTATATCGTTGTCGATGTGACTTCCGATTGTAATGCCTGCTTCGAGGGGAATGCTGTCGTCATCCCAGTACAACAGGTAAGTCAGGTCGGGGCGTGGATCCGGCATGTTCATCGGCCCCAGGAATCTCGAAGAGCTATCCACTCTTCATTATCCGGTGTGAGCGTCAGCGCCAGGTTTAGGTATTGTTTGGCCTGATCGTCGAGACCGAACTCACGAGCTTCCACTGCCACACCTGCAAGACGTTCGGCGATGCTTTTGAGCATTGCCCGGGCCTCTTCGTTGGCCGGGTCGAGTTGTTGAACGGTACGCAACTCGGTAACGGCATTTCCGTCTGCCGGGGCGGTCAGAAAACCCTGTGCCATCAGGCTCCGTGCATTTGCCATACCTTCCTCTATGCGGGTTACACGCTCGAGTTCACTGTCCAGACGACCCCGCAGGTCATTGACGAAACCGGTAGCCATGCCCGCAGCCGCCGCCTGCTCCGCCATCTGTTCGACCTCGTCAAGTCTGCCTGCTGCGAGCAGGGAATCCGTTGTGGCACTGAGTTGAGCACGCAACTCGTTGAGTCCTTGTAAAGCAACCACGTTGTTGGTGTCTGCGGCAAGGACACGCTGATAAAGCTCCGCAGCGTTCTCACCGGGTGGGGTAATGAGCTGATTGCCAGCACGGAATCGTCTGGCTTCCTGCAGAAGCTGTTCGATTGCGGCCTGGGCGGTTGTTGCGCGCGAGATCAGCGTCCGGACTTCGTCAAGGTCGGGAAGTGTCTGATCCGCTGCGGTTGCGCGTTCGAGCAGGCTGATTGCGCCACTGACGTCCCCGTCCAGGGCTGCAATTCGCGCAAGGCTGGCGTAGTGGACCGCCAATTCCTCCAACGCTTCAGCAGCATCAGCGTGGCCGGGTGCCAGACGCTGGACCTCCTGAAAGGACTGGATCGCTGCTGTAGCACTTGGCAGATCGGACAGTCCGTGGCTTGTCAGAAGGCTTCGGGTACTCGCGTAAATACGTTCTGCACGCTCGCGGTTCTGTAAACGTGTCGAGAGTTGTATCCACTCGACATCGTTGGGAAACACGAGGTTCGCTTCCTCGAGGCGAGTACTTGCGCTTTCAAGACTTCCCTGGAGCAGTAGATCGTCGATTGTCGTGCGCCACTCCGTTGTGAGGTTGTCGACCGCAATTGAGGCACCCTCATGGCCGGGATTGATTGCCAGCACCCGGCGATAGGCAGCAACGATGGTCGCGAGGCTCTGGTTTGGATCCTGGTGAAGAGACTGGGCCTCTGTCCATGCTGTCTGCAGAAGGGGATCCTCCCCGATACCGAGACTCGCAAGCATGCGTTCCACGTCGATCAGCTGCCTTTCGTACGCCCAGTAGGCGCCACCCGCCAGGAGACCAAGCAACAACAGGCCGCCCAGAACCCTCACAACCCTGCGCCTGCGCCGGGTTCGTTTTCTGCGCTCGAGCCTGGTTGGGTCGAGTTGGGTAGCCAGGAAATCTCCACCGGCAGAAAAAATCTCCCGGGTGGAAATAGGATCCGTTCGTATCACCGCTTCCCCAACGAGTCCGGTAGTCCTCGCCTCCTCGAGCATCTGAACGAAATCGGATGCTGTGGCTATTCGCTGGTCGGGGCGTTTGGCTAATGCCTTGTCGATGAGCGCCTGAAACATCGCCAGGTGAGATGGCAGTCTGGGAATGGGTTCCTGGAGGTGCTTGATTCCATATTCGACCGGTGACCTGGCTCTATAAGGTAATTCACCTGTAAGGGAGTGAAACAGGACAATACCGAGGCTGTAGATATCCGCGCGCTCATCGAGTGGTCTGCCTGCAGCGTGTTCGGGACTCATGTATTCGGGGGATCCACGCAGGACATTACGGCCGCTCCTGGATGTTGTCCCGGTCAATCTCACGATGCCGTAGTCAGCCAGTACCGCGGTGCCGTCGTTGCGGAACAGGATGTTTTCCGGTTTGACGTCACAGTGAATAAGACCGGCCGCGTGCAGGGCTTCCAGGGCACGTCCAACGTCTTTGACCACCTTGATCAGGGCCTGGATGTGCAACCCACCCTGCAGGCGCTGATGCAGGTTTCCGCCGCTCAGGTATTCACAGACAAGGTAACGCCCCTCCGCGCAGTAACCGGAACCGAGGATGGTCATCAGGTTCGGGTGACTCTGCTTTGCCCGAAGGCCGGTTGAGGCACTCAGGAGTTCATTCAAACCCGAATCAGAAGCACTCTCTTCCGAGGAGATGAATTTGACGACCACCTGGCGCTGTGTCGCTGTTTCCCGGGCAAGGTAGACACCGACGCTGGCATCGGAAGTGAGGCTGCTTTCGAGAACGTACCCCGGAATATCCGGGAGGTTCGTAGTCAGTTGTGGTGCATCCTGTTCAGGAATCGGACCCCTCCGATACGTCATCGAGCTGAGGTACGGGAAGTGTGAGCACGTCACCGACCACAACCTGACCGAGAACAACACGTACGTCAGGTATCAGAAAACCGCCATCTAGACTGACCGCTACCCCACTACCGTGAGCCAGGCCGTTGATACATTGCTCGCTGGCAAACATCCACGTGCGTTCTGCATGCTCGAGAGTGCAGTTCGCATGTCCTTCGATGAGAACGCTGTCCTGCAATTCACCGCGCGCCCAGCTTTGCAGTTCCTGCCTGCCATCGGGCTGTTTCTTGACGCCCCAGCCGTGCATCTTGTTGTCATCGAATGTCCCACGGTAAATTGTGCCGTCTCGCCAGTAAAAAATCCCGAGGCCGTGTTTCTGGTCGTTCAGGAAGGTGCCGGTATATCGATTGCCGTTGGGCCAGCTGAATGTACCCTCACCTGATTGTTTTCCACTTGCGAACTGCCCTCGGTACTGACGCTGGTCGGGCCAGAGGTACGATCCCTCACCCTCCAGCTCTCCGTTACGAAAGCCACCCGTATAGCGATCGCCGTGTGCCCATGTGATTGAGCCGGACCCGGTTCTCTGTCCATCCAGAAAATCGCCCTCGTAACGGTCACCGTTCGCCCAGACAAACGTACCCTTGCCGGTGCGTTTGTCATCGACAAACTCGCCCGTATAGGAGCGGCCATCCGGCCACGTATATGTACCAGGTCCGTGCAGACGATCGTTTCGGAACTGGCCTTCGTACCGGTTACCGTCCGCCCAGATGTAGATTCCGTAACCGCTGCGCGCCCCGTCGACTATCTCACCGTCATAAATATCCCCGTTGTCCATTTCAACGCGTTCAGCAACAGCAGTTGGCGCAACTAAGGTCATCAACAGCAGCACGGAAGCTTGGTAGAGGATTTTCATGGTTGTGGATTTGAACAGATGGTGTGTGTATCAGTCCAGGCGACGAATCTGAATGGCATCGCTCTTCTGATCGGCCAGAACGTCGGAAATAACCACGAGCTTCGAGCCTTCCTGCATCCCTTCCCTGTCACGCAGAACGTTGAAAGCCCGCTGGAGAGTCTTTTCCGGATCGGAACTGAAGGCTGTCCGATATCCTACAACAGCTCGATTGAGCGCAAGTCTGCGACGTGTCTGGCTATGGTTGGTGAAAGCGAACACCGGTACCCGCATGGGGCGGGCATTGGTGACATGGTCCGCAGTTATCCCGCGTCTTGTGATGACGACGATACCGTCAGCGTGCAGCGCTTCGGCAAGCGCTACAGCATGTACGGCGACGTGTTGTTTGTCGTCGGAAATGACGAGGTCTGCCTCGTAACCGAGACCGGGAAAACGTTCCGACTTTTCTGCTATGTCACTCAACTGCTCAACACAACGTACGGGGTATTTCCCCACAGAAGTTTCACCAGACAACATGACAGCATCGACGCCTTCGTAAACGGCGTTGGCGACATCTGTCACCTCCGCTCGCGTCGGTATGGGATTATCGATCATGGATTCGAGCAGGTGGGTTGCAACGATACATCGTTTACCCCATTGGGCTGCGGAATGGACAATTCGGCGTTGGACGTTGGGCAGGTCAGCGATATCCGTTTCGATACCCAGGTCACCCCTCGCAACCATCACACCATCGGACAGTCGCGTGATTTCATGAATGTTGTTGACACCTTCCTGATCTTCTATTTTGGAGATGATCTTTATGGTGTTCTGCTTGCTGCCCAGCACCTCCCGAAGCTCACGCACGTCACCCGCGCTGCGTACAAAAGACAGGGCGATGTAGTCCACATCGTTTTCGATGCCGAAGAGAATATCTTCACGGTCTTTTTTAGTGATGGCCGGTAAGTTAACCCTGACGCCAGGTAAGTTGACATGTTTGCGGCTGCCCAGGACGCCACCATCAAGGACCCGACAGCGCAGCTGATGCTCCCGTTTTTCAAGGACCTCGAAATTGAGAAGACCGTTGTCGACTGTCACAACCTTTCCGACATCGACCACATCGATGATTTCGTCGTAGTTAACAAAAATGGACTTCTTTTCGACGAGAGCTGCATCGCGAACCGTCAGCGTAACCACTTCACCTGGTTCGAGTTCCATTGGCCGGTCAAGTTCCCCTGTACGGATCTCAGGACCCTGGGTGTCCAGGAGGATCGGCACCGGATGGGATATCTGACGATTGAGTGTCTTGATCCAGTTGATGATCTTGAGTGCATCCTGATGTGTGGCATGTGACATATTGAGACGCACGACGTTCATGCCGGCTTCATACAGCTTCTTCAGCGTGGGGAAGCTTGCGGTGGCGGGTCCGATCGTACAGACGATTTTCGTTTTTCTAGCGGTCACTGAGGCTCATCGGAATCCTGGAGGGCGCTATTCTAGAGATTTCCAGAACGATTCGACACGATCCCCGATGTTTACCGACAACACTTCTTCCGGACGCCAGAAGGCCGGAAAAAACTGTTGAACATCCGTCCTTCGGAAACGGTCATCGATGAGGCAGATAACCCCCCGGTGAGCCGGGTCCCGAAGCAGGCGTCCGGCAGCCTGTACAACCTTAACGAGTGCAGGCTGCGTGTACGCAACAAGCTCTCCCCAGCCTTCGCCGTGGTGCGTGTTGAAATGTTCTGCTATCAGATCACGCTCCGTAGACGGAGGTGGCAGACCGAGGCCGACGATACAGACACCGGCGAGCTCGAGATCGGCAAAGTCGACCGATTCCGCGAAGATACCGCCCATGACGACCAGAAATATCCCGGATTGGGTTCTCTTGAATCGGTCGATAGTGTCTTCCGCGCTGAGCGCATCCTGGCCCTGTAACTGCCGATGGAGAGGTAGCTGCAGCCCGTGCTCGTTGATCTTACGCTGAAGCGCATCTTCGATGAGATCCAGATACGTAAACGATGGTATGACAGCGAGGTAACGGCCGGCCCTGGCTGTATGAAGATCGATCAGTATCTTCGCCAGGCGGTCAGCAGACTTGTGACGCTGGCGCAGGTATGTCGGCACGTCAGGGATGACAAAAACACCGGCCTGGCCGGGTGCAAAGGGGCTTTCAGCCCGTTCAGCCCGCGCGTCAAGGTCACCTCCGTGGAGTTCCTGGTAGAGCAACAGGGGGCTGACAGTACCGGAAAACCTGATGACTGTGCCGAAACCGCTGAACGTCTCTGCCATATACCCCGCCGGGTCCAGGCACGATCTCGTGACTCTGAAACCGCCGGGCTCTTCGGCCACCAGAAGAGCAGCCTCGTCGTCGGCATACCATTCCCTGGACTTCAGCCAGCGAGTGCATTGAAAGTACAGCTCTCCGAAATCGGCGTGCTGACGGAGATCGACGTCATGCTCGCCTGCCGCTTTGATGAGACGTTCCATGGCGCGTTCCAGCGCAGCAATGGATTTATCATCGCAACGGGTACCGGCGTACGTTCGTCGCACCTTCATGAGTGCCCGGTTCACCGAACGTACGCTTGGAGCGAGGTTGGGGGGCGCTGACTTGAGCGCTGTTTTTACCGTTGAGCGGCTGACGAGCGCAGCCAGCATTTCACGCACTCTGGGCGCGAGCTGGTGCGCCTCGTCTATGAAGAGATGTATATCAGGCCTCTGCGCGAAGCGCTTGAGCTGGACGAACGGATCCAGGATGTAGTTGTAGTCCCCAACGTTGATGTCCGACCAGACAGCTGTATCCAGCGATAACTCGAAAGGACATACGGAGTGCTTTCTCGCGACATGCTCAATCGATTCGCGATTGGCCAGGCGGTTGCTGATGAGTTCGTTGACCGCAATGTCTCTCCTGTCGTAGTACCCCCTTGCAAATTCGCATTGCTCGGAATCGCATGGCATCCCCTCGACAAAACAGGTCTTCTCCTTTGCCGTGATCTCAACTATCGAGATGTGTTTTTGACCAGGATCGATCTGACGCACCGCATCCAGCGGCGCACGGGCACCCGTGTTGCGGCTGGTGAGGAAGAATATCTGTTCGTCTGCGATGCTTTTAAGTGCCGGAAACAGCGTTGCCAGTGTCTTACCGCTCCCCGTTGGTGCTTCGAGCAGAAGGTTTTCGTGTTTCTGCATTGCCAGATAGACTCGGCGTGCGATAGCTTGTTGAGACTTGCGATAACCGTCATGAGGAAAATGCATTCGGGTGGTGAATGCAGTCCGGTCCGCGATATGTTCACGATGAACCGCATGCCGAACTTCATAACAAAGTAACGCTAACTGGAGCCACCAGCGCGCTTCGGCTGCGTCCATCTCCAGAACGAACGCCCTTTCCTCCAGGGTGTCCGGTTGGACGTAGACTGTGCTCAGACGGTAACCGTCCGTTGTAGCGACCCCTTCAGCATCCAGACCTGCATACAGGAGCGTCTGCCCGACATCGACGGTTAACGCCTCCTGAGGTAGCGCGCCGGTACATTTGAACTCTTCAATAAGGGTGAAGTCTGTGAATTGGCGTCGGCCGTCTGCACGACCTGAGAGTTTGAGCGTTTTACCGTTTATCTGACATTCCGCACTGAGATGCACCTCACGCTCATATCCCGGGTCGGCCGACACGCGATGTTTTTGAACTTCCTGCTGAACACGTACTCCCTCTTCCGCGTCCACTGTCCGGGCTGATCCCGGCGGGTACAGGTCACCGGAACGAAACGCGAATTCGGCGAGATCGCGTACGGACAGGCTCAATCGCTGCTCCTGAGTTTCAATTTGAGTACTCGCGAGGGAATGCCGAGTTCGTGCATATGTCTGAACCAGACCCGCTGTCCGGGTTGCAGTTGATCGTTCGGTCCCTTGACCTCTACCAGTTCGTAGGTGCCGTCACTGTATGTCACGAAGAGGTCGGGAAGGCCAGCACGTCGCTGATGCAGATTTCTGATGAGAAACGCGCAGATCCGCCGGATGTGTTCAACGGGCATGGCTGCCAGAACGTTTTCGAGGCCAACTTCCCCCAGCAATTTCCAGCTGACGAGGCTGCAGGCAACATCCTGTTTGCGATCGGCAATGTCCAGAAGATGCCTGCGGAGCTCGCTGTTGTCCTCGAGCGATCCCTCCAGGTCTTCGATAGCGTCTCTGCGCGCCACGGCAAAATCATCGTAATAGAGGTCGTTTGGACCTGTCTGAAATGGATTGGTAAACGCACCGGGCATGCCGCTGAAAATGACGGGCCAATACATCAGACCGGTGAGGCTGTTGATCAGGCGGCTCTCGACATGAGCGCCCCAGCCACCCTGTCTGGTCAGTATCTCCAGGGCCTGAATTTCGACAGATGACTCCACAGCATCGATATCGATAACAGTCGTTTTCGGCTGGAATCCAGCCCTGCGCTTTCTGAACCGCTGCGCAAACTGCGCTTCCTCGTCGCTGATCGGAGTCTGTCGTATCTCTTCGAGAACCGCCTGGACAGCGGTTTCGTCTCCCAGCCGGTCCAGGACGCGCACAATACGTTCACGGGCAGGGTGACGCCGGACACTGTCATACGTCAGAATTGCATCTTCGAGCCTGCCCTGCCGTTCCTCCCAGGCGCCGAGGCGCAGCAACGCTCGTTCCTGACGGCGTTTTGCGAATCGATTGTCGGTGTGGGCATTGATGAGTGCCTGTCTGAGTTCCGGACCCAACGTCGGGAAATCGTCAACACGGCGTGAGAGCGTGCTGTGAGAGCGGAGCATAAGATCCCTGATGAGATCACTTCGTGAGCGCAGGACGGGTCGACTGAATTCGACTTGTTCATATGTCACCATCCCCAGGTCCCTGAGGACAAACGCTGACCAGTCCTGTATGCGGTCGCCGAAATAGAGTAGCCGGACCAAGGTCCAGACATCTGGTCTTGCGACGCTGCACCACCCTGCCAGCGCCCGACCACGCCTGACGATGACCGGATCCGGATAGGTACCCAGAATGAATGCGGTCAGTTCAGTTTTCTTGAACCTGGATAAAGATCTTTTATCGTGGCACATACGGACCAGTTCATGTTTGCGCAGGATGTGCAGCACCTGATCTGCGGGATGTACAGCGTCTGACTGGACGAGACCAAGGGCTGAGAGTTCCGCCAGAGCGGATGCCGTATCGCCAACCTCCCGGTAATTGAGGCTGTCCAGGCGATACAAGGGTCCTTTGCGGGTCAACAGGCGGGCAAACAGGCGCTGGGCATCGTCGGTTGTACCGAGAAACGCCTCAATCTGGTGGAGCTCTGAATCGTCCAGCAAATGCCTGGATTGCGCATGGACGAATCGAAGCAGAGTACGACAGTTATTCTGGTAGTAATCTTCCGGTGCTGGCTGGTCGGGGGTTAACATGGCGTCCAGACATTCTCCAGGTGAATAGGAGAGCACTCATTGGAAAACACCGCAAGTTATCCTTTTTGTATCGCAACCATAGTGACTTCGAAAGCCATTGAGGCAATGCTCGAGGGGAGCGGTGAAGGTCATTACCGTGACGATCATCCGTGGCTGGTAGCTCGTGAGATGCTGGAAAGGGCACAGGCGGACGACGTCAGGCTACCGATTCTCTTCGCATCGAAGCCGGAGGACGAATCTGCCACCTTCACACACTGGAGTTATATCAGCCGCATCGAGGTTGTCGAACTGCACCGGGGCCAGTGGGATACCAGGGCGACATTTTCAGAGTTGCAGGTAATGAACCCGATCTGGTCTGAGATAGACAGCGTGTTTCTTAAACCGAGCCAGGAACAGCTCGACCGGGAGCGGATGGAAAACGTGAGGGTCTATCGAACGGCCCTGGATGAGTTTCACATTCATCCATACGCCATCTGTGAGACGCCCTCGTTTATTCTGGGTGGGGTCTGAAGCGGGTGTTGATGGGCGACATGCGCCGCCCGGAGACAAGTGTCAGGCTTTCGAAGCCGCTGCCTGGGGTTCACCATGAATACGCAGCCACACCTCTTTGCGGTGCACCGTGGATTTCTTGGGTGCATCTATCCCCAGGTGCACCTGGCTGCCACGAATCTTGAGCACTTTGAGCTCAATTTCGTTGTCGATCATGATCGACTCGCCTGCCCGTCTGGTTAGAACCAGCATAAATTCCTCTCGCAGTCCATTTCTATGCAGGCGCTAATCTACCCGGTGATATCAGTGGGTTCTGTGACAGCCAAGACAGTTTGGGACGCACGCGGTAAATGCGGGATGCATGCCACGTTTTGTGTTGAGTTAAGTGAGAACAGGCGCACAATCGCGGCTGAAGCCACCCCACATGGAAAACGCAGCTGCCTCCAAGTGGGAGCTCTTAATCCTCCGAAGAGTTTTCAAGCAACTTGTCAGGCAGCGGTTTCTTGACCTGTGCACCAAGTTCGCGAAACTGTTCGACCTGCCTCACGAGATTCGCTTTGCCAGTCGCCAGTTTTGAATAAACGGACTGGTAGGTCTTGTCCGCGGTCTTGAGCTGGTTCCCCAGCTTGTCCATTTCTTCAACGAGCACGCGCAGCTTGTCATATAGCGCCCCTGCCCTTTGAGCGATCTCCTGGGCGTTGCGGTTCTGCTTCTCATATCGCCAGACGTTGTTGATGATCCGCAGGGTCATCATCAGGGTCGTAGGGCTGACGATCACAATGCGTTTCGAAAAGGCATCGGTAAACAGACGATGATCTGTTTCCATGGCCAGGGTAAAGGCGGACTCGATGGGGACGAACAGGAGCACAAAATCCAGCGAACGAACCTCCGGCAGTTGGTCGTAGTCCTGTTCAGAAAGGCGTTTGACGTGATTGCGCATGTGTGTGAGATGCTGGCGCAGAAGTTGTTCCCGCGCATCCTCATCCTCGCTGGCGAGAGCCTCTTCGTAGGCATTGAGGCTGACTTTTGAGTCGACGACCACGTCCTTGTTGTCCGGCAGGCGGATCAGCACGTCCGGACGTTTGAAGTCACCGCTTTCATCTCTCAGGGTATGCTGAAGGAAGTACTCGTGGTCTTTACGCAATCCTGATTCCTCTAGGACACGTTCCAGAACGAGCTCTCCCCAGTTACCTTGCAGCTTTTTGTCACCTTTGAGCGCGCGAGTGAGGTTTTCCGCTTCGTTGTTTATGCGTTCAGACGCTGCCTGAAGATTCTTGATCTCGGTCAGCAGTGAGGCCCGCTCCCGCGTTTCGTGGTGATAAACCTCCTCGACTTTTTTCCTGAAGTCGACAATCTGGTCTTTAAAAGGGGTCAGTACGTTCTGCAGGTTAGCCTGCTGCTTGACCCCCTGAGACTCGAATACCTTATTGGCCAGTGTTTCGAATTCCTTTTTCAGCTGATCCGCTGTTTCTTTGAACAGGGCTTCCTTTTCTGTAAATCCCCTTTTTGTTTCGT
>JANQFF010000352.1 GCA_028277965.1 Pseudomonadales bacterium
GACCCTGAAGGGGCTTTCAACAACATCTCCGTCCTCGATGTCGATAAAAAAAACCCGGGCGCCTGGCGGCGGGGTGTGGGCCGTGACCATGAGTGAAAACAGCAGCATAAACAGCCCGATCAAAATCTGCAGTTTGGCGTTCAAGAGATCACCTGTGGTCTGTAGCCTACCTAGTGGTTGATCAGCTCGTGATTGTTTTGATGAATTGCGGTTTTTCACCCTCATCGATTTAGAATCTGATCATCTGAATCAGCATTCCCTGTTTCCTGACCAGGAATAATTAGCACTCCAGTGTCATTCAGCAGAGGCAACTGGACAACAGAAGCTTTCACCAAGTTCAGGGCTCTATGAAACCAATGACGTCGAAGGCGAGGAAAAAGTTCATTCGCTGCTGTGGCGGGCACGGGTCATTTTGTTCAAGGTCAGGCCCGTTGACGAGTGGGCAATGGACTCAACCCCCCGGCTATGAGATGTGCGGTACGCAAGGGCTCCGGCAGATGACCTCGCCGGGTCAGCTCGGTTATCACCTGCTGCGTCTGCGCCCGACTAATACCGGCACGCTGCACGAAGATCTTCCCCACAGGCTCGATCTCTCCCGCCTTCTCGATCAAGTCCCATTTGCGGCGACCTCCCGCTACCCGATGGAGCAAGGCGTTCCTGATCGCAGCCCTATCAGGCTGACGTCGCATCACCACCACCACAGGTAGTTCCAGCAGACGGTTCAGACGGTGAATATCCACCACATTGAAGCCCGCAAAGGCGATGCCCTGCAACAAAACCAGCTGCAGATGCCGGGCGTATCGTGATACCTGCACCATCTCGGCAATACGGGCGGTACTGTTGACCCCGTCTCGTCTCACCCGGCTGTTTACCACCCCGTCAAGATGTCCATCGTCAAACACGCAGCCCAGGATCTGTACATCACCCCGATGGCCGGGTTCGAAGGGGGCATCGTCGATGCCGATGACATGGGAGATACGTTGACTCATTCTCTATCTATGCGGTGCCGGGTCTATATTTAGAGT
>JANQFF010000354.1 GCA_028277965.1 Pseudomonadales bacterium
GACAGGCTCAATCCGGCCCGGCTGAGAGCGGACGATCCGGGCCCGAAGGATTGCTGTAACGATACCCCGACGCCGATTGAGCCCACCGCCTGCGACAAAGCGGCTGATGACCCTGCAGGGTGTGAGTATTACCGAACGCGTCATCAAGACTTCGTTGACCGGCATGAATGTTGTGAACCACCTACTGATGAAGGACCGCCGGAATACTATAAGAAATTCGGCTTCAACTACTGTGACAAGTTCACAAGGGAAACCTACCCGCGGCTGTCTCCCCAGGGACAGGCCTGGCTACAAAAGGTACGCTGCCGGCTCCAGCAGGACATGGAGGAAAGACTTGAAAAAGACCCGGGGTTGGAGCTGGATAAGGAGGAGTTCGAGAAATTCGTGCTCGAATCTCATAACGTTGCTTATCTCGGAGCCGGTCTATTGGGCCTGCCGTGTGCGGATTTTGCCAAAATCGCAGCGACATACGAGCTTGACGCCTGGGAGAAAATAATTTTCCGGTGGCAACCTCTCGTCATTGGTCTCGCGACAATCGGCAAATGTGCGCAGCAGGCGGACAATGAGCTGCGGGAAGCGGAACGGAAGCTGCGGGACGCGCAACGAGAACTGATCGAAGCGTTGCTCGAATGAGCCTTGCCGGTCCTGATGCCCGGATAGCTCCGGTTGGTTCTTACGCAGGGGTCTTCTGATGAAACGATTCAAATGGCACAAAATCGAAGAGTTGCAGATCCAAAACGAGATCGTCTCACTCGCGTTCCGTGATTGCGAGCTGGGCTGGCGCTCCGAGGTCGAGGAGCCGGACCGGAAAACCAATCCGGATGCCACCAAACATTATGGGTCGAGGACCTTTATCAAGGAGACCAGGGATGGCGGGGAGACCTGGACGTCGGTCCATGTGGGCGACAATGTACTCGACCCGCTGAGATACCAGCCATCGACCGGCCGCCTGTGGGCGAGAAAGATGGTTGCCCATGGTCCGCCCAAAATCCGGCTGCCGTTCGATCACTCACTAGTGGTCAGTGATGACGGCGGGCGCCGGTGGCGTGACTACTGTGCCCTGCCTCACGGTATGCGAGGTTTCGAGCTCATCGATGACCGCAGAGGCTATGCCTGGACAGCTGCATCGATTCATGCTACGGCCGATGCCGGCGAGCATTGGCACGAACTGGCCAGGATACAGGGCACTACATCCAGTGCACGCATGGAGTTTGTCGGGGCGGATGGCACCTTCTATTTTATCCGCTACCAGTCCGACCAGGTGCTCGGTATCGACCCCTGGCAGGGGACAGAGAGGGCCATCCCCCTGCCCGACGGCTTCGAGCCCCGGAAGTTGGCTGTCGAGAAGGCACGCAACCGCCTGTTCATCCTGGGTCAGACCCGCGAGCAGTGGAAGCTGATCCTGCTGGAAGACCACCGGATGGTCGGCATGAGCGATGTACCCGCGGATCCCGAGTGGCGTCCTGTAGTCTTTCTCCATGATCATGGCATCCTGAATCTGATCTGCTCCGGTGAGCAGCTTGCTATCTGGCGGCGCTATCATTTTCTGGCCCTGGACGAGCAGGGCTGGGACATGCAATCGCTATCCG
>JANQFF010000387.1 GCA_028277965.1 Pseudomonadales bacterium
TGTTCCGAACAACCGTTGCGGCTCCTGCCACAACGACACCCAGTCTCCGCGCTTCGTCCGCTCCGATGACATCAACCTTGCTTACAGCGAGGCTAACACCGTTGTTGACCTCGCTGATCCAGGTGCCTCGATCATGGTCACCAAGGTCCGGGGTGGGCACAACTGCTGGCTGACCAATGATGACGCATGCGGCGACATTATCGAGTCATACATCGAAAACTGGTCAGGCACTTCTCAGGGTGGCAGCGGCCAGATCATCCAGCTCGAAGCCCCGATCATCAGGGATCCGGGATCCAGCAAGAACTTCCCGGCCGACTCGAGCGACTTTGCAGCGACTGTCTACCCGCTTCTGACGCTCTACTGTGCAGGCTGCCATACGGATTCAGCAGCAGTGCCCCAGAGTCCGTTTTTTGCCAGCGAAGAAATCGAAACCGCGTACGCCGCTGCCCAGACCAAGATCGATCTCGAAACACCGTCGAATTCCCGGTTCGTGCTCCGTCTTGGTAGCGAATTCCACAACTGCTGGTCGGATTGCCAGGCCAACTCCACCGAGATGCTGAACGTCATAACGGCATTCTCAAACACGATTACGCCTACACAAGTCGATCCCGACCTGGTGGTCTCAAAGGCTCTTTCTCTCACTGACGGCATTGTTTCGTCTGCCGGAGGAAGGCATGAAACAAATGTCATCGCCCTGTACGAATTCAAGACGGGGAACGGTACAACTGCCTTCGATACCAGTGGAATCGAGCCTTCTCTGAACCTCAATCTCACGGGAACTTACAACTGGGTCGGTGGCTGGGGCGTCCAGTTTCTGGACGGTAAAGCCCAGGGTTCGACCACCGCCTCAGCAAAACTGCACAACCTGATCACTGCAACCGGTGAATACACTTTCGAAGCGTGGGTTGCACCGGCAAACGTCGTGCAGGACGGTCCCGCGCGCATCGTCACCTATTCCGGTGGACCAACGTCGAGGAATTTCATGCTCGGTCAGACGTTGTACAACTATGACACGTTTGTACGTTCCGACCAGACAGACCCTGCCGGGGAACCTCGACTTTCAACCGCGGATGCTGACGAAGACCTGCAGGCAACGCTTCAGCACGTGGTTGTCACCTACGACCCGGCAAACGGCCGACAGATGTACGTCAACGGCCAGTTCACCGACGATGTGGATCCCATTCCCGGTGGCCTCCTGAACGACTGGGACGACACGTTTGCCCTGGCGCTCGCAAGCGAGGTGGACAACCAGAGCCGGTGGGCTGGCACAGTCCGCCTCCTGGCGATTCACAACCGTGCGCTTACACCTGCCCAGATCACACAAAACTTCGATGTAGGCGTTGGCGAAAAATACTTCCTGCTGTTCAACGTAAGCGATCACCTGGGGCTGACAGATGCGTATGTCGTTTTTGAAGTCAGCCAGTTTGACTCCTACAGCTATCTTTTCGACGAGCCGTTTTTCGTCTTGCTCGATTCCGCAGCTACACCAGGAAGCTTTGATCTCAGGGGTATGCGTATTGGCCTCAACGGACGCGAGATCGTCGTGGGACAGGCATTTGCAGCCCTGGATATCAACATCAACGACACCGACTACGCCGGTGAAGGACGACAGATACTGTCGGCCCTTGGCACGATCATCCCACTGGAAAAAGGCCCTACCGCGGATGAGTTCTTCCTGACTTTCGAGCAGCTCGGCACTGAGACGAATGTCTTTGTCGAAGCGGACCCAATCGCGCCGCCGCCTCCCCCGGACGTGCCACGCGATCCGCTGCTGGGTATACGCGACTTTGCGGAGGTTAACGCCACGATGTCAAAAATGACCGGCATCTCTCACGTTCAAAATGACGTGGCATCAACCTTCGACCTGGTTCACCAGGCGCTACCGGTCGAATCGAACATTGATGGATTCATTTCATCACAGCAGATGGGTATCACCCAGCTTGCCATCAAGTACTGCGCAGTCCTGGTGGACGACACAAGTGCCCGCTCAGCTTACTTCCCGGGCTTCCCTTTTGGTGACGACATCAGCACGGCGTTCGATGATCGAAGCCTCCTTCTGGATCCTCTCATCAACAACATGATTGGAACCGGCATACCGACCCAGCCCGATATCGCTGCGGTCACGCTGGAAGTGAACACGCTGGTCGACAACCTGACCAATTGCGGAGCGGGTTGTGAACCCGATCGCGTGGAACGCGTCGTCAAAGCCGCGTGTGCAGCGGTCCTCGGAAGCGCCGCGATGCTTGTTCAATAAAGATTAATCATCAGAGACTGTTATGCGAAGAAAGAAACAACGCCAATACGATGATCCCATGTGCCATCCGAATCATCCGAGGCCTCGCACCCGGCGGGAATTCCTGGCACAGGGATTCATCACCGGGTCTGCGGCGCTTCTCGGCGGAACGATGGTGACACTGCCTGGCGGTGTCAGGGCAGCGCTTTCGCCCGACCTTCTCCCGCTCGTTTCGAGTTGTGGGATCGCCACGCAGGGCGCGGGCAAGATACCTTTCATCGCGTTCGACCTCGCCGGTGGTTCAAATCAGGCGGGATCCAACGTGCTTGTGGGTCGCCAGGGTGGTCAGCTCGACTTTCTCACTACTGCCGGCTACGAAGGCCAGGGCCTGCCAGGCGATATGGTTCCTTCCATTGTGAATCCCGCGACCCAGACAAATGATTTCGTCGACCAGACGCTGGGACTCGCATTTCACTCAGACAGCGCGTTTCTGCGTGGCATGATGACAAAGATCTCACCTGCAACGGCAGCGAACACAAACGGCGCCGTAATACCTGCCCGCTCCGAAAACGACACCGGGAACAACCCCCACAATCCGATGTATGGCATCGCCAGCGCAGGCGCGGACGGTTCCCTTCTGACCCTGATCGGATCAGAGAATTCTGACTCAGGCGGAAACTCGATGGCCCCGCAATCGATGATCGATCTGACCATCCGGCCGACGAAAGTAGACCGTCCCACGGACGTCACAGGCCTGGTCGATGTGGGCGACCTCACTTCCGTCCTTTCGCAACAGGACGCAGTTGCGGTCATGGAGTCGATATACCGGATCAGCGACGAAAAGATGAAGGCTGTCGACGTTGACGGTAATCCCGTGACGAGCGACGACGTCGTAAAAGACCTCGTTAAATGCGGCTACCTCAAAAGCGCTGACCTCGCAGACCGGTTCGGTAATCCAAGTACGCTGGATCCAGCCGGTGATCCGGAAATTGTCGGGGCAACGGGTATTTTCAGCGATCTGGAATTTAATGCCGGTGACAGATCCGGTGGTGAGTTCCGCAAAACGGCTTCAGTCATGAAAATGGTGCTGAACGGCTTCGCTGGCGCAGGGACCATTGAAATGGGTGGGTACGACTACCACGGTGGCCGCCGGGCGGAGGGCGAAGTGAAGGACTTCCGCGCCGGTCAATGTATGGGTGCATGCATTGAATACGCGGCTATCCGTGGCATGCCCCTCATGCTTTATATTATGTCCGACGGCTCCTTATCCTCCAACGGCGTCATTGACGACACCGTTGACGGTCGCGGAAAGGGTGAATGGACCAGTGACGACCAACAGACCGCTGCTACTTTTTTCCTTGTCTACAATCCGGGTGGCCGGCCTCAACTCATCGGTGGAACCCCTGAGGAGCAGGCGATTCACCAGCAGATTGGGTACATGCGGCCTGACGGCTCCGTCGAAACAGCAGCAACACCCGCTGCGAATAACGTCAATCTGCTCGCAGAGACCATTGTCCTCAACTACATGGCACTACACGGCGAGAATGGGAATTTCGGGACCGCTCTGCCAGGCCACGGCCTCGGCAATGCAACTCTTCAGGATAGCCTGACCGCATTTCAGCCCATCGTGAACGGGACTATCGACAACCCGGTGTAGCCACAATTCGGGTTATCGTCCCGGCTCGCGCGTGGTAGCCTCGTCCGCGTTACAGGCACCACATTGCGCTACCCGGAGATCTGCACTTGGGATATGCATGCCCAATCTGTCAAAACCCACTGGAGAAACAGGCCACCGGTTTCAGGTGCGAGCCCTGCAATATCCGGTTCCCCAACCTGAACGGCCTGCCGTTTCTGTGGCGGGATCCGGAAGCCGCCCGGGCGGAATGGAGAACCCGGTTCAACGCAGCCTTGAGCGACATCGAGGCGCAAATTGACGTCCTGGAAACCGCCAAATCAGATCTCAAAGGTACCCAGGCGCGCCTGAATTTCGTCAAGGGCAAGTTACAGGCTCACATCGGCGAACTGACGGAACTATTGAAAGATCTCGACCCTGGTCAGCCTCTGGCGAGGGAATTGCACAACGCCATCGGAACTCAACTCCCCACGCACCAGGGTGTACTCAGCTACGCACCTCACATTTTTCGTGACTGGTGCTGGGGTGACGATGAAAACAACCTGGTGGCAACTCACCTGGGAGAATACCTCGAGACAGTGGAAAACCTGGCCAGCGTTCTCGTCCTGGGTTGCGGCGCGGGTCGACTCGCATACGACCTCAACCAGAGACTTCGAGCAACCCGGCCTGACTTGTCGATTCAGGCCCTGGACAGCAATCCGCTTCTCACCTTCATAGGTCATCGGATGGCATCGGGCGACACGTTGGAGTTGACGGAATTCCCCCTCGCCCCGGCAGACGCTGCCCAATCAGCCGTCACCCGCCAGTTGAGGGCACCAGCACAAACCCGGGGACTCGAATTTGTCTGCGCTGACGCGCTGCACCCACCGTTCGCTGAAGGGACGTTCGATGTGATCCTGACACCCTGGTTGATAGACGTGATCGATTGCCCGCCGCAGGACCTCATGGCAGTCATCAGCCGCTTCCTGAAACCCGGAGGGTACTGGCTGAATCACGGATCTGTTGCCTTTCAGGGCAACCAGGCTGTCCGGATGGTTGCTGGAGAATTGGCGGAACTGGCCGTAGCTTCTGGTTATCGTGTTCTGAAAACCGAGGATACCCACCTGCCCTATCTTCAGTCCCCTGCGAGCCGCCAGGCACGAGAGGAGCTTGTTTACACGCAATGGTGCCAGCTCGAAACAGCGTCGACCACCCATGCCAGAGGCGAGATTGTCCCGTTGTGGATCAGTGATCCCGGACAGGCCGTACCACTATCACCTCAGTTTCAACAGCAGATCACGACACACCGTATCCACGTGTTCATGATGTCCCTGATTGACGGTAAACGCTCCATCAGCGACATGGCGCGTGTCCTCGAGAACGAACGCCTCATGCCTTATAACGATGCACTGATTGCGATCAGGAACTTCCTCACGACCATGCATGAAGAAGCGGTTGCGGGGTCAGGCGCATAGCGCCTGACGGGCGAGTAGCGAGCAGCTAAACGGCAGTTACAGCAGCAGGTTGCAGTATAGGCTCGGCAACAGGGTGAGCGGCCGGATCAAATGTGTCTATCGTCCAGGCGTCCTCACATCGCAGTAATGCCCGCGCCAGTTTGTTGTTGAGCGCGTGTCCCGATTTGTAGCCGTCGAACGCTCCTAGAACGGGCTTGCCAAGTAGATAGAGGTCTCCAATCACGTCCAGCAGTTTGTGTTTTACGAACTCGTCTTCGTAACGCAGCCCGCCATCGTTGATGACTGAATAGTCGTCAATGCCAACAGCGTTTTCGAGGCTCGATCCCAGACATTTGTTGATCGCCTGTGCCTGTTCGAGTTCTTTTACGAGGCCAAACGAGCGGGCACGGCTGACAGCATCAACATAGGAAATGTTGGAAAAATCCAGCTCTGCGTATTTCGGGTAGCGGTTGTAAACCGGGTGGTCCGCTACAAACGTATAACCCGCTTTGAACCCGTTGTGAGGTTTCAAACACGCGTATGCGTCACCCTGGTTTACCTGAATTTCCCGGGTGATTCGTATGAACTGTTTGGGTGCGTTCTGCTCAACAATGCCGACCGTGTTGATGAGGTAGACAAACGGTGATGCACTGCCGTCCATGATCGGGACTTCTTCTGACGACAATTCAACCAACAGGTTATCGATACCCAGGCCCCACAGAGCCGACATCAGGTGTTCGACAGTCGCTACCCGGACATCATGATGACCGAGACTCGTGGACAGGGTGGTATCGGAGACGTTCTCCGCATCCGCGCCAATCGACTGGCTACCTTTGATGTCTGAACGCTGAAAGCGAATACCGCTGTTTTCCCCGGCAGGGCGAAGTGTCATGCGGACTTTTTCTCCGGAATGAACCCCAATACCAATGGCATGGACGGCTCTTTTTATTGTTCTTTGTCTCAACATATTTGGGAATTCCAGTTTGTAGACAGAAGCCTCTGACAAAAGCCTTAAGCGTTCCGAAAAAAGTCTCTAGTGGTGACCGCACCTGCGTGATGAGCAGCAAGCGCTTTACTATCAATGACTTGGGCGGGAACTATACAAACTATTTAAACAAAAATGAAGGAAAAATGGAGGTAAAAATGGAGAAATATGAAACAAAGTGTTACAGGGGTATTTCAGACATATTTCCTTAAATATCAGACACTTACTCAATACTAACGCAATTCCTGCGTGCAATCCTGCAATAAATTTGCAGTTTTTGAGGATTGGCTCTCACCGACTCCACAGGGTTGTGGAGGTGCCTGTGACCCTGTTCGGCTACAATCCCGCCCGTGATTCTCCAAGCCAAACCAGGCCCCGACCGATCCAGTATGTTCTGTGTAGCCCCGATGATGGCCTACACGGACCGGCATTGCCGATACCTTCATCGCCTACATGCGCCGTCAGTACGCCTGTTTACCGAGATGGTGTCGACGAGCGCCCTGATCCACGGCGAGCAGTGGCACCTGCTTGAACACGATCCGGCAGAACATCCGGTTGTCCTGCAGCTCGGCGGCAACGACCCCCGGGAACTTGCCCGGTGCGCAGGTTTTGCATCTGCTGCCGGTTTCGATGAGATCAACCTGAATGTGGGCTGTCCCTCCTCGCGGGTACAGGAAGCATCCATCGGTGCCTGTCTCATGAAAACACCGGAAGTGGTCGCTGAGTGCATTGATTCGATGAGAGATTCCACCGCCGCGCCGGTCACTGTGAAGTGTCGCCTGGGTGTCGACGATCTTGATACCAGTGAATTCCTCGAACGCTTCATTGACGCCGTCGAAGCCGCAGGCTGCACACGTTTGTACATCCACGCTCGCAAGGCTCTTTTGAGCGGTTTGAGCCCGGCCCAGAATCGGTCAGTTCCACCGTTGCAGCCCTGGCGCGTACGTCAGGTAAAAGACAAGTACCCGCACCTGGAGATTGTCATCAACGGAGGTATCACAACGTCTGCCGAGGCGATGGATCACCTCGAGTGGGCAGACGGCGTTATGATTGGCAGGGCGGCATACCAGACTCCCGGGCTCCTCTCGGAGATCGAGCGTCACCTGATCGATCCTGACTTTCATCCGGATCTCTGGGAGATCTTCACAGCCTACCGGGCGTACATGCAGGAACAACTCCACCGGGGAGTTGCTCTGAGACATCTGATTCGCCCGGCCCTTTCGCTGACGGCTGGACTCAAAGGTGCCCGCCGTTATCGCCGTATGCTGAGCGATGCAGACCGTCTCAGGTCAAACTCGATCGACGTATTCGACGAAGCCTTCGAGGTCTTCTTCAGGCAGGCAGCATAGAGGCGTATCGGCGAATATGTTCGATCGACTGCTTAACCTGTTCAAAGACGAACCGGAAGACGAATCTCCGAACATAGAGCTCGCCGCAGCAGCCCTCCTCTTCGAGATTGCCTGGGCTGATCATAGAATCGCCGAGTCGGAACTTTCAGTCATCACCGGCGCGCTGACCAGTCAGTTCGAGATCGACCCTGAAAAGCTGGAAGTCATCATTGAAGAAACCCGTGCCCACCATGATGAGAGTGTCGGCGTCTTTCCCTTCACCCGAACACTGAACGAAAACCTTCTCCCGGAACAGAAAACGCGCCTGGTCGAAACAATGTGGATGATTGCCCTCATCGATGAAGGCGTGGATCAATTCGAAGAACACACCATTCGCAGAATCGCCGATCTGCTTTATGTACCTCACCGTGACTTCATCGCGGCCAAACTGAGCGCGCGCGACAGCCTGAAGAGATCGGATGAGAGCTAAACAGGGGCAGAGTCGAAACTCTGACCCTATCTATCTCTGACCCCATTTACTTATCCAGACATACTCGACGGGTCTTGCTGAGCTTCTGCTTCCAGTGCACTGACCAGGTCTTTAAACGTCTCCCGGTTGTGTTCGTTCATATCCATCAGAACCCGATGGGCGTCGATCACTCTGTTACGCAGATCCTCTTCGGCAATGTCATTTGCGAGGGGCAGTTCTGCAAGGCTCTGATCCGACTCGAACGCTTCGTTGACGATAACGAATATGTCTTCAAAACCCATGTTGTGGAGGATCCTGAGAATATCAGGAGATGAACAGACCATCGTCGGCAACTTGCCCCGCTCCTTCTGATAGGCGATGGACAGTTTGGCAAGGACCCCGAGCGAGGTGCTATCGATCGCTTCCGCTCCCGACAGGTCCACAAGGGCGGATGTCATTTCCTGATCGGCGAGCATCGACTCGAGGTAGTGATCGAACGATCCGGACAGCGTGACTCTCACGTCACCTTCGAACCGTATGACGTAAACCCCTGAATGGTTACCCACTAGGATTCGACCGTTCACTTACGTTCCGGCCTCAGGCTTCATGATGCACGTACAGACAACTCACATCGTCGACCCCAAGACGGGTGGTGTCGAGACAGCTCCAGATGTCATCCATGGATTGATTGCTGATCAGGATATTGTTGAGTTCTTCTTCTTTCTGCTGCAGTCCCGGACCCTCGAGAAGATCGAGAACACCGTCCGAAAACGCGATGAGCCTGCTACCCACCGGAAACTCAACCACTTCCGATGACCATGTGTTGTCCGGGAAGAGACCCAGTGGTTTACCCTTCTGTTCCAGGATTTGCAGCGACTCCCCACTGACCAGAGCAGCCGGTGGAAACTGCGCCGCGTTGGCAAACGCAAGTTTCTGATCCCTGACGTCGATCAGGCCAAAGAACATCGCCACATGTTTGTCGATCTGCTGTTCGATCAGCTCCGTGTTAATCCAATTCAGGACTTCACCGGGATCGTCCAGCATCGAAAGCCTGTATTCACGGCGCAGACGTCTCGAAAAGTTCTTCAGAAGCACTGTAACGAAAGCAGAGGACGCACCGTGACCAGCGACGTCAGCTACGTAACAAGCGAAATGACGGTCCGTTATCTGGAAGTAGTCGACAAAGTCGCCACTCAGGATGAGCGAGGGTTCCACCCGATGTTGTAATTTGAAGTGGGCCACTCCCATGGGATTTGGCGGCAACATACCCATCTGGATGTATTGTCCGGCCCGCTGATCCCGTTCGAGTTCAGCTCGCATGTCGCGCAACTCACTGCTGACTTCTGCAAGCCAGCGTTTCATCCGCGATACAACGTTTTCAGCCCGTTTGCGAAGTTGTTCTCCGGACAAAGGCAGCAACCAGACGTCATCCACCCCCTCGGCAAGACACCCGAGAACGTCTTCGACGGAAATCTCAGAGGTGGCCAGGATCAGGCCAGTTGCAGGTGGGAGGTTTGCGTTGCCAACTTCAGGCAACACCGTCAGATCGCCGCAGATCAGCAGCTCAGTTCTTCCCTTTGCGCAAACCTCGAGCGCGGCACCCGCATCTGCGCAAAGATGTGCCTCGAATCCTAGATCAGTCAACTGCTGCGTCAGACTTTCACCCGCAGCAGTATCAGGGTCTAGCACTAACAGACTCATGAAATCTAGTGCTCTATCCCGTTGGGCTCGGGGTCGGCACCCTACTCCTGTCCGCACAGGGTTACAAGAGGCAAAACGTATTCAACCATCCAGAGCAGATCCAACTACCAGCCCATGGTTCTGCAGACGACCCAACGCCTGCATGGCCTGCTCCCGAAGAGCAGCGTCATCGATTACGCGTCCACCTTCGACCAGTTCCGCATGAATCCTGGCGAGGGCGTCCTCCAGATTCATATCGCCCGCCAACCCCAACAGGCGGTGGGTAACCGGATTCGATTCAACAAACCGCACCTCTTCGTTTTTTCCCCGATAAACAACCAGATAGGTAAGCATACGGGTCCCTGCATCCTCAGATGCAGGTTCACGGCCCGGGCCTATTTCGTGAACCGGGAATTCATAAACGAGCAGCCTGTGGGCTGGCATGAGGACCAGGCGTTTGTTCAGCACAATCTGTTCCTGATAAGACGGGACAGGCACGTTGGGTGCTATGTCCAGGTTCAGTTCCACCCATTCGTAGTGACTCAGTTCGAGCAGATATTCAGGCAGGTCTTCCAGACCCCGATTGCTGAGATACGTCAGGAACTCCTCTGAAATTTGAGCGAAGTAAGGGGACTCACTTGGATGGCGATGGACAAACTCCCGAACGAGCTCGAGCCATCGTTCCCTGCCTAGGATCTCACGGCTGACAGGGAAGGCACTATCGAGAAAGTTGCGAATGTTATTGAAAAAGAGGTCCAGGTAAATCTGCATCCTTCGCGGTTCCACGTCCTCCGGACGGGGGTACACGTCTGGGTTGCGAATATGTGCCGCAAAGTCGAGCTGTACCGAACGAAATGCGGGTAGATTAAGACCTGAGCTGGACACCGGACTCCGCAACGGTTTGATAGCCGCGAATTGTGTTTATTTCCACGAGGAGGTCATCAAGCGGTGGGATGTTGAAATCCCTCTCGAGCAGGGTCGGCAAAGGACCCGTCCGCTGGTAGGCAGCTGCAAGCAGTTCCCAAACCGGGTCGATGACGTCACTGCCATGGGTATCAACCCTGAGATCTTCAGCTTCGACATAGTGGCCGGCAACATGTATGTAAGCGGCACGATCGAGTTTGAGACGGTCGAGAAAATCCAGTGGGTCGTACCTGAAGTTAATGCTGTTGACGTAGATGTTGTTGACATCCAGTAGCAACGCACAATCAGCTTCTTCCAGGACCGCATTCACGAAATCGATCTCCTCCATCTCCTGTCCGGGTGCTGCGTAGTAGCTGACGTTCTCGATCGCTATCTGACGGTCGAGTATCTCCTGCACCTGACGAATGCGTCTCGCCACGTAGTGGACAGCCTCGTCAGTGAAGGGTATCGGCATGAGGTCGTACAAATGTCCTTTGTCGTCACTGCAATAGCTCAGATGTTCGCTGTAGTAGCGAATCTCATGGTCATCGAGAAAACGTTTGACGTCTTTCAGGAAAGAGGTGTCGAGTTCAGCCGGGCTGCCGATGGAAAGTGACAGGCCGTGGCAGATGAAAGGGTACCGTTCAGTCAACTGGCGGAACTGGCGGCCAAAGCGACCGCCAATCCCAATCCAGTTTTCCGGTGCAACTTCGAAGAAATCAACGTCCAGGTCCTCAGGCAATGGCATCATGCCACGTCGAAGCCCGAGCCCTGCGCCGCTAACTCCTGCTGTCACCGGGTATCGAGCGCAATGTCAGGCCTGGCCTCCGCACTTGCCCTCGCCACACTTGCCTTCGGCATCCTTGTCGCCTTCGCCACACTTGCCTTCACCGCATTTGCCTTCACCGCATTTGCCTTCGGCATCTTTGTCGCCTTCGCCACACTTGCCTTCACCGCATTTGCCTTCGGCATCCTTGTCGCCTTCGCCACACTTGCCTTCGCCGCACTTACCTTCAGCGTCTTTGTCACCTTCGCCGCACTTGCCTTCGCCGCACTTGCCTTCAGCGTCTTTGTCACCTTCGCCGCACTTGCCTTCACCGCACTTGCCTTCACCGCACTTGCCTTCGCCCTGTGCGAGGAGGTCATATCCGCGATCCAGGCCTTCCGCGACAAACAGGCTGTCATCGGCCTGAGCAACACTGGCGCCAGCCAACGAGGCCACAAAAGCTGTGCCAACTGCCGCAGCAACAGGCTTCATTTTCACTTTATCGTCTTGATCGAACATGAGGTTTAAATATCTCCAGTAGTTTTAACATCACAGGCTCCCTCAATACTGGCCCGTTGGTAGTCGATGGACTCAGGCAACCCTGCGTCGGAAGATATGACCCGAGTATGCTGATTTGGTTCCATCCCCGGTCATATTATCCCGAAAGCTTCTTCTTTCGATACCTAAACAACGCTCAGGCGAGCCCCACACGCTGCTCTTCTGACAGGAGTTCGTTCTCCAGCTTTTTGATCGATGCTTTCCATTGCCGTCCCATATACGTCTGATCCAGCGGGTGTTCTGTGACTTTCTCTCGCGCTACGGTCTCTGCAAACGTCCGCAACCGGACCTCTTCCAACAGAAAGGTCAACGCGTCAACGCGATCTTTGTCGAACAATTCGGCCTGATACAGATTATCCAGCCGCTTCTGCAGAGGGTTGAGATTCGCAATACCCTGCCTGTCTTTCGGGACATGGCCTTCGAGGTTTTCAATTCGCCGCTGTATTCCTTTCAGGTACCTTGGCAGACAAGCCAGGTATGTCGTAGACACACTTGTCATGAAATCAGGCGGCACCAACCGTTCAAGGTGTTGCCGCATGTCATCGACGCTCGGTTCATATGCCTTTGAGACGAGCCCATCCAACGACCGGACGAGTCCAAAGCGCAACTCGAGAATCGCAGCAAACAAATCAACTGTCTGGTTGAACATCTCCGCAAGCGCAGGGCGATTTGCCGTCAGGCGGTCTTCAAAAGAACGTGAATCCATGGGCAATTCGCCCACCTCAAAGAACGTTCTCCAGATGACGCTGCGCATGACCCGATCCTTGAGATCATTGGCCGATCCCATAGCGACAAAGTGCAGCGGGAGGTTTGGGTGTTTATCCAGTTCCTTCCGGAAGTAGGTGCTGACCTTGCCTAGTTTGAGAAGTGCCAGCCGCGCATACGCATCCGGCCGACTGCTGTCTCGTTCCCTGACATCACTGAAGTGACGTAGAGATACCGATTGGCCATCATCCTTCAGCCCCGGATAAATTATTCTTGGAGCGTTCCCGGCCCCAATGACAACCTGCGATTGAAGCTCCATATCCGGAAAATCAACAAGCCCGGTCAACTCCTGTTCTGGCTGAGGTTCCTCGACATTCGCTTCTCCTTTGAGATCTCTCTTCAACTGGTCCAGATCCCTTCCAGCGGCGAGCACCGCACCGCCCGTGTCTACAACACGCACGTATGGCAACAGATAGGCATCCACACGAGAGCGATCCCATTCCTGCTCCGACACATTCAGTCGGTAGCTGTCTCTTAAGGTGCCTGCAAGCACTGAGAGCAGTCGGCCGTTGCGATAGATATCCTTATGCAGCAACCGGGCGCAGATCTCATCCACACGCTCCGGCAAAGGCACCAGAGACCGGCGTTTCTGCTTTGGCAATGTTCGTAACCACTGCTCCACAAGTTTTGGGAAAAAACCCGGTACGCTCCATTCCAGCAAGCCGGCGCTTACCCCCGGAAGCAGCCCAACGGGTACAGTTACACAGACGCCATCATCCACTTCACCCGGTGCGAATCTGTATGTCACCTCGAGCTCGATGCCATCAAGTTCGATAACCCCCGGGAAGTCTTCCTGGGTCACAGCGTGGTCAGACCGACGCAGCAGCGTGTCTTCTGTCAGACTCAACTCATTTGCGGCGTCGGGTACTTTGCGCAACCAGTGGTTAAGGTCGGACAGCGAACAGACGTCAGCCGGTATACGCTGATCATAGAATTCAGCAATAACCCGGTCATCTGCGAGCAGGTCACGCCTGCGGCCCCTGGCTTCAAGTTCCGATATACGGGCCATCTCGGCCAGGTTGGCCTGTAGAAAATCCGGGGCTGTTTTTACCTGGCCGGCCACGAGGCCTTCCTGAATGAACAGTTCCCGGCTCACGGCCGGATCAATCGATTTGTACGATACAGTACGCCGCTCAACCACCCTCAATCCATACAGCGAACTGCTGCGGTACGCGACAACCTCACCACGTCTGGCATGCCACGTTGGTTCCGAGTACTGGTGTTTCAGGATGTGCCTGCCCTGCTCTTCTATCCAGCGAGGTTCAACTCTCGCAATACACCTCGCGTAAACCCTGCTGGTTTCCGATATCTCGCCGGCCACGAGCCATTTTGCGTTCGACACGCCAGAGCCAGGAAAAATCCGCATCCGGACGTTACGGGCTCCGATGAAGGAGCCACGTTCGTCATGTCGTGCGATCATTCCAAGACTTCCCGAGAGTATGGCGCTGTGGATTTTCTCGTAGCTGGCATCCCCGCTGTTTTCCCGGTAGCCGAGGTCCCGGCTGACCAGCTTGAGTTGTCGATGCACAGCCCGCCATTCTGCAACCCGTTGCGGGTTCAGGAAGGCCTTTTGAAGCGCTCGTCGGAAACGGTTGCGAGTGAGCTGTGCATGTTGATCGTCTATCCATGTCCATAAATTGACCAACGCAAGAAAGTCGCTGCGCTCGTCATCGTGCTGGCTGTGCTGCTCATCAGCAGCCTGGCGCTTGTTCACCGGTCGCTCTCGCGGATCGACCACCGCAAGCCCGGACACGATGATCAGGATCTCCTTGAGCGCACCGAGTTTGTTGGCCTCAACAACCATTCGGGCCAGTCGTGGATCCACCGGCATACGTGCCATCTCGCGACCAAGAGGAGTGAGTTTTTCAGGGGTCGCTTCCAGTGCCTGGAGTTCCTGCAGCAAACGTACGGCGTCACGCACTGCCTTCGGATCAGGAGGATCAATGAATGGGAAGGCCATCATCCGGCCGAGGCCAAACGCCAGCATCTGCAGCACAACGGACGCAAGATTCACGCGACGAATTTCCGGATCGGTGAACTCCGCACGACCCAGGTAGTCTTCCTCGCTGTACAACCGTATGCACACTCCGGGTGCAACTCGTCCACACCGGCCCTTCCGCTGGTCGGCACTCGCCTGGGAAACCGGTTCTATGGGTAATCGTTGCAGCTTCGATGCGTAACTGTAACGGCTGATTCTCGCAACGCCCGGATCAATGACGTAACCGATATTCGGGACGGTCAGAGACGTCTCAGCAACGTTGGTCGCAAGCACAACACGCCTTAGTTGGCCGCTCGCATCGAAGATCCGGCGTTGCTCGGCGAAAGGGAGCCTTGCATACAACGGCAACACCTCGTAGCGATCGGGGAACTGCTTCCTGAGATCCTGTGCCGTATTGAATATCTGCTGTTCACCAGGCAGGAACACCAGCACATCGCGCGCTCCCTTGAACGGTAGCGTTTCGATGTGATTGAGGGCTTCGACAATACCGTCAATCCCGTCATCTGTTTCAACCGGATCCATGTAGTGGACATCCACCGGATACGAACGACCACCAACTTCAATGACGGGTGCATCGTCGAAAAACGCGGCAAACCGCTCTACATCGATGGTTGCGCTGGTGATGATGACCTTGAGGTCTTTGCGTTTGCGAAGGAGCCGCTGCAGATACCCGAGCAAAAAGTCTATGTTGAGACTGCGTTCATGAGCCTCATCGACAATCACCACGTCGTACCGGTCGAGAAATCTGTCACTGCGGACCTCGGTGAGCAACAGCCCATCCGTCATGACCTTGACCAGAGTGTCTTCGCTGACTTCTTCGGAAAACCTGACAGCCGCACCGACCTCGCGACCATACTCAGCGCCCGTTTCGGACGCGATACGCCGGGCAACCGTGCGTGCGGCCAGACGGCGTGGTTGCGTATGTGCAATACCGCCAGTTACCCCGAGACCAAGTTGCAATGCAATTTTTGGCAGTTGTGTCGTTTTTCCGGAACCCGTTTCTCCAGCGACAATCACGACCGGGCTTTTTTTGAGCGCTTCTCCAATCTCGACGGCGTGTTCCGCTACAGGTAGATCAGCGTTGAGGTCCAGCGATAACCCCGAGAGCGCTGACTGACGCCGCTTGTACCGCTCTTCAGCAGAAGAGAGCTGCTCTGCGAAATTGTTGCCAGCCTGACCTTTTTTCAGACGAAAGAAATCCCGCCGTGTAAGTACCCGACGGTCGAGCTTACTTGTTGGAGGCGCGCGACGTTTCACCGTGGCGACGGGTGTATTACTTGGAAAGCTCCGACATGCCCTCTTCAAGCCCGCGAACTGTCAGGGGGAACATGCAACCGTCGACAAGATCCTGGGTCATTGTCACTGAACTCGAGTACTCCCAGGTTTCCTGAGGTGTGGGGTTCAGCCAGACAAGCTTGTCGTAGAGATTCGTGAACCGCTCAATCCAGACCGTTCCTGGCTCCTCGTTCCAGTGCTCGACACTACCCCCCGCGTGGGTAATCTCATACGGCGCCATTGTTGCGTCGCCGACAAATACCACTTTGTAATCATGAGAGTACTTGTTGAGGATCTCCCAGGTCGGGATGCGCTCACTCATGCGGCGCCGGTTGTCTTTCCAGACGGATTCGTAGACGAAGTTGTGGAAGTAGTAACTCTCGAGGTGTTTGAACTCGGTTCGGGTCGCCGAGAACAGCTCCTCACATATCTTGACGTGCGCATCCATAGATCCGCCAATATCCAGGAACAACAACACTTTAACCGTGTTCTTGCGCTCCGGACGCATCTTGATATCGAGCATGCCTCCGTTGTGAGCCGTTGAGCGGATGGTGTTATCCATATCCAGTTCTTCTTCGACTCCGGTGCGCGCGAACTTTCTCAGGCGACGCAACGCCATTTTGATGTTGCGTGTGCCGAGTTCTACCGAATCATCGAGGTTCTTGTACTGGCGTTCGTCCCATACTTTTTTGGCCTTCTTCTTCTTGCCTTTGCCCAGGCCACCAGGGCCGTTTTTGCCCTCCCGGTCGGCATCACCTTCTTCACCCTCTTCGCCGTCTTTGCCTTCCTGGGCCTGCTTCTCCGCTTCTTCTTTCGCCTCCTTGAATGCCTCGATGAGTTTTTCGAGCCCACCGAGCGATTCAATCTGCTCGAGATCCTCCGGTGACAACGACTTTTCGAATTCGCGCCGCAGCCATTCATCAGGTATGAGGGATTCCAGCAGTCCGTGCAGGTCTTCGAGGCCTTTGAAGTAAGCAGAGAAGGCACGGTCGAACTTGTCGTAGTTTTTCTCGTCCTTAACCATCGCTGTGCGACTCAGGAGATAGAAGTCATCAACGTTGGCATACACCAGTTGCTGCTTAAGCCCCGCGAGAAGGTCCATCAGTTCCCGAATGGTCACCGGGACCTTGTACTTCCTGAGCGTAAGGAAGAAGTTTATGAGCACGTTTTATCCCCGGCTGTCTCGGCGGTTCATGAAGGCCAATCGTTCCAGCAAATGCACGTCCTGCTCGTTTTTGACGAGCGCGCCGTAAAGCGGTGGGATCGCCTTGCTGGGATCGCGATTGGTCAGGATTTCGTCTGGAATGTCGTCTGCCATCAGCAGTTTCAGCCAGTCGATCAGTTCTGACGTTGAAGGTTTTTTCTTCAGACCCGGTACCTTGCGTACATCGAAGAAGATCTCCATCGCTTCTTTCACCAGGTCCTGTTTGATGGCAGGAAAGTGCACTTCCACAATCTGCTGCATCGTCTCCCTGTCCGGGAAATTGATGTAGTGAAAAAAGCACCGGCGCAGGAAAGCATCCGGCAGTTCTTTTTCGTTGTTGGACGTAATGATCACAATTGGGCGGTTTTTTGCCTTGATGGTCTCACTGAGCTCATAGACAAAAAATTCCATCCGGTCGAGTTCCTGCAGGAGGTCATTGGGAAACTCGATGTCAGCCTTGTCGATCTCGTCGATGAGCAGCACCACACGTTCATCCGCTTCGAATGCTTCCCAGAGCTTGCCCTTTTTGATGTAGTTCCTGATGTCCTGAACCCGCTCGTCACCGAGCTGAGAATCTCGCAAGCGGGAGACGGCATCATATTCGTACAGACCGTTCAACGCCTTGGTTGAGGATTTGATGTGCCACTCGATGAGCCGCATACCAAGAGAAGCTGCCACCTGCTCGGCCAGCATCGTTTTCCCGGTTCCGGGTTCCCCTTTGATGAGCAGTGGACGTTCGAGCCGCACAGCTGCATCCACGGCCATGCTCAGTTCGTCTGTCGAGATGTATTCTTCGGTACTTTCAAATATAGGCATTAACTTTCCCAATCTCCCATTGCCGGGACGCAAAACCAGCTACTTTAATGCAGCGCTCATAGCCAGCGCAACGATACCTTGATCCTCCGCGGGTTTCCCACGGGAAGACTCGAGGATTATGCATCGAAGGCGTTCTACTATTTTTTTGTTAAATATCAATAAGATAAATCGATATGTTTACTAAGCGATTAAGAGCGGTTCTCCCTACGCCTGTTTGCATAATACGCGACACAGGTGATCAAGGCACCCGTCGCCAGGCTGATGAGGAGAATTCTCATCGCCTGACCAGCAGATCCATCGGTCTGGAACAGCCACTCGAACACAAACACCACAAATGCGGGTGCAAGCTGGTCGCCGTGGTCGGGAACCGGGGCGGGTACGAGGAAAAAAATAAGGCTGAGCGCAATCGCCTGCCAACGTACCAGATAGTGACCATCCTTAAGCAAACCATAAAGCGCCGCGGCCCCGCCGAGACCACCGACAATTACAATGACCCATGCCAACGAGTAGCCGCTCATGTCACTGCTCGACCCAATGGATGATCATCGCTTCCTGGTCCTCTTCATGAACATCCCGTTCACTGACTACCCTGCCTTTCACAGATATACCCGCTTCGTGAACGGTTTCTTCTGATCCCGATATCAACGGATGCCACCAGGCAAGATCCCGGCCTTCAGCCAGCGTCCGGTACGCGCAGGATCTGGGTAGCCACGAAAACGACCTCGCGCGCTCCGGCGTCAGCACAACACAGTCGGGAACGAGTTCGTGTCGCTCCGGGTAACGGGTACAACGACAACTTTCACTCTCGAGAAGGTGGCAAAAAACGGCTGTGTAGTGAATTGAGCCGTCCTCCTCTGCCAGCTTGACAAGGCAACACCTGGCGCACCCATCACACAACGACTCCCATTGCTCCCGATTCATCTCTTCAAGCGGGGTTGTTTCCCAGAATGGTTTCATTGATCAACCGGGTGCGAGTCACCGGGCGGCAACTGCAGATAAAACCCCTGCTCGTGCAATGCTTTGAGAACGTCCGGCGCTTCTGCCTGGGCGAGCCTACGTGTTTCATCAAGCGTAAACTGCAGAAACTCCGTTGCTTCGCCAAATACCCGGCGCAACCCTTCAGGCAGGTCCTCAAAGTTCGCATCCACCGGCAGATAAACATACGTGTCTGCACGTCGGGCACTGCGCATGACCTTAACCTCAGTCGAACGCATGGTCATATCAGTTCCCACCCCGTCAATCTTCAACTTTGGCAAGCAGCGGTTCAAACTGACTACCGAGCACCGTTGCCCGCCAGGCTTCGTAGTGCTCAGACATCGAACCATGAACGGCGTAATGCCGTACACATGCCTCCACGTCTTTTTTTCGCGCCAGAAGTTCCGGCGCAAGCCCAAGATCAGACGCGACCTCCCTGGCTATCTCCCGGAGCGTTTTGACCACCGCACCCTGACTCGACGTGAGTGGTCGGGGAACCGGATGCGGCACCTGGCCACCCTGACCGTTTGCATGATGTTCGATGATCGGGGTTACATACCGACGAGCTACCCCACGCGGGAGGATCTGGAAGACCTGCTCGTGGGTCAACCGCGGTTTGCGAGCAAACACCAGAAGATGATCGTCCCAGACAACACGATTTCGAGGCACGTCCTGTTCCCTCGCTTCCCGTTCGCGCCAGGCGCATAGTGACTGCAACGCCCCCAGCTGGTCGGAATTCAACTGCCATGCTTTTTTGAGGTTCAGGTAGTAGGCGTCAGGATCCACCGGTCGGTATGTCCCGCGTAAAGACATGTCGCTGAAAAACCAGGCATCACGCTGTTCGTGCCCAAGTCTGGCAGTGAGGACATCGTGAAGGTCATGCAGGTAGATGACATCTTCGACCGCATACTGGATCTGCTCATCGCTTAGAGGCCGCGCCAGCCAGTTCGACCGTGTAGCGTGTTTAGGCAATTCTATGTTCAGGAGTCGCTCGACAAGCGCCGCATAACTCAAGCTGAAATCTGCAGACACAAACGCATTGGCAAACTGGGTATCAAATACATTCGCCGGCTGCACGCCAAGATGATGATAGAGGAGTTCGAGATCTTCCTGACACGCGTGCATGACGATGCGGACCGCTTCGTCCGTCAGGATGTCCAGAAACGGCTGCCATTCGACAATGTGGACTGGATCAATCAGATAAACACGCCCCGCACTGGCAACCTGGTACAGACCCGGAACCGGATAAAAGGTATCGGTTCGGATGAACTCCGTGTCGAGCGCAACGACACCCCGCCATTGACGCGCAGCGGCTGCGAGTTGTGCGTCATTGTCGACCCAGACAACGTCAGCCAATGTCACGACGTCCCTGAAATGCATGTGCAAGCGTTCCGCCATCGGTATATTCAATCTCTCCACCAAGCGGAACCCCGTGAGCGATACGTGAAATCCTGGCTATGCGTCCCGCTACTAGTTGAGAGACATAGTGTGCTGTCGCTTCCCCTTCGACCGTCGGGTTGGTCGCCAGAATGAGCTCCTCCGGATTCAGCTGATTGACGCGATCAACCAGCTGGTCCATGCCCAGCGCCTCGGGACCTACACCATCGAGCGGCGACAAGCGACCGTTCAGCACAAAGTAATACCCCTGGTAGCCACCCGCCTGCTCAATCGCGATGACATCGGATGGGCTTTCAACCACACATAGAAGTTTCTGATCACGTCGTGTGTCCCTGCAAACCGAACAGATCTCGTGTTCCGTCAGGTTGCGGCACAATCGGCAAAAGGCAACATCTTCCATGGCGGTACGAAGCGCATCGCTGAGAGCAACACCTGCATCCCGTTCGCGAAGCAGCAGGTGTAGTGCCATGCGTTGTGCCGTTTTAGGGCCGACACCCGGTAATACCTGTAGCGCATCGATCAGTGTCTCAATTGCGGACATCAGCTGGGGAATTGTCCAAAAGGCAATTGGATGCCACCCGTGAGCTCAGACATCTTGTCCGCCTGAGCCTGTTCAACTCGACGCACCGCATCGTTACATGCGGCCGCCACCAGATCTTCAATGATCTCTTTGTCTTCTTTCATGAGTGAAGGGTCGAGGTTGATACGTTTCACCTCATGCCGCCCGTTCATCGTAACCTGCACGAGACCGGCGCCACTCTCGCCAGAGACTTCCAGCGCCGCCAACTCCGCCTGGGTTTCCTGCAAACGCGCCTGCATTTCCTGCGCCTGCTTCATCAAATCGCCTATACCTTTCATATCGCTGCCTACCAACTACCTCTGAACCGGACGCACTTCGTCCACCCGGGCGTCGAACTCTGCCATGAGATTCTGCACATTCACGTCTTTGCGGATTTGTTCTTCCGCCTGTTGCTGACGCTCCAGCCGCACACGTTCGTCCCGCTTTGCCGGCGTTTCGCTCGCAACCTCTCCTGTCTGTATGTCGAGTTGTACCTCGAAGTCATGCAGATCCGACAGAGCACGCCGCAGATTGTTCACCTGCCCGTCGTTTAACAACGTGTCGTGGGTCAAATCGAGGCGAAGCCGTATGACCGGGGGTTCAAACTCGAGCATTTCTGAATGCTCAGCGATCATACGCGTGACACCCGCAATCTCCAGTTGCGCCACCATGTCGTACCAGGCACCCAACCCTGGTGACAGCACCTGTGCTTCAACTGCAGGTGCTTCCTTCTGCGTAACCTGCTCAACCTGCTCAACCTGCTCAGCCGTCTGAGTTGCGCTTTCCGGCCCTTCGTCCTCATGAGGATTGCGTTCTTTTACCGGAACCTGCTCGCTTTCCGGCTGGCTGGCAGCCTCACTTTCATCAGAGCGGGTTTTGACAGCGGCTGGTCCATCGGGCGCGAACGCCAGCATACGCAGCATGGTCATCTCGAAGCCGCTGCGTTCATCAGGTGCAAACTGTATGTCTCTGAAACCCAGCAGCGCTATCTGATAGTAGAGCTGAATCTCTTCAGAACTGAAGTTCCCATCGCCCGTATTCAACGCATCGTCAACAGCAAGCTTATGGATCGCAGCAATCACCTGCTTCAGCAGGTCAATGAAGTCGGTACCCTTTTCCGCAAGTTCAGCCGTCACCTCCAGCACTCCGGCTGGGAGACCGTCCGACACTGCCTGCAACACAGCCCCCACCTCGTCTCTGCCTGCAATACCCAGCATGTCCGTGACGTTCTTCGTTGTAAGGGAGCCTTCGCCATGAGCGATTGCCTGATCCGTGAGGCTAAGAGCGTCGCGCATGCTTCCGGCAGCAGCACGCGAGATGACTTCGACCGCTCCGTCCTCAAACGCGATGGATTCATCGGTCAAAACAGTCCCGAGATACCCCGCGATGTCTGCCGCCGATATGTTCTTCAACTGAAACTGCAGGCAACGGGACAGCACCGTTGGAGGAACCTTCTTTGGATCTGTCGTCGCGAGCAGGAATTTCACGTGTTCCGGTGGTTCTTCAAGGGTCTTCAGGAGCGCGTTGAAACTGTTGATCGACAACATGTGCACTTCATCGATGAGATATACCTTGAAGCGCCCCTGGCTTGGCAGATACTGGGCATTCTCCAGCAGCTCGCGGGTATCATCGACACCGGTGCGCGATGCAGCATCTACTTCGATGAGATCTATGAACCTGTTGTCGCGGATCGCTACACACGCACCACATTCTCCGCAGGGGTCCGCACTCACGCCACGTTCGCAATTCAGCGCTTTCGCAACAATTCGGGCAATGGTCGTTTTGCCTACACCGCGCGTACCGGTAAAGAGGTACGCATGATGAACGCGGTCTTCATTGAGGGCATGCCTGAGCGCACGGATAACGTGCTCCTGGCCGATAAGCGAATCGAACTGGCCCGGCCGTAATCGTCTGGCTAACACCTCGTAACTCATGTTGGGTATTCTACCAGCCTCAAGACCCCTAGCCCCATTAAAAAGGCAAAAGCCCACCTGCCACCATGAGTTCTCACGGTAGTTTCCAGATCATCGGTCATCGCGGAGCAGCAGGCATTGCGCCCGAGAACACCTTGACGGGCTTTGAGATCGCCTTGCGGTACTGCGACGCCGTTGAGCTGGATGTCCATCTGGTCGACGGTGTTCTGGCTGTGATTCATGACGAACGCCTCGAACGTACAACCGATGGCGAGGGATTTGTGCGCGATCTGAAACGCGAGCAACTGGCTTCCCTGGATGCCGGGGATGGACAGGTCATTCCGCGACTCGACGAGGTCATCGAGTTGCTCGAACGACACGCCGGGCTGCGTCAGGAAAAACTCTTCCTGAACATAGAACTCAAAGGTCCGCACACGGCCCCAGGGGTGGCGAGCATCATCCGGGAGACAAAAAGCCTGGATCTCCTGGTGTCTTCCTTCAATCACGGGGAGCTCCAGGACTTTCGCGAACTGGACGGAACGACCCCTGTCGGGGTGCTGTATCACCGCTGGCGTGAAAGCTGGAGGGAAACAGCGTCAGGTCTGAATGCCCAGGCGGTCAACCTGAGTGAGCGAATCGCAACCAGCAAGAGAATCCGGTCAATACGGGATGAGGGTTACGCTTGTTATGTGTACACCGTAAACGACCGGGAAACGGCGAGGCGCCTGGCGAGCTTCGGCGCAAGTGGCATATTCACCGACCGCCCGGATCTGATGGGTAGTCTCATGGAAGCGCGGGGCTGAGTATCTAGCTTGCTTCGAGGTCGTCCAACTCGCGACGAAGCTGATACTGTTCGTCGGTCACAATCTTCTCGAGTGTTTCGACGCGTGCGCGAAGCTCGTCGAGCTCAGCTTCGATCTCATCCTGACCATCAAGGGATGCTGTTTCATTCCTGGATTTGATGTGGTTGTTCAAAACGCCAGCCAGACAACTGATTGCAACGATGATGACAACCATCGTGAAAACGTCCATATGTGCTCCTCTGTGCTCCTTTTTTGATTTCTACAAACGGTCAACACCGCCGCGCCCACTGATGCGCTGTGTGACCCACGGTTCACCAGCGTAGCGAACCCGTGCCGTACCTGAAATGATCACGTCAAGCATGTCATCGACCCAGACATCAACGTGCCCGGCGCCCCTCACGCTGACCTGGGAAGTTTCGCTTGCAAGCCCGGCCCCTGAGTAGGTACCTACACCGGCAAGATCGACTACCTGGTTAACCACCGTACCACTGACATTGAATCGGGGACGACCCATTCCCAGAATGACCAGGTCTTTTGCCCGCAAGTTGGAAATGTCCACGCTGCCACGCCCACGACCTTCAATCGTGAGCTTATCGACGCGTATGTTGTCTCCCGCGAGCTCTACCGAACCCTCGACGATCAGCTCCTCTACGGTTCCCAGGTAAATGGTTGCGAGGACAACCCCGTGACGTAAACCCTCGGGGGTTTCCAGATAAAGCACTCCATCAACGCTTTCCACCTGAACCTGCTCGACTGTTTCAGATGATCCGTCAATGACGACACGCGAACCTGATTTGTCGACGACCTGTTGGATTTCCATCCGCAGGTGGCCGGTTGCAACCACCGTGTCAAAAGCATCGACATCTATGCTTCGTTGAACCAGCTCATCTTCTGCTGAGACGGACCTCATGCCGCCAAATACGCCGAGGACAACGAGGAGTGTCACCCGGAACGCCCATTCAGCTCTCACGAGCACTCTCTCCAGATTGAGACCCCTCTTCTGATCGTGAACCTGCACTTGCATCGCTTTCGATCCGATGCAGTTCTTTCTGGAGTTCGTACTGGTCTGAAGTGACAAACGTCTCAAGACGGCGTAATCGAAGCTCAGCCTGGGTGAGGTCTGAATTGGTCAGCCGCAGGGCCCGCCGAGCATTGTATTGAGATCCCGGCTCGGAAGGTTCCGGCGATCCAGGGTCTCCGGCCTCCCATTCTGAGCGCGTCGATTCCCGGCGCCGCTTGCGTCGCGATTTTTTCGATTTTTTATCTGGTTTCTCTGCTTCCGGGTGTTCCATAACAAAATAGGTTATCCAATAGGCTGGAAAGACAATCTGGGGCATGAAGATGAGACCGGTGAGCGTGCCGAGGCGGACCACCCAGGTTTCAATCCCGAAATAACGTGCAATTCCGGAACAGACACCCGCGATTTTTTCATCCGACGGATCAACGGCTAATCGGCGATCTTTGACGATAGGTTCTTCCACAGGATCAGGCAGCCTGTGGCGTCTTCTGCGATTGCGGCGTCTTTGAGCCAGACGCTGCTCCTGCTCAGACTGCTCCTCAGGATCTTCCGCTACCCGCTTGAGGCGTAATTCAGCCTCCAGGCGTTTACTCGTGTCCTCTATCAGGGTGGTCGCACGGCCTCCGAGCTCTCCGGCTGTAACCGAGACAAGTTCCTGCACGGCTTTCTCAAGTCTTGCCATCGCCGCAGAAAAGTCACCGCTCTCGCCGTCATCAGAACCCCTTCGGGCATCTCGCCTCTCAGAAGGTCTCCGCGACCTTTGTCGATCTGAGTCATTCACCGTTCTTCTTCCATCCCGGATCAGTATCGCGCTTGATCGTGCTGCTTGCGCCAATCCGGCGTCTCCGCATCAAGTATCGCTTCCAGGGTATCAATCCGTTCCAACATGCTTTCTGCCTGCAGAGCCAACGTCTCCAGATCAGCGCGTTCGGTATCCGATAGCGCGCTTTCGGTACGCTGCTTATGCCGGTAGTGCATCCATAACCAGGCCGGAGCGATCACCACCATAAAAATGACCGTGGGTACAAAAAATGCGACCACAATGCCGTCCATAGAGAACCCCTAATTCGCCTGGTTACTTGCTCGTGTTCTGATTGACGTTAGTCACAGAAGCCGGACTGTCGGCTTGTTTAACACGAGCTTTGAGCTGACTCAATTGCTCATCGAGACCCTCGTCCTGCTCCAACTCGTCGATCTCATCCGAAAGGGTTTTCTGACCCATGTCGTACGATTCGATCTGGCCTTCCAGGTCATCCATCTTGCGCTCGTAAAGTTCAAAGCGCGCCATGGCATCATCGATGTTGTGATCACTCAACGTACGACGCACACCGAGACGCGACTGCGCGGCTTTGCCTCGCACGATGATTGCGTTCTGGCGAGCCTTGGCGTCTTTGATCTTTGCCTGCAGCGCTCCAACGTCTTCGTTCAATTTGCCGAGAGTGGTTTCAATGGCCTCGAGTTCTTCGGAGAGCGCACTGATCATTTCCCGTGCTTTGTTGCTCTCACTCAGGGCACCTTTCGCCAGATCGTCACGTCCTTTACGAACTGCGATCTCTGCTTTGCGTTCCCACTCCTCAGCTTCCTGCTCCTGCCACTGTTTGCGGCGTTCGAGTTCCTTACGGTCGGCTATCGCGCGCGCTGAGGTGCTCCGTACCTCAACCAACGCTTCTTCCATTTCCTGAATAATCAGACGCACCATCTTTTCCGGATCTTCGGCTTTGTCCAGCAGCGCGTTGATGTTGGAATTAATGATGTCTGTCATGCGAGAAAAAACACTCATCTTCTCACTGGCCTCCATTTGCACGTTTGTGTTTCTACCGTCACCATCGCGTTAAACTCAACAGTTCCGGCGGTTCGTCAACCCGGGTCACCCGGTACTCACTGACTCACCCCTGTTAGTACACATTCCGTGCCAACTTATACACGATCCTAACTCATTGTTTTTGAAAGCCTTTATTTCCCTGGCTTATCGATGTGAAAACAGCATATAGTGGTTCTAACCAGATATTGGTGAGAATCACAATGCGCCCCGATGTCGAAAGAATGATCGGAGAGTCACCGGTTTTTCTGCGTACGCTCGAACAGGTTTCCCTCGTTGCGCCTCTCGAAAAACCCGTTCTTATCGTCGGCGAACGAGGCACCGGCAAAGAACTGATCGCCTCCCGTCTGCACTTTCTCTCGAACCGCTGGGAAAGCCACTTCCTCAAAATGAACTGCGCTGCCATTTCCGAATCAATCATGGAAAGTGAGTTGTTCGGACACGAAGCCGGAGCGTTCACCGGTGCAACCAAAACTCATCACGGGCGCTTCGAGCGGGCTCACGGCGGCACCCTGTTCCTGGACGAACTAGCCACCACATCGATGCTGGTTCAGGAAAAACTTCTCCGCGTCATCGAATACGGAGAGTTCGAGAGAGTTGGTGGAAACAAAACACTCAACTGCGATGTCCGACTCATTGCAGCAACCAATCAGGATCTGCCGCGTCTTGCAGACGAAGGCAGATTTCGAGCAGACCTTCTCGACCGGCTTGCTTTCGATGTTCTGACGCTGCCACCGTTAAGAGAGCGTGAAGAGGACATCCTGCTGCTCGCTGAACACTTCGCAATCAACATGGCCAAGGAACTCGATCGGGAGCTTTTCGCCGGGTTTTCCGGAGACGTGCAGGATCAGTTGATCAACTATGACTGGCCAGGGAACGTCCGCGAACTGAAAAACGTGGTGGAACGATGCGTCTACCGCACCGAACCCGAAGACGAGGTCGCAGAGGTGATATTTGACCCTTTCACCTCACCATGGCGGCCCGGCGCTTACGAAAACGGCGGTCCGGGGCAACCCACCGTATCTGCCGAGCTGCCAGTCGATCTCAAAGAGCACATAAAGGTCACGGAAATCAATCTGATCGATAATGCGCTTGAGCACGCAAAACACAATCAGCGGAAGGCGGCTGATCTGCTGGGGCTCACCTACCATCAATTCCGCGGGTATGTGAAGAAGTACAACCTGGTGGGCGGTAACGCGGACGAGGAGTAGATGGCGGAGAGGGAGGGGTTGTTCGAGACCCCTGCCATGACCAAATCGCGGCTGAAGCCGCTCCTACAACATCTACCTCTGTAGGAGCGGCTTCAGCTGCGATTCGTTTCCATCGACAGATTCTCATGTACAGTTGCGGCCCCGCGGAGAGGTGGCCGAGTGGCTGAAGGCGCTCGCGGCTTACGGAGTATAGGTAACCCCTATCGAGGGTTCGACAAAATTGCCGGGAGCAATTTTGGACGCCGAGCGAAGCGACGGCGCCCGCAGGGGCGCGGTACAGGAAGTACCGCGATCCATCCCGACCGATCCATCCTCACTGATCAATTTCTCATGTACAATTGCGGCCCCGCGGAGAGGTGGCCGAGTGGCTGAAGGCGCTCCCCTGCTAAGGGAGTATAGGTAACCCCTATCGAGGGTTCGAATCCCTCCCTCTCCGCCATTTACTCACCTGAATCGCGGCTAAAGCCGCTCCTACAGAGAGGGATAGAGGGGCGAGCCGACGGCGCCGAGACCAGCGCGGTAGCGCTGGGCGAATAATCCCTCCCTCTCCGCCATCACATTCTGCAAGATCAGGACAGCTATTTTTCCTCGTCCGGCTCGTCGCCTTCTTTCTGTATCCGGTCGTAGATTTCCTCGCGATGAACCGCCACATCCCTGGGAGCATTGACTCCAACACGGACCTGGTTGCCTTTGACACCTAATATCGTGACGGTGATATCGTCACCGATCATCAGTGTCTCGCCAATGCGGCGTGTAAGTATCAACACGAGCGGTCTCCTGCTGGCATCGCCAGACTACGAGAGCTATAGACTCTGCCTATTCCTCATCCAGGTCAAATTCGGAATGTAGGGCGCGTACCGCAAGTTCCAGGTATTTCTCAGCGACGACTACGGAAATTTTGATTTCAGACGTCGATATCATTTGTATATTGATGTTCTCGGACGCCAGACAATCAAACATGCGGGTTGCAACACCTGCATGAGACCGCATCCCTACACCAACAATCGACACTTTGGCAATTTCATTGTCGCCACTGATTTCGCGGGCTGATATTTCCGTGGCGACATCCCGGAGCAGCCTTATGGTCCGGTCATAATCACCGCGCGTTACCGTAAACGTAAAGTCCGTGAGGCCATCCGCGCCCGTGTTCTGGACAATCATGTCCACCTCAACGTTGGCCCGACCAACGGGCCCGAGGATTTTGGATGCAATTCCGGGTATGTCAGGAACACCCGATACGGTTATTTTGGCTTCATCGCGTGCGTGAGCGATCCCGGAAACAAGCGGCTGTTCCATATCTTCACTCTCTATTGTTATGAGGGTGCCTTCTCCTTCTTCGAAGGTGGAGACAACCCGCAACGGCACCCCGTAACGTCCGGCATATTCAACCGACCGCGGGTGCAGAACTTTTGACCCGAGACTTGCGAGCTCAAGCATCTCTTCGAACGTCACCACACTCAAACGCCGGGCAGCTTCCACAACCCGGGGATCCGCGGTATAGACCCCATCAACATCGGTACAGATTTCACACTCATCCGCGTTCAGGGCTGCAGCCAGGGCAACGGCTGAAGTGTCTGAACCACCGCGGCCGAGAGTGGTGATTTCGCCGATATCGTTGACACCCTGGAAACCCGCAACGACAGGTACAGTGCCCATTTCAAGATCCGATCTGAGCTTGTCAGTATCGATGTGACGGATCCTCGCACGACCGTGGGCTGAATCAGTGTGAATACCAATCTGGTCTGCCAGGTAAGATTTCGCGCGCTGCCCCTGTGCCTTGAGAGCGAGGCTCAACAACGCAATGGTGACCTGCTCCCCCGATGCCGTCAGAACATCCATCTCCCGTGGATCCGCCTGACCGTCAGAGATGGTTTCACCCATCGAGACCAGCCGATTCGTTTCACCGGACATTGCAGAAACCACAACAGCCACATCATGGCCCGCTTTGCGATAGCCCAGGATACGCCTGGCTACACCCTGGATGCGTTCAACATCCCCGACGCTGGTGCCGCCGTATTTCTGGACAATCAGACTCAAAGCTAACCCAGCCGTTCTTTGACAAGTGTTTCGGCAGCGGTAAATGCAGCATCGAGACCCGCCGGATTGTCACCTCCACCCGCGCGTGCGAGATCAGGGCGCCCGCCTCCGCGAGCACCCACATGAGGACTGACAGCATCCATGACGTCCGGCGCTTCGATCTCAGCTGTCAGGTTTTTGCTGACTCCAACAACAAGGTTCACCTTGCCTTTCTGTTCCTGGGCTAACACGACAACACAACTTTCCATCTGGGACCGCAACTGATCGAGCGTCTGCATCATCGCCTTGCCGTCTCCCTCGACCTTCGCAGCTACAAATTTTGCCGCTCCCATATCAACGGCCTGTGTCAGCAGGTCGGACCCCTTGTCTGCGGCCAGTTTCTGTGTCAGCTCATCCACACTCTTTCTGAGTTGCCTGTTTTCATCTACCAGCGATTTAACTCGCTCGAGGAGATCACCCGCTGCACTCTTGAGTTCTGTCGCCACGCCGTCCAAGAGTCCCTGCTGCTGTCTGACAAAGTCTTCTGCCGCCGCTCCACTGACTGCCTCCACCCGGCGTACACCGGCAGCAATACCCGTTTCAGCAGTAATTTTCATCAACGCAATGTCGCCAGTGCGCCGGGCGTGTGTCCCGCCACAGAGCTCAACAGAATAACCATCACCCATTGTCAGAACGCGGACATCGTCGCCGTACTTTTCACCGAACAACGCCATCGCTCCCGCTTCAATTGCCTCGTCGTAAGTCATCAGTTCCGTTCTGACTTCAGAGTTCCGACGGATTTCCCGGTTGACCATCCGTTCTATCGCATCGAGCTCACCTGGGGTGACAGGTTGATTGTGGGAAAAATCAAAGCGGAGCTTCTCGTCATTGACGAGAGATCCTTTCTGCTGAACATGATCGCCAAGCACCGCACGCAGCGCCGCGTGCAGCAGGTGGGTGGCTGAGTGATTTCGGCGGATTTTCTCCCTGCGGTCGTCATCGACACTCGCCTCGAGAGTGACATCTTTTTCGATTGTCCCGGCGATGACTGTCCCGATGTGCATGTGCTGCTCGCCGGTCAATTGCGTGTCATCAACACGGAACTCACATCCGGCGCTTTTGAGCGTGCCCTGATCGCCAACCTGACCACCCTGTTCAGCGTAGAACGTCGTCTGATCCAGCACCACAACACCAGAGGTGCCTTCGGTCAGTGTATCGACAGGATCCCCGGAAGCATCGAACAGACCAAGCACTTTGCCTTCGTGTGAAGACTCCCCATAACCTTTGAATTCGACCTTCTCCGGCACCCGGACTTTCTGACCAAGACTTGCCGAAAAGCTCGTAGAAGCTCTGCCGCGCGCCCGCTGCGCCTCCATGGCCTCCTCAAATCCTGCCATATCTACAGCGAACCCCTGTTCGCGCCCGATATCCGCCGTCAGGTCAGCCGGAAAACCGTAAGTATCGTAGAGTTTGAATACCGCTTCGCCAGGGATCGTCTCACCCTGTTTGATATTCTTCAGCTCCCCTCGAAGCAGCTCCATACCCTGGTTCAACGTCTCTCCAAACCGTTCTTCTTCCGAAGCAAGAACATCCGCTATGTCATCCTGCCGATCCGCAAGTTCCGGGTATGCTTCTCCCATCTGGTCAACGAGCACCCCAACGAGTTTGTGGAAGAACGGTTCGCGGATATTGAGTTTATAGCCATGACGCAAAGCCCTGCGGATAATCCTGCGCAGGACGTACGCCCGATCCTCGTTGCCTGGAACAATTCCGTCGGACACAAGGAAGGCGCTCGAACGGATATGGTCAGAGATCACCCGCAGGGATGGGTTGGCCAGGATCTCTGCTTCCGAGTTTATGCCCGCAAATTGTCCCGCACGCAGCAGTATCGAACGAAACATATCCGTTTCGTAAACGCTGTGTACACCCTGCTTGACGGTGGCCATCCGCTCCAGACCCATCCCGGTGTCGACTCCCGGCTGGGGCAACGGAGTGAGTTCTCCGTCTTCTGATCGATCAAACTGTGGAAACACCAGGTTCCAGAATTCCACATACCGGTCACCATCTTCATCCGGCGATCCGGGTGGACCCCCAGCAACTTCAGGGCCATGGTCATAGAAGAGTTCTGTACAGGGGCCACACGGTCCTGTGTCTCCCATCGTCCAGAAGTTTTCCTCGAGATCCACCACGCGCTCAGGACGTAAACCGATTTTACGAGTCCACAGATCGCGGGCGTCATCATCGGTGGGATGCACGGTAACCCAGATTTTTTCTTCCGGTAACTGGAGAACGTCCGAGACAAATTCCCAGGCCCACGAGATGGTTTCTTCCTTGAAATAATCTCCAAAGCTGAAATTACCCAGCATCTCGAAAAACGTCAGATGGCGAGCCGTGTAACCCACATTCTCGAGATCGTTGTGTTTACCTCCCGCTCTGACACATCGTTGGGAAGATGCGGCTCGCTTGTACCCGGGATCACTCCGCCCGAGGAGCGGGTCTTTGAACTGATTCATGCCCGCATTGGTGAAGAGCAGCGTCGGGTCATTGTTAGGCACAAGCGTGCTCGACGGCACGATCCGGTGATCGTAACCGGCGAAGAACGACAGGTAAGCGTCTCTGATTTCAGCTGTCTTCATGAAATTCCAATGTTTTCAATCACATGGCCTCACAAACGACATGAGGCGACCGTCAAAAGGCGGGCAAGTATAAAGTAAGCGTTGCGCTTTTTGGACAGCTAGTAATGACCCTGTCTTTAGGTAGTTTCTTTAGCCGGGCGGCTCACCCAGGGCGTCAAGAATTGTTTTGCTGCCGAATCCGCGGCGCTGCAGGAACCTGCCTGCTTTTTCCCAGGTTGCACGGTCGTCAGCAAAACCGGCGTAGCGACGGGACAGGGCCGCTGACGCCTGGGCGGACCAGTCAACGTCCCTTGCGTCTATTGCTGTCTGCAGCAGCGAGAAGTCAATCGACCGCTTCCGCGATTCCTGCTGCAACTTGTGTGGGCCATACCCACGATTGATCAGACTCGTGACCAGGACTTCAGCGCAGCGCTCATCACTGAGCAGATTGTCTTCCTGCAACCCTGTCAGCACGTCTTCGACGAGCTGACTCATGTGCACCGCCGTCACCTCTGCAGCGGTGATGTCTACTGATCTCCCGGACCGTTTACCTCGGAGACCCGATTGTGTCAGTTTGCGGCGCAACTCAGCGACGCTGTGTTCCCGACCTGCAAGCATCCGAATGGCGGACGATTCGAGTTTGCGCCGAACCGCCTCCAGCTGCTCTGCTTGATGGTCCGTATTCAGGGTTGCAGCGTATCCTGCGCAGCTTCAGGGACAATGACTTCCGCGTCGCCCGCATCAGCTGTGTTCAGATGAGGCAGAAGTTCTTCACGGATCTTCTGTTCGATTTCGTCTCTGAGTTCAGGATTGTCGTTCAGGAAATCACCGGCGTTTTTCCGTCCCTGCCCAATCCTGTCACCTTTATACGCATACCAGGCGCCACTTTTTTCGACGATGCCCTGCTGTACACCCAGTTCAAGTATCTCACCCGTTCGGTTGATCCCTTCACCATAAAGGATCTGGAATTCTGCCTGCCGGAAAGGTGGGGACACCTTGTTCTTGACGACTTTTACCCTCGTTTCATTGCCAGTGACTTCGTCCCCTTCTTTGACACCACCGATACGACGAATGTCGAGACGAACGGATGAGTAGAACTTGAGGGCGTTACCACCGGTTGTCGTTTCCGGAGATCCGAACATCACACCGATTTTCATACGGATCTGGTTGATGAAAATGACCAGGGTGTTGGACTGTTTGATATTCCCTGTCATTTTTCTGAGCGCCTGGCTCATGAGCCGCGCCTGTAACCCAACATGTGAATCCCCCATTTCACCTTCGATTTCGGCTTTGGGAGTTAATGCCGCCACAGAGTCCACAACAATCACGTCGACAGCCCCTGATCTGACCAGCATGTCACAGATTTCGAGCGCCTGTTCACCCGTATCGGGCTGAGAGACGAGCAGGTCGTCTGTATCGACACCCAGCGCCTGCGCATAGACCGGGTCGAGCGCATGTTCCGCGTCGATAAATGCACAGGTGCCACCGGTCTTCTGCGCTTCGGCAACAACCTGTAGTGTCAGCGTGGTTTTACCACTCGATTCCGGTCCGTAGATTTCAACGACCCTGCCCCGCGGCAACCCGCCAATCCCAAGGGCAATATCGAGGCCAAGAGAACCGGTTGAAACAGCAGGCACCACAACATGTTCCTGGTCGCCAAGGCGCATCATTGAACCTTTGCCGAACTGCCTTTCAATCTGCGCCAGCGCAGCCGACAGGGCCCTGTCCTTGTCAGAATCCTGGATGTTGTCGATCTCGCTGCTCTTGTCTCTCGCCTTTTTCGCCATGGATAGGTGCCTTTTCTGGTGGGATTGTTGGTGGGGTCTGATTCAGGTAGGTACTGTATATTCATTCAGTATGCGTTTGCAATACCCCAAAGCACAGAGGGGCACTTGAAACGTCACCGGATGACATCCATTCAGGCTGTTGACTCACACCGACAGGCCCTGTTCACTAGCGGGTCTTGTCTCAGGGGAGACAAGAAACCAAACCATGAACAGAGATTCCGCACAGACTTCTGCCTCGCGTCACACACCGATGATGCAGCAATACCTTGCGCTGAAAGCAGATCACCCGGACGAACTCCTTTTTTATCGTATGGGTGACTTCTACGAACTCTTCTACGACGATGCCAGAGAAGCGGCACAACTTCTCGACATCACACTCACCAGCCGGGGTCAGAGTGCCGGTGAACCCATACCCATGTGTGGTGTGCCTTTCCATGCGGCAGATAACTACCTCGCGCGGCTCGTCCGCCAGGGTCG
>JANQFF010000395.1 GCA_028277965.1 Pseudomonadales bacterium
TGGTAGTTCCCATTCACACCGATGAAAGCCAGCCAGTCGCCGCCAATCAGCCACTCGTATTGAATGTCGATGTTTGCGGTGAGTTCCGGCGCGGTCGGAAAGTCCTGGCCTGAAAAATCTTTGGTGACACCGTTTGCCGGCCCTGTGAAAGAATCGAAGTTACGAAAATCACCTTTGGTCTCACTGTCCGCGTAGCTGATGGATGGATGAATGAAAAGACCTTCCATCGGGGCCCAGATCAGGTCAATTTCTCCGCCAAAGACGTCGGATTCGGGTACGTTAACCAGGGCCGTGAGCGCGCCGAATGTCGGATCCGCGATCGCCCCAAGTACCTGTTTGTCCTCGTAGTCGTAGTAGAACGCAGCAGCGTTGAGCTGAACAGTCTGGTCCGCAAGGGTGGCCTTGAAACCAATTTCATAGGCCAGGAGTTCTTCCTGGACCGCGGGGACGTACTGCACAACTGCTGAACCGGGTACCGTCGGAAACTGACCGGCCTTATATCCTTTGCTGACATTACCGTACACAAGGACGTCATCAGTCAGGAAATAGTTCGCACCCACCCGCCAGGAAATATTGTCTTCGTCCAGCTCCCGGTCATACCCGCCCGGACTGGGGTTGAAGTCCTGCGAAGCAGGACCTGTAGTGGCGCATGTGCCTGGGGTTGGAAATACCGGGTTGGTTGAGCCCGCAATGAATGCCTGGATGACGAACGAGATACTCGACCATCCGCCGTCCCCCCCATCGCGGGTGCAGACATTAGCGTCGCGTTGTTGATCTGTATAACGCACACCAGCCTGTAGCGACAACCTGTCGTTAACGGGGTAGTCGACGGCCCCGAAAATACTGTATGTATCCGATTCCTGGAAATTGGTTGAGAAAGTTGGCCCAAGGGGAGCGTTGACCGGGATACCGGGTATACCCAGGTCGGGAACAAAGGTCACAGAGGAGAACCCGTAGCTCTGCAGGTACGTATCATCCGTATCCTGATGCTCGTAGTTCAGACCGACAACCCAGCTACCGGTTTCTTTGAGCGGACCGGCGATACGTAATTCCTGGAAAAACGTCTCCAGGGATCCGATGGAAATCTGCTCGTAGTTCTGAAACGGCGTGCCGTCGTAATCGATGGCTTCATCACGCTCATAGTCGTTGTAGCTGCTGAGAGACGTCAGCACAATTTCGTCCGTTAAACCGATATCCAGTCTAAGGTCCACTGTGAACAGTTCGTTGTCTTTTTCCGGGTCTTCACAGTCACCCGTATAAAGTCGATTGGTCAGTGGATCTGTATTGACACACGGACTCCACGCAGCGCTCTCATTGTCTCTGGGCGAAAGCGGGGTTGATGAAATCTCGGGAGGAATACCGTTGATGGGGTTCAGCGGTTTGAACCCGAATAATTGTGGGCGCTGTGTGTCGCCCTCGTCAGTAAATCCGCTTACCGTCAGTAAGCCGTTAAATCGATCAGATTCGTAGGCCAGCGCTGCCCGGTAAACAAAGAGCTCCTGATCGCCCGCCTCGCTGCTGTCGAGATAGTTCTCCTGCCACTCACCTTTTGTGTGGTAGCGACCAGCAATTCGGTAGCTCCATTGCTCGTTGATCGGTCCACTGATGAATCCGGAAAGATCACCGGTTTCGAAATTGCCGGCGGTCACATCTATCCCGGCCTCGAACTCCGGTGTTGGCTTGTTAGCGATGTAGTTCACCGCACCGCCTGTAGAGTTCAAACCAAACAATGTCCCCTGGGGACCTTTGAGCACCTCAACACGCTCTACGTCCAGAAGCATACCGCTGGTCATCGGCGCGAACTGTCGTGGCATCTCATCGAGATAGAGGCTCACGGTTGGGCTTGTAGCGAGAGAGGTTTCGTAAAACCCCACCCCTCTGATTGTGTAGATGTAGTTCTGCGATGTGGTCTTGGTGACGTTCAGGCCGGAGACAATCTTGATCAGGTCGCTGGTGTCTGTGATACCGAGTTTGGCCAGGGTATCTCCGCTTGCGGTCTGGATCGACATCCCAACATCGTTGGCACTTTCTTCGCGTTTCTGGGCAGTGACCACCACTTCTTCAATAGTGGCTGCGAAGGACTGCGTAACCGGCAGGGCTAAAGAGGTCAATAAAGCGAGGCTGAGCCAGGCTGATGATTTTCTCACGGTACAGAATCTCCAGAGTTACTTATACGATCGAGAATAAAATAGAGTAATCTCTCTATTTATAATCGTTGCATGTTTCTGTATGCGAGTGCAACCGTTAATATCTGGAAGGCGGCGGGTATGTATGTTTTGATCGTCAGTTGAGGTAAGTAGAGCGATCACACTATTTTGGAGGTTTCTGGGGTGGTGGACAGTAGCGTTGATGAGCGAACTGAAGGGCAGGCCCCCAGGAGCGCCTACCATGGTGTGGTGCCTCTTCGAACCAAACTGATTTACGCGGTGGGTGCGACGGCAGAGTCGACCATCAACTTTGCGTTTAACGTTTTCAACTTCTTTTTCTACACCAACGTTCTGGGTCTGCCGGGAACCCTGGCCGGATTGGCTATCACGATCGCGCTGGTGGCTGACGCGATCACCGACCCCCTGATTGGCGGTGTATCGGATCGTTGGCGGTCCCGGTTTGGCAGGCGGCACCCCTTTATGTTTGCGGCACCGATTCCGGTGACCGTGTGCCTCTTCCTGATCTACAGTCCGCCTGAGTTCGGAACGACAGGCCTCTTTCTCTGGCTGACGGTCTTCTCGATGCTGTTGAGGTCCACTATGACGCTTTTCCACGTTCCGCATCTCGCTATGGGCGCGGAATTGTCGTCTGACTTTACCGAGCGAACCCGGGTGATGAGCCTGAACACGCTCCTGGGTTTCCTGGGCGGCATGGGCACAATATTCATTGGTTACACCTTCTTTTTTGCGCCTTCAGCGGAGTACCAGAACGGATTGTTGGATAGTGCGAGTTATCCGTACTTTGCGCTTTTCGCGGCCCTGGTTGGAGGCGGCATCATGCTGTTCTCCGCGGTTTTTACACGCAATCTCATTCCCCGGCTTCCACAACCATCCGCTTCGTTGCCGAAGTTCTCCGCGAAGGAATTTGGCAACGACATATGGCTGGCACTGAAAAACTCCAACTATCTCACGATGCTGATCGGCATCCTGCTGCTCTCGGCAACCCTGGGCACGCGCGAGACAGTGAATCTGCACGCGAATACGTACTTCTGGGAACTGGTGCCGGAACAGATCCGCTATTTCAGCCTGGTTGGTATCCTGGGTCCTGTCATCGCCTTTCTCTCCGCTGCGCCGCTCCATGAACGGTTCGAGAAAAAGGCCACGTTGGTTGGTGTGCTGGCGGGGTATGCGGTGTTCGGATCGCTGCCGGTGTTATTGCGCGTCGCAGGTCTCTTCCCGGATACGGACAGCCAGTGGTTGTTGCCTGGTTTGCTGACCTTCCATGTGGGGCAGCTTTCGTGTGCCATGTTGTCGCTGATCACGGCTGCATCCATGCTCGCCGACATTGCTGATGAGCAGGAACTGGCCACCGGGCTGCGTCAGGAAGGGGTGTTCTATTCTGCCCGTTCTTTCTTCGGTAAAGCGTCATCCGGGCTCGGGCATCTGGTGGCAGGGGTCGCCCTGGACCTGATCCAGTTTCCGGTTGGTGCGGAACCTGGAACGGTTCCTGCGGAACAGGTCATTCAGATTGGGTTGATTGAGGGTCCATTGGCGGCTATCCCGGGGGTGATCGCCATCGCGTTTTATCTTCGGTTTAATCTGACTCGTGCCAGACACAAGGAGATTCAGGCAGCCCTCGCTGCACGTCACGCTTCCTCCTCAAGTGGATGAAAGTTCGTCTTCCAGAAAACTCAGTCGATCGTTCCCAAAGAACAGCGTGTGATCGGAGACGAAACTTGGTACACCAAAGACGCCGTCCTCAACAGCTTCAGCGATGTTGGCTTCGAGGCGGTCAGTGAGATTTGTACTCTGCTCGATGATCTCTTCAGGCTCAGGGATGGAGGCATCCTTTAAGATCTTGAGCAGCTCTGCGGAATCCCTGAACTCGGCCTGTTGTGTCCAATAAGCCGCGAACACCGTGGTTGTGTACTCCCTGATGAGCCCGGCGTCGTCGGCTGCTAGCGCGCCAAGCAGCAGCGGCGTGACATCAATTGATTTCAGGTGCGGATTTGGAGCGATCGGGACGTTGTACATGGCGGACCAACGCCCAAGATCCGCAAATGCGTAGTTGAGCTTCGCTTCACAAAGCACGGTTGTCGGCTGATTGCCAACTTTTTCCATCAGCTGCAACACGTGGATGGGTTTGTATTCGATCGAGGTGCCGACGCGTTCCGCCAGAGCAGGGAGTTGTGTGGAAGCGAGGTAGGAGTAAGGGCTCAGGAAGTCGTAGTAGAACTTGATTGTTTTGCTCATGTTCAGTGATTCCACCATGGCAGGACTGTAAACGGACGCAGATCGATCTCGTGGGTCCACGCTGACCGATGCTGCTGGGCGATATGAAAGTAAGTGTCTGCAAGCTCAGAGGGGATAATGAGTTCGTCTTTTCCCTGACCCTTTTCCTCGAGGAGCTTGCGGTAACCATCGTCACCGAGGAGCAGTTTGCCCAGGGTGTCCGGTGATTCCACGGGCCCATCGACCAGGATGTGAGCGATGTGTATACCTTTAGGGGCAAACTCTGCATTCAGACTCTGGCATAACATGCGTCTGCCGCCCATCGCGCCGGCGTGAGAGTGCTGACCCGCGTTACCACGAACTGCCGCGGTAGCGGATGTCACGAGTATTGTCCCGTGGCCGCGATCCACCATGTGAGGTGTCAGTGCCGATCCCAGACGGAACAGGGCGAAGACCGCGAGTCGCCATCCCAGCTCGAAGGTCTTGTAAGGAGTCTCTTCCAGTGGCCGGTCACCAATCTGTGCGCCCAGGTTGAACACCGCAACGTCGATTGGGCCAATGTCACGCTCTGTCTGCGCAACCAGATCTTCAATGGTGTTGTCCTGTGCTGCGTTGAGAATCTGACGGGACGCGGAACCACCGTTTTCTTCAATCTCAGCTACCAGCCGGGCAAGGCCTTCCTCGTCGGAGCGACGGCAAAGCACCGTGTGGTAACCCGCGGCTGCAAACCGCTTGCCGACGTGGCCGCCGATACCACTGCCCGCACCAATCACGAGACAAACGGGTTTGCGTTGCTCCATGTCTTTCCCTTAACTGTTGAGTGATTCAGCTCAGAGCAGTTCTTCCGCCATGAAATGAACGACCTCCGAGTCCTGGCTGGGTATCAGTAGCTCAGTCACCGGGCTGTCCTTCCAGGCGCCGAGTCTTTCCCGGATGCGCTCTTTGGGACCGCACAACGAGATCTCATCGGCGATTTCATCGGGTACAACCTGGACAGCTTCCTCGCGTCGTCCTGAGAGAAAAAGCTCCTGTATCTGGGCAGCCATGTCGGGAAAACCCATGCGGCTGAAGTGGTCTTTGTGCACGTTAAACGACTCAGCGCCCATGCCGCCGACGTAGAAAGCGATCATCTGCTTGACCTGGCCGAGGGCGTTTTCCAGATCGTCGTCGATGACGACACGCAGGTTGGCGGCAATCTCGAAGTCCTCCGACCTGATGTCCATCGCTTCTTTATATATGTCCATCCGGTAAGGTGAGAGAAAGAGGGGTAGCCAGCCTTCGGTGAGTTCAGCGCTCAGCTTGACGTTGTTTGGCCCTTCGGCTGCAACAAACACAGGGATGTGTTCTCTGAGGGGATGCTGGATGAGCTTCAGAGGTTTACCGAGCCCTGACCCACCTTCCTGCAGCGGAAGCTGATAGTACTCCCCATCGAAGGTCAGCGGTTCTTCGCGCGCAACGGCTTTTCTGAAGATCTGCAGCCATTCCCGGGTTCGCGCGAGTGGTTTTGAATATGGCTGGCCATACCAGCCTTCCACCACCTGGGGGCCGGAGACGCCGATACCGAGTACAAGCCTACCGTTGGTCAGGTAGTCGAGCGTGACCGCATGCATCGCAGCACTTGCCGGGGTGCGTGCAAAGATCTGCATGATGGATGTGCCGAGTTTGATCCGCTCGGTGTGAGCACCCACCCAGGCGAGGGGCGTGAAACAATCTGTCCCCCAGAGTTCGGCTGACCAGAGGGTGTCAAAACCGAGATTCTCTGCTTCCTGGGCAGTTCTGATGGGGTCCTGGCCGCCGGGCGCACCGAGATTATTGAGTAACAATCCGAGTTTCATGACACACCTCCAGAAGTTACCACTTGAGCACGGCTCGGGCCGCGGGTCTTGCCCGGTACCTTTCATCCCAGGCTCGCAAGTTCGGGCGATCTCCGAATATGTCCACCTCGATGTAGCGCATGAATTGCAAAGATGCCTGCAGGGTACAATCCGCGATCGAGACCCGTTCGCCGAGCAGGAGTGGTCGATCGTCCGCGAGCGAGTTTTCCAGATAGTCGAGTGGCGCCTGCATGGCCGCTTCCATTTGAGCCGCTTTTGTGTCGTCCCTGGGATAACCAAGGGGAGAATTCACGGCGTGACCGTAGGCGCCCATTGGTCCGGCCAGACGGATATCCACAATACGTTCAACGTCCCTGGCGATGCCGCGCTGCTCGGGGGTGCCTTCGAGGAGGGCGCCGTTCGGGAACTTGTCCTCCAGGTACTCGATGATCGCGAGGGATTCCACCAGGTAGGAGCCGTTATCCAACTCGAGGGTTGGCACGGTCCCAAACGGATTGCGTGCCAGGTGTTCTGGTTCTTTGTGGCGGCCTTTAACCGTGTTCACCACAATCTGCTCGATGTTCATCTGTGTGCCGAGTTCTTCTCTCTCGGCGATATAGAGCATGACTTTGGTCGGATTGGGCGCTAATGGCACCATGAACAGCTTCATTTAGAGGCCCTCCACCATGTCAACAATGTTTTCCAGCAGCTCAAAACGTTTCGGACCAATGGGTCCCGCGCTATCGAGACCGAGCTTTATGGTGGTCACACCCACATCGCGGTATTTCCGCAAACGCTCCTGCACCATCTCGCGTGTGCCCAGGGCCTGGAATTCGGTGATCATCGCTTCAGGCACCCGCTTCGCTGCTTCGTCACGCTTGCCTTCAATCCACAGGGACTGGATGGCCCGGGCGTCATCTTCATAGCCCGCACGCTTGAAAGCATCGTTGTAGAAGTTAGTGGTTGCTGAGCCCATGCCGCCCATGTTGAAAGCCACACCCTGCTTGCGCCTTTCGATCATTTCATCGACGTTTTCGCCAATCTCCACGCGCACCGATACACACAGATCCACATCCTGTAGCGGTCTTCCCGTCTCTTCGGCACCGGCTGCGAGATAGTCCATGTGCGCTTCCGGATGATCCGGAGAAAAGGATGTACCCAGCCAGCCGTTCGCAGATGCACCGGTGAAACGAAGAGCGTTCGGTCCCAGGGTGGCGAGATAAATTGGGATCTCCGCAGGTTCGTGGGCGATACGTATCGCTTTGCCTTCGCTGTCCGGCAGAGGCAATTGAAACACTTTCCCCTGGTATTGAACCTTTTCCCCGGCAAAGATCATGCGGCAGATCTCAACCGTTTCTCTGAGCCGGGACAACGGTGGGTTGTAGCGGACACCATGCAGACCCTCGACGACCTGGGGGCCACTCGCACCCAATCCCAGGATGAACCGTCCACCCGTGAGGTCATGCAGCGTTAAAGCTGTCATGGCTGTCATCGCCGGTGTTCGGGCGGTCACCTGCATGATGCCCGTGCCGAGCTTGATGCGCTCGGTTTTATCCGCGAGATAGCCCAGCGGCGTCACTGCGTCGCTCCACCAGGCCTCGGCGCTGTATGCCTGATCTACGCCAAGCCGTTCTGCCAACTGAACCCATTCAGTGGTCAGGTGGAGCTGGTCGGGCTGTGCGCCCCCAAGTTCTATTGCGAGTTTCATGCGTTTCCTCTTCTCAGGATTAGAGAATTCTCGATTTGTTGTCGCCCCAGTAGAGGTCTTTGAGCTGGCGTTTGTACAGCTTGCCTGCTTCGGAGCGGGGCAGTTCTTCCATGAAGTCGATTGAGCGCGGGCACTTGTAGTGTGCGACATGTTCTCGCACGTAGGTCATCAGTTCTTCTGCGACTGCGTCACTCTCCTCGAGGCCCGGCTCCAGTTCCACAATCGCTTTGACCTCTTCCCCCATCTCTTCGTTGGGCACGCCGATGACGGCTACATCTTTTACTTTGGGATGCATGACCATCGCGTCCTCGATCTCCTGCGGGTAGATGTTCACTCCGCCGGAAATGATCATGAAGGTCGCCCGGTCGGTGAGGAACAAATATCCGTCCTCATCTACGTAACCGACATCACCGAGTGCCGACCAGGTCGGGTGTTCCGGGTGGCGGGTGCCAAGGGTCTTGTCGGAATCGTTGTGGTATTCGAAAGATGCGCCGGGTTGCTCGAAGTAGACGAGACCGGCTTCGCCCGCGGGCAATTCGTTACCCTCTTCATCGCAGATGTGCAGGATACCCATAAACGGTTTGCCGACGGTTCCGGGCTTGTCCCGCCATTCTGTGGGGGTTACGTGTGTGAGGCCATTCAGCTCGGAACCCGCGTAGTACTCGTAAATGACATCCCCCCACCAGTCGAGCATCTGTTGTTTGACCTGTTTCGGGCAGGGTGCGGCGGCGTGAATGGCAACCTTTAGACTTCCGAGATTGAAATCACTTCTGTCGACGTCGAGCTTCAGCATCCGGGAAAACATCGTAGGCACCCATTGGCTGTGGGTGACTGCAAATTCATCGATGGCCTGGAGTGCCCCAAGGGCATCGAATTTGGGCATCATGACCACGGTCCCGCCGAGGGATATCGCTGCCATGCAGAAACTGTAAGGTGCCGTGTGGTACAGCGGGGCAGGGGACAAGTAGACGGTTGAATCGTTGAAGTCCCACAGGGCGGTTTGCAGAGCGCCGTTGTTGAACTCAGCATCGTCAATGTGCTGTTCAGACAGTGGTCGAATAATGCCCTTCGGTCGCCCGGTGGTGCCGGAGCTGTACGGCATCATGGCGCCCACCGGTTGCTCTGCCAGCGGTTCAGCAGGATACGATTTCAAGGCGTTATCGAAGTCTTCGAAGCCGGGATGACCACCATTGAGCGAGAGTCTGATCTGGCAGTCCGGGGCGTGGGTTTCGATATCCTCTGCTTCACTGATACTCGCGGATACGATGATGGCACGGGCGCCGCAATCATTGAGGATATATCCGGTTTCCTCGGCGTTGAGGTAACGGTTCACAGGTGTCAGGTACAACCCCGAACGTGTGGCGGCCCAGGCAACAACAAAATAAGCGAGCTGGTTTTCCATGAAGAGCGCAATGTGGTCGCCGCGCCTCAGTCCCTGGGCGTACAGCAGCTGGGCAAGCTGGTTCGACTGGTCGTCGAGTTCCTTGAAGGTCAGCTGCTCGCGGGTCACCGAGTTGATGATGGCTGGTTTGTCAGGCGTAACTCTCGCCCAGTGTCCTGGATACATATGACGCTCCTCGTTATGCAGCCGGTTTCAGCTTGTAGCGGATGGGCAGGTATTTCACGCCGTGGATGAAGCTCGAGCTGATGAGCCTGGGTTCTCCCGCGAGTTCCATCATTTCGATCCGTGAAAGCAATTGCCGAAAGAAAATCCTTGTCTCCAGACGAGCGAGCAACATGCCCAGACAAATGTGCGGGCCGCTGCCGAAAGCCACGTGTTTGTTTGGGCTCCTGTCTATGTGAAACTCGAAAGGATTGTCGATGACGGCTTCGTCACGGCAGCCGGAAGCATAGAAAAGACCAAGGAGGTCTCCCGCTTTGATCTGCTTGCCGGCAATTTCATAGTCTTCAGCAGCGGTTCGCGCGAACTGAATAACCGGGACCGTCCAGCGGATGATCTCCTCTGCGGCGAATTTGGTCAGTTCCAGATCCTGTTGCCACTTCGCCATCTCTTCCGGGTGCTGTAACAGTGCCAGCAGACCACCGGCGATGGCATTACGGGTTGTATCGTGTCCGGCAGTGGCGACTACGAGGTAATACGAGACCATCTCCATGAGCGGAATCGGCTCCCCGTTAATGGTGCCGTTAGCGATGTAGGACCCAAGGTCTTCAGTAGGATGTTTGCGTCGGTCTTCAGCCAGCGCGTAGAAATACTCGTAGATTTCTTTGACGGTGGCGAGAAAATCCATGGGATTGTCACTACGGCGCAGGTCTTCATCATCCCCCGCAAAGAACTCGTTGGTCACACGCAGGAGGAACTGTTCGTCCGAGCGCGGTATGCCTAGCAATTCGCACAGCATTCGCAAGGGGTGATAGACCGCTACCTCACTGACGAATTCGCATTCCTGTACGCTGCCATCACCCATCATCTCGTCAAGAAGCTCTTCGGTGATCTCTTCCATACGGTGTTCGAAGTTGCTCAGGTTGCTGGGTTTGAACCAGGGTTGGACGAGGTCGCGATATACGGCGTGATCCGGGGCATCCATATGGATCAGGGTGCGCATGATCTCACCGGACTGGAACAGGTGAGCAACAGGAGAGTCTTTCAGAAGGTCAGCAACAAATGCCTGCGCTTCCGGGGTCATCTCCTCTTCGTCTCCAAACCGTCGTGCGAGGGGTGACAAGGTGGGTTGTGGGTAACTGTGGAAGATATCTGCTTGTTTTTCGATTTCGTGTATCTGGTCGTTGTTAGCGACAGCCCAGAACGGTTCGTAACCCGTGACGTTGAACTTGCGCACAGGCTCGTTGGCCCTCAACCAGCTGAATAGTTCATGTGGAATACCGTGGGCGCCGTAGTAGGATGTATCGAGGATCTGGTCCTCGGGAAATGGAAAATCAGGCATTGTGGGCTTCCCTACAAAGTAGAATGTTTGCTCTAATTAAATTTAAGCGCAATGGGAACCGATAGGCAATCCCTCTGTCCAGGAGGAAAACGTTTGGAATATGGAGTGAGAAATTGAGTCAGACGAAGATGAGCGAGAAACAACGAGCTCGCCCTTCGCACGGAAATGATCTATGGGACCTGAAGTGGGTTCGCGAACCGCAGCAGGACCGTAGTGCCCGAACGCGTTCCAGGTTGCTTGATGCTGCCGAAAGTCTGCTTGCTTCCGAAGGGATGAATGGGGTGACAATTGCCAAAGTGACGAAACTGGCTGGTTCGTCCAACGGCAGCTTCTATCACTACTTCCAGGACAAGAAAGCACTGCTTTACGCAGTTGTGGAGCGGCGAGCGATCGAAGTGTCTGTCACTGTCCGTCAGGGACTGGATCCCGAAGTCTGGGCTGACGTGTCAGTTCTCGACATACTGGAAGGATATGTACGGTTTGCGCTGAAGAGTGGCAAACGCAATGCAGGTGTTCAGGAAGCCCAGCAGGTACTGGCCCAACAGGATCCCAACATTGCTGCACGCTGGGCGCGAACCAACCGTGAGACGCGATCAGCCCTGATGACGATTCTGGAGCCAAAGCTCTCCCAGGTGGGTCACCCGGAACCTAAAGACGCGGTAGTTCTGATGCATGAAGTGCTGCGCAACATGGTGAACAGGCGATTGCGCAGCCTGGTGCAGGGCTCAGATATGACAATGCCCAAACAGAGTGAAGAGGTGTTTGTCCGCGAAATGCGGGCAATGACCGCGGGCTACCTGCAGATCCCCGACTAACCTGAAACGTTGGAATAGTTCTTGAGAACAGTTCGCCTCTAAAGTAGAGTAATTGCTCTATTAAAAGAAAAGGCGAGGTCTGCCAATGAAGATTTGCACGACAGCGAGCTATTCACAGGACTACGTGGGACAGACGGAACAGTTGGTCGAGATGGAAAAAGCCGGTCTCGACGAGGTCTGGGTCGGAGAGGCGTATTCGTTTGATGCGGTGAGCGCGATGGGATACCTCGCCGCAAAGACTGAACGCGTGACGATCGCGTCCGGTATTCTGAACATATACAGCCGGACACCTGCGTTGATCGCAATGACTGCGGCGGGCCTCGATTCCCTGTCGAAAGGCCGGTTTATGCTGGGATTGGGTGCCTCCGGGCCCCAGGTCGTGGAAGGTTTTCACGCCGTGCCCTATGACGCACCGATGACGCGCTTGCGGGAGGTTGTGGAGATCTGTCGAGAGGTCTGGAAGCGGGAAGCCCCTCTGACTTATGCAGGCAAGAAGTACACGGTCCCCCTGGCTGAAGGCAAGGGGACCGGATTGGGTAAACCCCTGAAGCTCATCAATCATCCCTACAGAGAAAGCATACCGGTAGCGCTGGCAACCCTGCGTGAAAAGAGCGTGGAAATGACGGCGGAGATCGCCGAGGCGTGGTTACCGCTGTTCTACATGCCGGAGCGGGCAGACAAAGTCTGGGGTGATGCGCTCAGGCGGGGGCTGGCCAAGCGCGATCCGGCGCTGCCTCCATTGGAGGTGTATGCAGGTGGGTCTGTTGCTGTGGGTGTAGGTCTCGAGAGCTATCGTGATATGGCACGTCCAGGTGTTGCGTTGTATGTCGGTGGTATGGGCGCGCGCGAAACGAATTTCTACAACGAAATTTTCAGAAAATACGGTTACGAGGACGAGGCCAGGACCATCCAGGACCTTTACCTATCCGGCAGGAAGTCGGAAGCGGAAGCTGCGATTCCGGACAGTTATCTCGAAGCGAGTTCACTGGTCGGACCGGAAAACTACGTCAAAGACCGTCTGCAGGTTTGGAAAGAAGCAGGTGTGACATCCCTGAAAGTCAGCTTCCTGGGTACCACACAGGCTGAACGGGTGAAAAACTGCGACTCACTGAAGAACATCATCGAGAAGATGTAGGGAGAGGAACATGGCCGATTACTCGGGTGGGTGCCTGTGCGGAGCGATTCACTACGAGATCGAGGGTCAGCCCGACGAACGGATGCAGATCACCTGTCACTGCCGGGACTGTCAGCAGATCACCGGTGCGGGGCATGCGCGATCCATGGGTGTTCGGAACGATTTGGTCAGGTGGTCGGGTGAACCCAGTGTGTTCCAGATACAGCATGAGAAGAGTGTGGTGGACACCGCGTTCTGTGGCGCGTGTGGCTCGCCGTTGTACAAGCGTTCCTCGAACATGCCGGACCTGATCTTCTTTCACGTTGGGTCGCTTGATCCTGAATCGGGATGCAACTGGCGACCGGCGATGACGGTGTACACCGACCGCAGACAACCATGGGATGAACTTCCCGCCCTGGAGGTAAATCAACAATGAGCGTACGCGACATATACAACGACTACTTCGAAGCGTTCGAGGTGGCATTCGATACGGACGACTGGGAGCCAATCGGGGCTTTTTTTACCGAAGATGCGGTCTACGAGGCGCCACGAGGTGGACGTGTTGAAGGCAGGCAGGCGATTCTTGATCAGTTCAAGGCATCGCTTGATCAGTTTGACCGGCAATTTCCGGTTAAACGACGGATCGAGCCCCTCGAAGACCAGGTGGAATTAGAAGAGAGTTATCTGAAGATTCCCGGAAACATCCACTACTCTCTACCCGGCGCACCGGATCTGGTGTTCTACATGGAGGAAGAAGCCTGGTTTCGGGATGGCCAGATCGAGCGGCTGGTCGACACCATCCCGCCTGAGGAAGCAGAGAAAACAGCCGCTTATCTGGCGAAACACATGGGATAGGGACGTGATCAGAGCACGACCAATCTCTGGCTACCTGGATTTTTGACAGCCGCAATCGGGATGTTTCGGTCGAATGTGACCAGACAGCAATCGTGTTTTGTTGCCAAAGCAAGCAGGTAAACGTCGGTCAGATGAGCTGAACTCAACAGCATGGACTGATCGATTCGGTCAGCATCCAGCAGACTCATATCATCCGGCAGGAATTGGTGGTATTGCGATCCGATAGCTGCATCAAGCCTGGACACGAGTTCGGGTATGGCTAACGAGTTTGGATATCTCGACTGAGACATGATGCGGACCATACCGTTCTGAGTGATCGGGCACGTCGCCCATCCGTCAGGTCCCTGCGCTTCGAACCAGTCCATCGCTAGAGGATGATGAACATGGTCGGTGTCAAAAAGCGCAATCAGAACGTTGACATCGAGCAACGCTCTCACAAGTTGAATTCGTCCTTCAGTTCGTCGATTAACTGATTGGTCACCACGCCGCCACGGCTGGTAAAGGGTTGAATTCCATAGACGGAGCGTTCTTCTTGTACCTCACGGCCACTGCCGTCGCTGTTTTCTGTACGGCGCTGGTTGAGGGCTGATCGCAACAGATCAGATACGACCTGCCCCGCCGTCTTGTGCTCACGTTTTGCAAGTTCTTTCGCCGCCTGAAGTACATCCGGGTCTATGTCGAGGGTGGTACGCATGACGCCAGTGTACTGCATCAAACATCAGACATCAAACATCAGGCACCCAATGGGATTATTCCGGTATGAACCGCACCGGCACCGACTTGGGACCACTGACGAAGTTCGCCACCATCCGCGTTGGCGTTCCGTTCAGCTCCAGGGATTTCAGGCGCGGCAATATCGCCTCCCACAACAGCCGCATCTCCAGCCGTGCCAGGTGCTGGCCCAGGCACACGTGAGCGCCAAAACCAAAAGCCACGTGCCGGTTGGGTCGCCGGTCGATGTCGAATGTGAACGGGTCTGGGATGCGTTCCTCGTCGCGATTCCCTGACGGGTAGGCGAGCATCAGCCAGTCACCTTTGGCGATTTTCTGATCCGCAAGCTCGGTGTCACGGGTTGCGGTGCGCATGAAGTGTTTAACAGGGGTTTCCCACCGGATGGACTCCTCCACCAGCTTGGGTATGAGTGACGGGTCGTCTTTGATGCGGGCAAGGAGATCGGGACGTTCCGCAAGAACCCACGCTGCACTTGCTGTGGTTGCGGATGTCGTATCGTGCCCTGCGGTGGCCGCGATGATGTAGTAGCCCATTGCCTCGATATGACCGATGGGTTTGCCATTGATCTCGGCGTTGGCGATGACGGTTGCGAGATCCTCCCTTGGGTTTTTGCGGCGGTCTTCAGACAGTGCAGTGAAGTATTCGAAGAAGTCGGCGGTCGTCTGGGCCACCATTTTCATGCGTGTCTCGACATCCATGCCTGCCTCACCGGAACGATTGAGCTCGGGATCTTCCGCACCAAACAGTTCCTGGGTCAACTTCAGCATCTGCAGTTCGTCTTCCGGTGGAACGCCCATCACTTCCATAACTACCCGCAGCGGATACAGAAACGCCACATCCCGCGCGAAGTCACATTCACCGTCGTATTCGAACATTTTGTCGGCGAATTCCTCAGCGATTTCGCGAAGCCTCGCCTCCAGGTTTTTCAGATTCAAAGGCATGAACCAGTCCTGGGTCAGGGCGCGGTGGGGCGGATGCTCCGGAGGATCCATCTGCACGAGGCTTTTGATGGGTTGTTCCGGTGGGTGTGCTGCCATCAGCGCAATCTGTTCCTTGCGGAACAGCGTGGCCGGACGGTCTGTACTATGAAACAGGTCGTTGTCTTTCTCGACTGTCTGTATGTCGGCAAACCGGGTCACAACCCAGAAAGGGTCGTATTCGTCAGGCTCGGCAATCGCAAGCGGTGCGTTGGCTCGCAGTTCTTTGTAAGCCTCATGGCTACGATCCCAGTGGGCGTACGCTTGCGGGTCCACGATGGTGTTGGCGATTTCTTTTGAGATTGGCATGCCGTCTCCTTATTGCCTGTTGAGTAGCATCACAGATATTATATGTACGTACAACTAGTTAGTTTCCCGTATGGATAACGCCTTGAGATTCATGGAAATTTTGTCCGGTAAGAACTGTTCGTGAGGGGCATGGAATGAGCGAATTCAGGATCTGGGAGTGCAAAACGTGTGGACATCTGTATGACGAAGCTGAAGGTGATCCGGATTCAGGCATACCGCCCGGTACCCGCTGGGAGGATGTCCCGGATGACTGGGAATGCCCGTTCTGTGGCACCCCCAAATCCGATTTCCGCTTAGTAGAGGTTTAGAAGAGTTTTAATGGAGGTTTAGTGCGGCAAACCCAGGAAGAACGACGCAACCGTTCGGAACGGCGGCTCATAGAAGCAGCGATCGACATCGTTGTGGAATCCGGTGTAGCTGCGGTCACCCTAGATGCGATTGGCTCCCGTGCGGGGTACAGCCGGACCCTGGCGCCACAGAAATTCGGGTCCAAGGGTGGCCTTGTCGCGTCGGTTCTCGACTATCTGCACGAGGCAAAGCGCGCTTCCGAGCAACCGGTTTCAACGGAGATGCTCACCGGTATGCAGGCTCTGGAGGTGTATGTTGACCGAATCCTCGTACGCCTGGGAAACTCGCCTGAAGGACAGGCGTACTTCGTTTTCCTTGCGGGTGCGGTAGCTGACCAGACTGAGACCCGGGAACTGTTTGCCCGGGCACATGAGCGGACCAAAACCGAATTGATCGCGCTGTTGGAAAAGGGTTGTGCTGAT
>JANQFF010000431.1 GCA_028277965.1 Pseudomonadales bacterium
CGGGCGGCGATCGGATTGCACAAGGCCATAACTCAGAGGCCGACCCGATCGACGGCTGATCTCACCCATGAGGGCAACCTCTTCGCGGGTTTTCGTCAGAACGTCATCGTCACGCTCTCCCAGACGCATTGCACCTTCGAAGAGCCCGTAGCCGACCTTCCCAAGAACGTCACCAAATGCCAGCAGTTCATCTGCTTCAGCGAAGGTTCCTGGTACAGGACGTCCGTCCGGAACGCGGTGGCCCAGGGTTCGGCTGGTCGAGATGCCAAGCGCACCTGCCTGCATCGCTTCAGTGGCGAGTTCCGACATCCGTTCAATGTCTTTCGCCGTTCCGGAGCCTTCCGTCATTGACCGCTCGCCCATCGCAGCCACCCGCAAGGCACAGTGGCCCACCAGACCGCCGACGTTGATGCCCTTCTGTGTGCGGTCGAGCCAGCCCAGGTAATCGCCATAAGAGGACCAGTCCCACGGCAGGCCATCCAGAATGGCATCTCGGGGAATGTCTTCGACCGACTCCATCATTTCAGCCAGGAATTCTTTTTGGCCGGGTTCCACAGGCGCAAATGTCACACCACAGTTCCCCAGCACGCAGGAGGTGACGCCGTGCCAGCAAGATGACGTGGGGAGTGGGTCCCAGGCGAGTTGCGCATCAAGGTGGGTGTGCACATCGACAAAACCGGGGGTCACCAGTTTCCCCTCAGCATCTATCTCGCGGGTACCTGACATTTCGATTTTTTCGCCCACAGCGATAATGCGGTCGCCCGAGATCGCAACGTCCGCGCGTTTGCCTGGAGCACCCGTACCATCAAACACCGTGCCGTTTCGTATAACCATGTCTGCAGAATTGCTTGTCATTGATTTCCTCCCTCACCCATTTGCAGGAATGTGTTTCATACTACACCAGCGGACCCCGGGGATTCATTAACCCCCTGATCCATACAACTGGTCAGCGGCTCTGAGCACCAGCTGCCATGCGTACGCGGTCATCTTCCGATCGAACGAACACGAATCCTATTTTGCTCGCCCATCGGCTGTTCAACGGAACCATCCTGCCAAAGATCTTGAACCAGCCTACGTAACCCATCAGTAGTGACCATGTCTTTGGACTATCGACAGCATGCAGAAGAGAAGGATAGTTGTGGGTCTCCACGTACCATATCACCCGGTCTAAACAGTGTTCTTCATAACGCTTGCGGCTGAGCTCATATGCACACGCACTCGTCAGTCCTCTGCGTCGATGATCGGGATGGGTCCAGGCCCGATAGCTGTACACGAATCCCCTCGGGATAAGGACATCAAGCTGCTCATTCACCTCAGTTCGGTGTCGTGTTTCAAACTTGTACGCGACGGGAACACCTTCGTAAAACGATGCGGAACAAACATCCCCGCGATCAAAGGCAAAGTTCAGGAAGTCATCAGAAAGCTCCGTATGCCGGCCGACATACGGTAACAGGTCCTCTTTAGCACAGATGCGGGTCAGATATCCGTCCGGCGTGGGTGGCTGGGTATCCTCCATGAGATCGTAACGATCTGCCCCCACATCCACGTTGTGTAAGTGAAAACCAGTTCGCGCCAGAACTGCCATGACGAATCCGTAGGCCGCGCGTCGCAGCCCCCAGTTCGCGATGCGTTCACGGTACCGGTGCACGCGTCCAGACATGCAAGCCACCCCGTGCCTTGAATCGGTCTATTATAGGCCCATTCCGCTATCCTGCCGGTTTACGGTGGACATACGAACAGGAATGTCGATTTAACGTTTTGCGCGCATTCATCATAGGACTGTTCTTACTCACCGGTCTGATGCTGGGGGCATATCTGGCTATGCCTCTACTGGTCGCTCAGTTTGCACCTGCCATCGGAGCTGAGTACGGTTTTACTGAAACCGAGGTACAAATCGAGCGCCCGGGCGCCGATGCTCTGTCGGTGCCGCTGGTACGACTGACCGCCCCGGGTTATCAGATTCTGTCGAGAAACGTTCGTGTGAGTTACACCCTGGGTGGTCTTTTACGCGGTGGTCTGGACAGTGTCCTTTTGAAGGAGCTCGAAGTGGAACTGCAGCGGGATAGCGAATCATCGGCCGTTCCAGATTATTCGCCAGATCTGTTTTTCCCATTGCTGCCGATCAAGGACATTCAGGTGGAGCGTCTGACGATCGATGCCAATGACTTCGGATTCAGTATGACCGGAAGCGCCAACTGGAGCGCTGAAGAGCTTTACCTGAATTTGCAGGGTTCCGAACATGATCTGACAAGCGTTTTTGCCGTCGATGTGCATGTGAAGCGAGGTGGCCAGGTCAGCCTCACACTTCGTGAAGATGCCGGAGAGACCACTCTGCGTGCTGCGGGTCATGTCGCAGAGGACTGGCTGAATTTAAGTGGTGACTTCGGCGTTCGGGCACACACGCTCGCCACCATTTTCACCGAAATACCTCGCGGCGCAGGCTGGCTGGAAGGTAGCTATCAGGCTGTAATCCCCTGGCCAGTCAACCCTCAAACCGCCTGGCAAGAAATTGAAGCCAGTGCAGAACGCACTGCCTTGAATTGGTCCTCAGCGGACGAAGGACTTTCACTCGATTTGACAATTCCGTCAGTCGAAATCAACGACGGCATCCTAAATCTGCGCCTGAACGGTATCGCAAACGTCACACAGGAAAATGTATCTGGACGCCTCACTTTTCCGGAAGGATCCTCACTGCGATACCAGAAGGGGCAACTGATGAGCCGCGCCGGACCTCATCTCGGGATCGAGGTCGGCGACATCAAGACTGACGCGACCCTGGGGAACCTCAGCATGTCGATGTCCCCTTCGATATCACTCGAATTTGAAGCCAGCGTGACGATACATTCTCCCCTCGTCGGCTTGCAGGGTGTCGCCAATGGATTGATTTCCCCGGAACAGGGTGAACTCGGCTTCTCTGGCAAAGCTGACCTCGGAGATTACACGCAACCACTGGACGTAACCGCAAGCTATCGGCTCGACGAATCTGATTTGAACGCAACGGGCGAGCTCTCAACTGGTCAGCTGAAGGATGTTGGTTTCAGTATCAACCAGAACCTGGAAAGCAGCGCTGGCAGTTTCGGGCTTGTGCACAAGCTTGTGATCGATCAACCGCTGGCAGCGTCGCTGGTAGCTGGCTGGGATGAGGCTTACGACATGGACGCCGGTACGATCGACGTGACGATCAACGCCTCGTGGAGCTCATTCGACCAAATCTCGACGCAAGCAACGTTTGCTTTGTCCAGGGTCGCTGCGACCTATGACGATTATCGCGCAACGGATATCGATGGGCTTTTGGAACTCAGTACCGAAAACCAGGCAGAAGCGGAATGGCACCTCGCATCGACGGAAATACATGCGGGCACCATTGACGTTGGTTTACCCGTAAAAGACGTTCGGATACTCGTCTCGGCAAAAGGAAACAGGCTTTACATTGAGAGCGCACATGCGGAACTCCTTTCAGGGACCATTCAAGCTGCGCCTTTCGTGTACAAGTTGGACACAGGTAGCGCCGAGGTTGCCTTGAGCGCGCAATCGATAGATCTTGCCGATATCCTGGCGCTGGAAGGTGAAGACGTCTCAGGCACCGGTCGGCTCAATGGGAGCTTCCCGCTGACCGTGATCGACAACCAGGTATCCATGGAAAAGGGACACGTACGCTCCATCGAACCCGGAGGTGTGATCCTTCTGAATCCGGAGTTGACCCGGGCAACCGGCCAGCCCGGACTCGATTTTGCGCTTGAAGCCCTGCAGGATTTTCGTTACACGGAACTTGTCGGGGATATTGACTACGCGCAAAACGGTGACATGCGTCTGGCCATCAAATTAACGGGAAACAACCCTGCCATAGAGGATGGTCGTACGATCGAGTACAACCTTAATATCACAGAAAACCTACCTACCCTGCTCAGGTCTTTGCAGCTTCAGGATGAGGTTCGCGCTCAGGTTGAACGTAAGCTGAACGAGTGATTGGCCGTTGGTACGAAAATGGGTTACGTTTGGCTAGTCTTGAATATGAGTTCAATCAAAGTGCGCACGGTATCGCTCGCCATCCTTCTGATCAGTTTGTCCGGTCTTGTCGGCTGCACACCCACGCTCAAAGTTGCAACCGACGAGCCCATAACCATCAACATGAACGTCAACATCAAACACGAAATCCTCGTCAAAGTGGATGAGGATCTGGATGAACTGTTTGACGAAGACAGCGCCCTCTTCTGATATGAAAAAGATAATCCAATACCTGATTCTGGCCTTCTCTCTCGTTCTGACACCGGTTTACGCAGCAGATCTCAACCAGGCAAAAAGTGCCGGTCTGATCGGCGAGCGGGCTGACGGTTACATTGGCCTGGTCCAGGCGAATGCGGGCGCGGACGTGAGGAGTCTCGTCGCTGACGTGAACGCAAAGCGTAAGCGGGAATACGAGCGTATAGCCGCAAAGAACAATCTGACGCTGGAACAGGTGCAGGCTCGAGCAGGACAGAAGGCGATCGAAAAAACCAGCCCCGGCAACTGGGTTCTCCTAAACGGAGGCTGGCGGAAGAAATAGCAATCAGCTACCGAGTCGATACCGCAGTTTAACAACGAGTTGTTCGCCCACCGGGTTATCAAGCGCATCTTCGAAAAGATCGGTGAAGCTGTCAGTCACGGTATCGTGATCCCCGTTGAGAGTGTAGACGACGTACAGGTCAGACAACGGTGCAATTTCCCATCGATAGCGCAACTGCATGTTCACCCGTGATATTGAAAAGTCATCCGATTCCGGATCAGGTTTGGGGATGCGTTCCAACTCATCGACCCGCTCGGGGACGAGGTAAAACTCCCTCTCTTTCGCTTTTATTCCAACCCACTGTGCAGACAACCTGAGCTGCTGTTTGGCTGTCAGAAAGTAGTCCAGATTCAGGCGCGGTCGCCACTCGCGGGTCTCGAACGTTGTGAAGTCCCGGTCACCCTGCCAGAGCAGCCAGCCGTCGCGTTTCACGTAGGACGCCCTGGCATTGACATTTATCTGGTCCACCGGTCGCCACGTTATCCCGAAATCTGCACCTACCCGGCTGCCGCCGTATGCCTCACCATCGTGGTTGACACCAAACTGATAGCTCACGCGCTTCGACGAATCCGTGTTGTATCCAATCCAGGAGCTGTGACGAGGTTCTATCAGATACGTCCCGTTTCCACGGCTATCCCGGTCTTCGGCCCTTTCAGGGAAATAGCCAAGCCAGAAGCGCAACTGATCGCGATTGAAAAAGTCGATACCGAGATTACTGCCGATACCTGCCCGGGTCCGTTCTCCATCGCCGTTGCGTTCAATATCTGCAAATGGTCGAATATTCACCTTACGAGCCCAGTCCAGGTCGGAACTGGTGTAGCTCGCATTGAGTCTTAACTGTGTGACATCGTTGCGCCGCAGGAATCCCAGGTCGTTCAGATCGAGCTTGTCATCGAAGTGCGACAACCCGGCGCTGAAGTTGAGTCCCCGGCGGAGGTTGTAGCGCACATCCACAAAACCGCCGTCTCCAACCCCGACACTGTCCACGTCCGAACGCAGGAACTGTCCGTCGACGCTGATCTTTCCGGTGGGTGAAAGGTAGTGGTAGTCCAGTCCGTGTACGGTCGCATCTTCGATGTCATGAGCTGCAAGCGTCGAGATGGTCCCCACCGCCCTGTAAGAGCCATCATGGCCTTTGTCCTCGAAAAGGAGCCGTGCAACACCGTAGTCGGTTCCGTCCTGATAGTAGTTGATTTCGCCGACGTCGAATTTGGCTTCATCTTCAGAAGCGCCGAGTACGCCGTAGCGTATCTTGCCCGTCTGCCCGACAACCTTGACCGCCCCCAGGAGCTCGACCGGGGCACCAAGCTCGCGGGATGGAACTGTCACGTCATCCGGAACCTCCGGACTCCGGGGACGTCCGCCGATCCGGCGTGTGTGAAGAGCTGTCACGGGGTTACCCCAGGTGGCACGCGGGGTCGCGTCGAAAATCTCCGTGCTTTCCTGGAAAAACAGGCGCTTCTCCGGAAAAAACGTCTCGAAACTGCTGAGGTTTACGATGACGTCATCACTTTCAACGTTGCCAAAGTCAGGATTGAGTGTTGCCGTCACCTGAAAGTTTGTGGATGGACGCCAGAAGAAATCAGCCCCCATTTTCGAGTCGGTGAAATCTTCAACCTCATCCTGTGTCACCGAGGCGTACGGAAAGATGCTCCATTGCTGGCGCGGATCGACCTCGTTCAGGACCAGCGGCTGTAAGGCAGACATGAACAGAGGCTGTGTGAAAGGTAGCGCAGGAACCGCCCAGCGTTCGTCCAGGTGAGCTACTTTCCTCGACGCATATGCATTGAGTTTACGTTCACCCTCTTCCCTCGGCATGGCCATTTGTGACCACGGAAGAAAAATCTCAGCGTCCCAGCCATCCTGGGTTTCAGCCGTGCCTCCATACCAGGCGCCATCCCAATCTCCACTGAACTGCCTTTCGGGAAGCACCGTGCCATCCACCTGATTCCCGCCGAGCGCAAGATTGATCCAATAGCCGTATCGTCCCTCCCCTGAAGTGTCGAGCGTAATGCCGACGTTATCCCGGTTCAGTCGTCCCTCATCCCGTCCTGAGTACCACCTGACCAGCGTGCTGCGAGGCTGTTCCATCTGAAACGAAGCGTATAAACCCCGTTCCGTGTAGAACATTTTCAGGACCGTACGGTAGCGTGGCGTGCCTGAGGTATCCGGATCGACTACCACAAAACTATCGACACCGGGAAACTCACCCCAGACAGGCTCGTCGAGTATTCCGTCGATGGTCATGTTTAATTCTGGGTCTTGGTACTTCGGGAGGGTGATGGGTTGGCCAACGTTGAGATCGATTACCAGTTGGCTGGGGGGCTGGCTATTCGCCGGTGTTGATGGAGGAGGTCTTGCCTGGGCATCCCGGCGTAGCTTGTTGAGCTTGAACCCTTCGGGAGGTTCTTCCACCAGTTCGGGTGCTTCCTCGCGGCGCATGATCATGTCTGCGTCGTCCACACCGAGGTCTTCGTTGATGTAAGGTTCCGGTGAATCGTACTCCGGCAGGCTGTAGTCAGTATCGTAGGTCTCGTCGTCCAGCCGGAATCCCGATCCAGGACTGTCTGTGCCACGGGTCACCGAACTGAAGACGCTATCCTCGTCTGCCCACAACCAGGCACCGGAATAACCCCGATCCCTTGCGTTTCTGACCTGGTCTTCCGCCATTTCCCGCCTGAGGTACGGACCTGCTGCAACCCGGTAGAAGTGACCTTTGTCTGTTTCGACATCCACGAGCTCGAATGCCTCACCCAGGTCAATGCTGGCCCTATCACGGGCAGCCTGTGCACCTTCAAGCTGCTGGTAACTGCCAACAGAAACCCAGAACTGAAGATCGGCATAGACCGTCGTGGCCATCACGCAGGCCAGAAACGGGATCATCGTGACTGCAAGACGTTTTAACAAGGACACTGTTGCCTGGACGAGGAGCGGGTGAGTCTATCAGCCAGTACGGGTAAAAACCATGCAGGCGCTCAACATACGGGCCTAAGTCCATGGAAACTTAGAGTTTTATCCCTACTGCTACAGCCCGGTTGTGAAGAGAATCATGATGCCCGCAGCCACGGCAGAACCAATGACACCGGCAACGTTCGGTCCCATGGCGTGCATCAGGAGATAATTTTCGGGATTGTTCTCAAGTCCCACACGGTTGGCGACCCGTGCCGCCATGGGTACCGCAGACACACCGGCTGCCCCGATCAGCGGGTTTATCGGCGTACGCCCCAGCCTGTTCATCAGCCGCCCCATCAATACACCACTCGCCGTCCCGATGGCAAAAGCCACAACTCCCAGAACAAGAATTCCCAGTGTCTCCGCAGAAAGAAAGATATCCGCTCGCAGCTTGGACCCCACAGCAAGACCGAGGAAAATCGTCACAATATTGATCAACGCGTTCTGCGTCGTATCCGCCAGGCGGTCAACGACACCACATTCTTTCATCAGGTTGCCGAAGCAGAACATCCCAAGGAGCGGTGCGGCTGTTGGCAGCAGGATTGCAACGAGTAGCAGAAGAAGAAGCGGGAACACAATCTTTTCCAGTCGGGAAACCTCACGCAGCTGGGTCATCTGAATTGCCCGTTCTGACTGGGTTGTCAACGCTCGCATGATTGGAGGTTGAATGATCGGTACAAGCGCCATGTAAGAGTACGCAGCGACGGCTATCGCCCCAAGCAGATCAGGAGCCAGCTTGCCCGCGACGTAAATCGCTGTCGGGCCGTCCGCTCCGCCAATAATCCCGATCGCTGCCGCTTCCTTGACCGAAAAATCCATAATGCCGAGATGGGTCAGGCCAAGCGCGCCAAGCAGTGTTGCAAAGATCCCAAACTGTGCAGCGGCACCGAGAAACAGGGTGCGTGGATTGGCCAGCAACGGGCCGAAGTCTGTAAGCGCACCCACACCCATGAAAATAATCAGGGGGAACACACCGGTTTCGATACCTACTGTATAGATAAGATCGAGTAAGCCGCCGGGTTCAGCCATCTGGGCACCCGGAATATTCGCGAGAATGCCCCCAAAACCGATGGTCACGAGTAAAAGCGGTTCAAACTTGCGATCGATGGCGAGATACAGAAGGACGAGACCCACGCCAATCATGACGATCTGGCCCCCGGTCATCTGATACAAGCCGGAAGCCTGCCAGAGCTGTTCTATCATTCGATACCCGCTACACCAGGGTCAGAAGCGGATCACCTACCTGTACAGCATCCCCTTCCGAAACATGAATCTGGCTGACACTGCCTGCATGAGGAGCACTGACTTCGGTTTCCATTTTCATTGCTTCGAGGACAATAACCGTCTCCCCCGCAGCAACTTCCTGACCGGGGTTGACGAGAATCTTGAAAACGTTGCCAGCCAGTGCCGCGGAAATTGCACCCGCGGCCGGGTGAGCTGACATAGAGTCATCAGCACTCGCTGGCTCAGCCTTGAGCATCTCCCCTGTTTCACTGACTTCCACTTTGAAAGGCTTCCCGTTCACCTTTACAGCGTAAACGGACACACCGTTTCGAGCCTGTGCAGTTGGTTTGGTCTGGACTATTGCCTGCTCTCCTTCCGGAACGGCTTCAAACGCATCCGGATTATCGCGATTCTCCAGGAACTTGAGCCCAACCTGCGGGAAAAGCGCGTAGGTCAGCACATCGTCAACAACACTCTCGGCGAGTTTAATTCCGCGGTCGCGTGCAAGATCTTCGAGTTCCATTGTCAGCGACTCGAGTTCGTCCTCGATCAGATCAGCGGGCCGACAGGTAATGGGCGCCTCACCTTCCAGCACTTTCTGCCGTAAACCCTCATCCAGGGGCGCAGGCGTGGCCCCATATTCGCCTTTGAGCAGACCGGCGGTCTCTTTTGTGATGTTCTTGTAGCGCTCACCCATCAGCACGTTGATGACCGCTTGGGTCCCGACGATTTGTGAGGTCGGCGTGACCAGCGGGATATATCCCAGTTCCTCCCGTACGCGTGGAATCTCCTCGAGCACGTCATCGAGTTTGTCAGTCGCATTCTGCTCACGCAGTTGGTTCTCGAGGTTGGTGAGCATACCGCCCGGTACCTGGGCAACGAGAATTCGGGAGTCCACACCCTTGAGGCCGCCCTCGAATGCCGCGTATTTCTTCCGTACTTCCCTGAAGTACGCAGCGATTTCCTCGAGCAGCGAAAGATCAAGCCCCGTATCGCGTTCGGTCCCCTGGAGGATTGCAACAATCGTCTCGGTAGCTGAGTGACCATAAGTCATGCTCATCGATGAAATCGCTGTATCGACATTGTCGATGCCCGCTTCGATCGCTTTGAGATAGGTTGGTGACGACATACCGGTGGTTGCATGAGATTGCATATGAACAGGCATGTTGGTTTCCGATTTGAGCCGGCTGACAAGTTCAAACGCATCGTAGGGTTTCAGAAGCCCCGCCATATCCTTGATGCAGATGCTGTGAGCACCCATGTCTTCAATGCGACGGCCAAGGTCAATCCAGAGATCCATCGTATGAACCGGGCTGACCGTATATGAAATGGTGCCCTGAGCGTGCTTACCGGTGTCCAGAACTGCCTTGATAGCTGTTTCGAGGTTGCGCATGTCGTTGAGCGCATCGAATACTCGAAAAACGTCGACGCCGTTGTCGGCCGCGCGCTCTACAAACCGGCAGACCACGTCATCCGCATAGTGACGATATCCAAGCAGATTCTGGCCACGGAGCAGCATCTGTTGGGGCGTGTTGGGCATTGCCGCTTTAAGCAGCCTGATGCGCTCCCAGGGGTCTTCACCCAGGTAGCGAATACACGCATCGAAAGTTGCACCACCCCATGATTCCACAGACCAGAAACCAACCTGATCCAGCTTCTCAGCAATCGGCAACATATCGTCGATACGCATGCGGGTCGCGAGCAGGCTCTGATGGGCGTCTCGCAGGATGACATCGGTGATGCCGAGCGGAGCGTTGTTCATGGATGTGTCGATTTCAACTAGAGGTTTTACGGTGAAGTGCGAGCGCGGCCGCAATCGCGGCAACTTCCAGTTCTTCGTCCGGATCACGGACCACCACGGGCGCGATGATCCCCACGACCCAGGCCATGAGCCGCATTCCCAGCACGAGAACCGTCAGAAAAAAGAAGACAGTTCCCATACCTACGAGCGTAAGTTCAATTCCTGCATTAATTAGCGGTGGCATGCCATTGTCCGTGGGGCAAAAAACCGGGCGCGCATTATAGCCAAGCAATATGAAGGATTTCACCCTCTACTGCGAAGTGCGAGATATCCCCCAATAATGACAGCCGTACCTCCCACCCAGACTGTCCAGGCAGGCACCTCCCCCCAGAATATGTACCCGGCGAGCGTGATCCAGATGAGTGCTGTGTATTCGAACGGCGCGACAACGCCCGCTGCAGCGTATTTGTAAGCAAGTGCCGCAAATCCGTGCGCAATGACACTACCCACCGCTGCAACCGTAAATAGTGCCCAATCCCAACCAATAGGTGTCACCCAGGTATCAATGCTCAGCCAGGCACCCAGAACGAGACTGACCGGATAGGTGTAAAACGTCAGCACCGGTGTGGAGACCCTGGTCGATAGCTGGCGGTTGCTGATGGACAGCAGCGCCCAGCAGACGGCGCTCCCCAGAATGGCGAGAATCCCCGGCGCAATGTCGAAGCCGTCAGGCTGGATGACAAACAGAACACCGCCGAAGCCGATCAGAACACCCAGCATCCGCGTTGCGCTGATATGTTCGCCAAGCAGTGGTCGTGCGAGCAGAACGATCAGAACAGGACCGATGTACGCGAGCATCAACGCGGTCACGAGTTCCACGTAGATCAGTCCGTAGAAGAAACCAAAATTGGCCCCAGCTGTCAGGATACCCCGCCACAACTGCCAGCCCGGGGTAACCTTCAGAAGCGACCCTAGTCCCATCTGCTGGTAGACAATCGCAAGAATCAGGGGTAGCGCAATGACGCTCCTCAGAAAGACAATTTGAGGTGTCGTATAAGTGTCTGCCAGAGCTTTGACGGATATGTCGATCGATGTCCCACCCAGCATCGCCACACACATGCAGATTGCGCCAAGCGCAAGGCGCGTCTGACGTTCTTCAACAGCAGTGGTGTTCACGTCGCTCATCGGGAATCCGGGAAATGGCGCACCTGACAGGATTCGAACCTGTAATCCCCGGTTTCGTAGACCGGTGCCTTATCCAGTTTGGCCACAGGTGCGCAGGGCGCGCTATTATCGCAGCTTTCTCTTTGACCTCAAGGGAAATGAACGACCACGGATTCGTGTCGCATGATTGCCTCCCCTGACAGGATGGATTCGTACCGTCCCTGGTGCTCTCCCTTCGCTGCGCTCAGGGCGCCTGTGGCGTCCAAATATGCTCCTGGCATATTTGTCGAACCTGTAATCCCCGGTTTCTTTTTTTTACTCGGACCGGTCCCTTTTACAGTTGGCCACAGGTGCTCAGGGCGCGCTACCATCGCAGCTTTCTCTTTGACCTCAAGCGAAATGACGCGAAGAGCGTCTCGTCAAACGATAGCAGGACAGGCAATGCAGGACTCCGACACCGATAGCAAGAAATTCCACGGGTGGCGCCTACTGGGGATCATTTTCATCGTAGTGGTTACCCTTGCTGTCGCGTCAGCGGTTGTGGATTGGGTCGTGATAGGGCCACTGGAAGGACGTGCTTTCTGAACGGAATCGCAACCTCTGTAGGAGCGGCGTTAAGGCACCTCTGACTTGTTCTGTTAAGCAGCCTGTGGTTCACAGGCTGCTTAACAGAACAAGTCGAAACTCTCACATGCTCAGAGCTTCACCGCGTTTTCACTACCAAGGCGTCGTGCCGCAGGTAATATCTGGATATTGCCAAGGTGCGCAACGCAGGTAGAGGAA
>JANQFF010000455.1 GCA_028277965.1 Pseudomonadales bacterium
CCAGCAGCTCTGGCATCCGCCAGACCCGACTTGGCTTCCCTTGTTGTCAGCCTCTCATCCTCGAGTTCGACGGGCAGACCTGTCCGGGTTGCCATTTCGCTCGCAAAGTTTCTGGCAGCGCGCGACATGTCCGATTCTGTGCCGTCCATGTTTATAGGCAGCCCCACCAGCAGTGTTCCGGGCTGGTGTTCTTTGACAACGTTGACGAGCTCGCGCCAGGGTGGCGTGTCGCCGCTGACGTTCAGAGTTTTAACACCCTGGGCGGTATTCGTGATGGTCTGGCCAACCGCGATGCCAATCTCTGTGGTGCCATAGTCGAAAGCCATGACAACCGTGGAGGTCTGTTCAGGCATGACCGGGACGGGAGATCAATCTGAGATCGACGCCGAGTGCCCTGGCTGCAGCATCGAGCCGGTTCTCATAGGGCAGTTCGAAGAGAACAGAAAGGTTCGCGTCAGTGGTCAGCCAGACGTTGTTAGACAGTTCGGATTCCAGCTGCCCGGCGCCCCAACCGGCATAACCGAGAGCAACAAGGAATTTTTCGGGTCCAGAGCCTGACGCGATGGACTCGAGCACCTCGAGAGCGGTTGAGAGACACAGTGTATGACCGAGGTCCATGGACGTTGCGTAGCGCCGGTCGGAAGTGTGCAGAACGAAACCCTGACTGGTGGCGACGGGTCCGCCTTCCATGACAGGTGTATCGACCCAGTGCGAGCTGCCTGTCAGGCCACTCTTGAAATTCAGATGCGAGAAGAGTTCAACCAGCGAGAGATCTGACGGGCGGTTGATGAGAATGCCCATGGCGCCTTCTTCATTGTGTTCGCAGATATACGTCAGGCTGTCGGCGAAATAGTCTCCTGCGAGTGTCGGCATGGGCAGGAGAAAATGATGTTTCAGGTCCATATTCCCATTTTAGCAGGTACGGCCACGTCGCAGCCGATTCTACGCTAGCCCCGAAGCCCCCTGCGCGTGAACTGCCAGGTCCGCGTGAACTCGAGGCGGTCGTATTCTTTACGCATATCGACGGTGAAAGGCTGGTAGGGGGCCGCCTGACGAACTGTTGCGAGAGCCGCCTGATCCAGCTCCCGGTGCCCGGATGAACGCAGCACCCTGACTTCCTCAAGGGTGCCGTCAGAGAGAATTGAAACCAGCATGAGGACCTCACCTTCGAGCTGACCTGGCGGGTAGTTAATCCGGCCAATGCGCTCACACTTCTGGCGCCACATGTTCAGGTAAGCAGCTTCTGCCGCGGTCCTGGTAGTGACCGTGTTGATACGCTTGGTTCTGGGCATCTTGGCCAGGGCCTGACGGTCCTGGGCAATACGCGCTTCAAGGCTCGCAATTTCCTGGACGAGCTGCTCCCGGTTGAGTTGGTGTGTTGGCGGAGCTTCCAGCAGTTCGGTTGCCTCGAGCATTTCGTCGGTCGCCTGTTCGTCGGTCTGAGCGGTGGTTGTCAGAAGGTCTGTGCGTGATTCAGCCACCTCTGGTGTTGGGGTCGGCTGTGCCAGTACCTCGGACAGACGGTTGTCGTGGAATTCAGAATCTTCTGTTGCCGTCATCTCGGCAACCTCATCGAGAGATCCACTGCCCACCTGGTTGGTCGCGGCAATGAAGTCGGCATCCTCGGGTGTCACTTCGTCGTTTGCGACCGATAGCGTGACATCGATGCTGATACTGGGCGCCTCGCCGGAACTCGCTGAGAATCCAACGCCGAGAATGATGATCGCGTGCAGCGTCAGGGCAAAGAAAAGGCTGAAGCTGAAGCGATCACCGGCGGTGACTGTAGACATCGTACTCAATGGATCTTGGCAAGGACCACGTCGATGAGATTACCCGCGATATCTGCTGAAAACTGTGCGTCGAGTTCGCGTATGCAGGTCGGACAGGTCACGTTTACTTCGGTCAGGTAGTCCCCGATGACGTCAATACCAACAAAAACGAGGCCTCGTTTCTTGAGTTCCGGGCCCACCTGTTCGGCGATCCAGCGATCCCTGTCGGTGAGCTCCCGGCCTTCTCCCCGGCCCCCGGCAGCGAGGTTTCCGCGCGTTTCCCCGGCTGAGGGGATACGGGCAAGCGCCCACGGAACGGGTTCGCCGTCGATCAGGAGAATACGTTTGTCGCCATCGGTAATTTCGGGAATGTATACCTGGGCCATTATCTGGTGCCGCCCGCCTTCGGTCAGCGTTTCGATGACAACCGACAGGTTGGGATCGTTCTCCATGATTCTGAATATGGAGGCGCCCCCCATGCCATCGAGCTTCTTGAAAACGACGTTACCGTGTTGAGCGTGAAATTCTTTGAGAATGTCGGATCGGCGCGACACCACGAGCTCGGGACCGCATTCGGGAAACGCCGTGGCGAAGAACTTCTCGTTGCAATCGCGCAGCGCACTGGGTTTGTTGATGACAAGCGCCCCTTCCTCCTCTGCTCTTTCGAGGAGGTAAGTCGTGTAGATGTACTCCATGTCGAAAGGAGGGTCTTTCCTCATCATGATGACATCGAAGTCTTTGAGGGGTATGCGGTTTTCTTCGTTCAGCGAATACCAGTTGGCGCCAGCTATGTCCGGATCGAGCGTTTCGCAGAAGTCATCACGCAGGTGAAGCGTGCGCGCGAGTCCCGAAACCTCGCCTTCCAGGAGCGTCAGATCCTGCTGTTCCAGGTAGTAAACGTCCAGGCCCCTGAGCTGACAGGCGCGAATCATGGCGAGTGTGGAGTCTTTCTTGAGTGCAAGACTGTCCAGGGGGTCCATAACGAAGGCAATTCGGGTCATACAACGGCCGCCGGGTCGGTAGAGACGCTACGTTAACCAGTTGTGGTGATGGTCTCAAGGCAGCACCCATGTGGCAAAAACGGGCTTGAGCATTGCAAAAATGAGAACGGAATCTGCTTCTGAAGGAGGACTCGTGGCGGCTGGCCAGATAGCCGTGATACAACGACGCCCTGACCGCGGATCGGCTGCCCAGTGTGCAGTTGAGGGAAATGTAAATGGTCGGCAGGAAGTGTGAACGGGTGCACAAATTCCTTTAGCAGTGAAAGGACAATATGGCATGGCAGAATCTATGGAAGAGGAAGTTCATAGCGTGAAAGTGCTGGTGATCGATGACTCGAAAACCATCCGGCGCAGCGCCGAAAGCCTGTTGTCGAAGGAAGGTTATGAGGTCATCACGGCAGTTGATGGGTTTGACGCGCTCGCGAAGATTGCAGATTCGCGGCCTGAGATCATTTTCATCGACGTCATGATGCCGCGGCTTGACGGATATCAGACGTGTGCGCTGATCAAGAACAACAGTGAATTCAAGACAACCCCGGTTGTCATGCTTTCATCCAAGGACGGTCTGTTTGACAAAGCCAAAGGCAGAATCGTGGGCTCGGATGAGTACATCACCAAACCTTTCAGTAGGGACGAACTGCTTGGAACGATAAAGACACTGTGTCACTGACAGGAACCCGGAGACACAGGTCAGCTCTGCTTCAACTGATTTGGGTGGAAAAATAATGGCGAGAATACTGGTTGTAGACGACTCTCCCACGGAAACGCATCAACTGATGAACACTCTGGCATCGGATGGTCATCAGGTATTAACAGCGGCGACCGGTACGGACGGCATCAGTCTCGCCCAATCGGAGCAGCCCGACGTCATTCTGATGGATGTTGTCATGCCGGGAATCAATGGTTTCCAGGCTACCCGCCAGATCACCAGAGACGACGGAACAAGCCACATACCTGTGGTCATTGTCTCGAGCAAATGTGAGGAAGCGGACAAAGTATGGGGCAAGAGGCAGGGAGCCAGCGGCTACCTGACAAAACCGGTAGATGGTCGTGTGCTCCTGCGCACGGTCAATGGCCTGCTCGACTGATCCGGAGAAGTTGTGAGTCAGCCAGCGAACAGCGAAGCTCTGAACCTCCTTCTGGATTTCCAGAAGTCCACCTTCCGCAATGCAGCCCAGATACCGCAGAAAGAAGCGGTAGAGGATGAGTGGCAGGGTGTAGGTTTTGTTGTTGGTGGGATCCGTGTTGTCTCCCCACTCGGAGAAGTAACAGAAACTCTCCAACTGCCGGACCTCACAAGGATTCCAGCGGTAAAAAACTGGGTACTTGGGGTTGCGAATATTCGTGGCACCCTGGTGCCTGTCATTGACCTGCAGTTATATCTGGGCCTTGCGGCTACCGTCCCATTGTCGGAGTGGCGGGTTCTTCTGGTGCGTAAAGGTGCAGGTTTGTGTGGGTTACTGGTCGAACAGTCTCTTGGAATGATGCACTTTCCTGCAGACAGCTATTCGCCGGAAAAAGCACCAGACATGAATGAGCTTGAGCCCTATCTGAATGGAGCATTCAGACAGGGAGGCAGGATCTACCACGAAATCGAGCTGAAGAGCGTCATTGAAGACGAACGGTTCGATGACGTCGGTCAAGTGCAGACTGAATTGCATTGAACGGCGATCCACAGGGAATTAACGGACTAAACGGAATTTACGAAGGAACGGTCATGAAATCAGGGAAGTTGTCACCATCGCTCGTCACCCTCATTACGATCATGTGTGGAATCCTCGTTGGGATTGCCTACTATCTGATCACGGGAGGCATTTCTGTATTTGACAGTCCGCCGCTGATGTTGTCGGTATCGGGCATGATCGTAGTCGCGATCATTGGCGCGGTCATGGTCAGCGCGACACGGCGTCAGCTCAACGAGCAGGCAACTCAGAACGAACGCAACCAGACGGCCATTCTGCAGCTACTCGATGAACTTGCAGAACTCGCTGAGGGAGACCTGCGTGTCCATGCCTCGGTGACGGAAAACTTTACGGGTGCCATCGCTGATTCCATTAACTACGCGATCGATCAGATGCGTGGGCTCGTATTCAATATCAACAATATTTCTCTGCAGGTTGCCAAAGCGGCCGGTAGTACACAGGGCACGGCAAGCAATCTTGCCAAAGCAACTGAAAACCAGGCTCAGCAGATCGCGGCAGCCTCTACGGCGATTGACGAGATGGCCAGTTCCATCGATCAGGTTTCGTCCCACGCGATGGAATCGGCAAACGTAGCTGAAAAGGCCGTGGAGATCGCAAACAAAGGTTCGCATGTCGTTCAGGATACGATTGGCGGCATGGACAGCATCGGCACCCAGATTCAGGAAACGTCAAAGCGGATCAAACGCCTTGGTGAATCGAGTCAGGAGATTGGAGACATTGTTTCACTGATCAATGACATTGCGGACCAGACGAATATTCTGTCTTTGAATGCGGCGATCCAGGCGTCCATGGCAGGTGATGCCGGGCGCGGATTTGCAGTTGTTGCGGACGAAGTCCAGCGACTTGCAGAGCGTTCTTCTGCTGCGACAAAGCAGATCGCCGCGCTGGTTAAGGCGATTCAGACAGATACCAACGAAGCAGTCATATCGATGGAACACACGACAACCGAGGTTGTCGCTGGTGCCCGTCGCGCCCAGGATGCGGGTGTGGCCCTCGAGGAAATCGAAGGGGTATCATCGGATCTTGCCGAGCTGATCCAGAACATATCCAATGCCGCAACACGGCAATCCAAAACAGCGGGCAAGGTGAGTCAGAGCATGAAGGTGATCCAGGAGATCACAACTCAGACAGCGGCTTCTACCGACCAGACGGCCACCTCAATTGGCGAGTTGGCTTATATGGCAAATGAAATGCGCGCATCGGTCGAGGGATTTAAACTACCCGCACCAACTGCATAGGTTCGCATCCACAGACATGGCGAACGGCAACGAACATTTTGCACTTGACTGGATCAAGGCGGATTTGGTGGAAACGCTGAATCATGCCCGCGTTGCGCTGGATGAATATGCTGGAGGCGCGGGTGAAGAGCAGCGCCTGCGGGCGTGTCTTACCAGCCTGCACCAGGTACACGGCACACTGGTGATGCTGGAGCTTGAAGGGGTATCCCTTCTTGCGGATCACCTCGAACGGCTTGCTCAGTCGATGCTTGCAGGCGAAGTAGAAGACAGTCGTCTGCACCGGCAATACCTCATGCAGGGCATACTTGAACTTCCCGGGTACCTGGATGAATTGCAACAGGGTGGTGCTGACAGTCTCAGTACATCTCTTTCCCTCGTCAATGACATTCGCGTTGTTCTGAGTCTCGAGCACATCCAGGACGAGGCGGGTCCCAGCCTGACGGCAGCGACAGACGAAGAAGTCGTAAAACGGTACCACGCGATTGGGGGGCCGGAAAAAGCTGCCCGTATCCGCAGCGCCTATCAGAATGTCCTTGTGTCCATCTTCAAAGGTGAGGACCGGGCTGTTGCGGTCGAGACCCTGGGCAAGATAGCAATTGGATTGCAAAGACTGAGTGCCGGATCTCCACTGGAAAGACAGTGGCAGGCCCTGGGAGAGTTTGTAACGAGCCTTTCGAATCAGACCGGAGCGCTGGAAAGCGAGGCGGTACGACTGCTTCGGCACGTCGATATCGAAATCAAGGAACTTGCAAACCACGGGGACGAGGCGCTCAGAAGGCCGGTGAATCTCGACCTGGTTCAGCAGCTTCTGGATGCGACTGTAGAACGAGCACACGAAGGCCCGGTTGTCAGTGGCTTGCAGCAGGCTGTAGACCGGGACGTTCATCACAACACACTGGCGATATCCGGGCGACAGGCATTGTCGAGCGCGGCTACTGCGTTGCGGGAAGACCTGCAGAGCGTGAAGGACCAGATGGACCTCCTTGCAAGGGGGGCACGCGTTGAGATAGAGGAACTCAGAAAACTCCTGCCACCCCTGAACAAAATTGCGAGCACGCTTTCTGTACTTGGTTTCGACAGCTCCAGAGAGATTGTCGCTGATCAGATCGACGCGCTGGAAAGCCTCGTGGTTCTGGGTGACGGTGACCCGCAGGGTGTACGGGCCATGGCGTCAGCGCTGGTGCAGGTTGATGAAAATCTGCACGGTGTCGTTCGTGGTGGTAACCGTGACGAAGTTGAACAGATCACAGACGAGGCGCAACGCCAGGTTGTTCTCGAAACCAGGAAAAACCTGGAAGAGATCAAACAGGGCATCGTTGAATTTGTTGGCGCTCACTGGGACACAGAACCGCTTCGGGAGCTGCCGCGTGTCAGCGACGCCGTCATGGGTGCGCTTGAAGTTGTGCCGATGCCCCGTGCTCGGATCTGTGTAGCGCAGGCGAAAGAATATATCGAGAGGGTTCTCCTGGCTGGGAAACAGCCGAGCTGGGATGACCTCGATCTGTTTGCCGATGGGATCAGCGCCATCGACTATTACCTCGAGCGGATGCTCGATAAAAGCAACTCTGGCTCAGAAGATCTCCTGACGGTGACGGAACGGAGCTTTGCGACACTCCTGGCTGAATTTGAAAATGAGACCGGGGAATCTGTATCGGCCGAACAGGGTGAGGAGACGATCTCTGCGCTGGAAGAAGTCCCTGTGTTTGCCGAAGCACCGGAACCTCCGGCTGATGTTGACGAGACAGGCATCGAGCCGCCGCTGGTGGACACAGTTCAGAGACAGCCCAGAACAACGGTTGAGCCGGCATCTGCAGTTGAGTCGGACCAGATTGAGCAGAAAGCAATTGAATCGGAGCCGGAACCGGAGTTGCAGCCGGAACTCGAGGCTGATCCTGGGCCGGAAACTGAGCCCGAACTTGAGTCTGAACGTGAACCCGAATTTGAGCGTGAACCGCAAGCGGAGGAAGTTCAGGCAGCACCGGAGACACAAGCTGGTCAACCAGACCCGATGGACCCGGGCCAGTATGCGGTCAACGAGGAACCGGTCGTCGAAGCTCAGGATTCGGGCGTGGACACACAAGCAGATGAGCAGAATGCACCTGGTCCCACGATAGACCCCGAAATTGTCGAGATTTTTGTCGAAGAGATCGACGAAGTCCTCGAAACGGTAGACCGGACATTACCCGAGTGGTCCCAGGCACTTGCCCAGGACGACAACCTCGATGAACTCAGGCGCGCGTTCCACACGCTCAAAGGCAGTGGCCGCATGGTCGAAGCCTTTGCAATTGGCGACCTCGCATGGGCCGTTGAAAACATGCTCAATCGGATCATCGACAACACGATTACGCCTGACGCGGACCTGGTTGAGGTTATCACCCAGGCGCGAAATCTGATCCCTGGGCTACGGGATGCCTTTGAACAGGGCCTGGAAAATCGCACCCGGGAAGTAGCGGAAGTCATCGAGCACGCGGATGTTCTGGCATCTGGTGGGACGATGACGGCGTTGCACACGGATGCGGACAGTGAACACGAAGGTCAGCCGGAACCGGCAGATGTGCCCGTTCACGAGGCGGAAGAGGATGAAGCAGACGAAATAGATCTCTTTGTCATTGAAGCCCGTCAGAGTCTCGCCGCGTTGCGGAGTATCCTGGAGGAAGCCGGTGACAGCGATAGCTGGTTGCTGGGAGAGGCTGTTGCGGGGATCTGCAACAAACTCACAGGGAGTGCTGCAATTGCCAACGCATCGGGTGTACTCCTGATTGCGGAGCCGTTGTACCAGGTGGCGGACACCCTGTCGGACCAGCGCGTTCTGTCGGAGGTACGCGACCTTTTCAAAACAGGTGTAGATCACCTGGAATCGGGTTTGAGCGCGCTCGATCAGGGGCAGGACTGGGATGAACCGCTGGAGTTTGTCGCCCAGGCGGATGACATTCTTTCGAGAAGCGAAATGTTCGTGTGGGTTGATCCGTGGGAGCAGGAGAGTGAATCGTCTCCGGTGGACGCGCCCGTTGAAGACTCTTTTGAAGACCCCGTTGAAGACTCCTTTGAAGCTCCTGTTGAAGTGCCGGTTGAAGGTGTTGCGTTCGACGAAACAGCTCAAGAGCTATCCGAAGAAACGCAAGCTGTTGAAGAAACAGGATCTGCCCAAGAGGCGGAAGCGCCAGAAACCCCGGAAACAGTCGAGGTTTCTCAGGCCATTGAAGTGTCTGAAGACACAGAGGTGCCTGAAGACATAGAGGTGCCAGAAGACATAGAGGTGTCTGAAGACATCGAGGTATCTGAAGATTTGGAGGCGTCCGAAGACGTAGAGGCGTCCGAAGACGCGGAAGTGTTTGCGGACACGCAGGCGCCCGCAGACGATCCGGCAGAAGTGGCGGTTGACGATGTGGCAGAGGAGCCAGTTGTCGGGTTTGTAACATTTGCGGACATCAACTCCGACGAGTCTGGAACGGACGTCGAGATCGAGATTCCGGAGCCGACGCCTGTTGAGCAAATCCTCGCCGGTGATGCGGTTGAAATCATCTTCGCTTTTGACGGCGAAAAAGGTGCCGGAAGTACAGAAGTCACGGAAGTCGAAGAAGCCGTTCGGCAACTCGCAGATCTCTGCCGGGATCATGGGCAGGAATCACTATCAGCTCTGTCCGAATCCCTCACCGACGCGTTTGCGGACGCGGCGAGATGGGAAACACCCACGGGCCCGGAGCTTTTTGGCCGGGGTATTGAAGGGATCGTTGCGGGGCTGAATGAGCTTGCTGCCGGTATGGACGTTCAGGAGCATTTGGCCCTGATTGAAGAATTGCGTTCATGGCCGGAACCCGAAGGCGACGAGCAGGCATCAGAGGTTGAGGCGGGCGCTGAGGAAGCGGCAGATGAATATGTTGAGGAAGCGGTAGAGGAATATGCTGAGGAAGCAGCAGGGGAATACGCAGAGGAAGAAAATGTAGAGGATAGGGTCGAGGAAGACGTTGCTTTCGACGCGGTGTCGGAAGCAGAGCCGGCCCAGGAGCCCGAACCGGTCGTCAGCGAGCCGGATGCGGAGCTCGTGGAGGTTTTCCGTGAAGAAGCCCAGGAACTCTGCGAAGAACTCGAAGCCGCAATCACAGGTTGGACAAACGAACAGGACAACCGTCTCTACATGGAGACGATGTTGCGCGCCCTTCATACACTTAAAGGTGGAGCACGTCTGTGTGGAATAGACGAGCTCGGCGAAGCGGCTCATGCTACGGAGGCGTTTGTCATCGAGGTGCAGAACGGCGAACGTGCGGTGGACGATGGGCTTTTCCGGTCCCTCCAGGCTCAGTTTGATGGTCTCACGAATCAGGTAGAGGCGTTGCGTCAGACACCAGCGGAAGAGGTGGAGACCGATGAAGCCCAAGTGCAGGTGCCGCAGCGCCAGCCGGAACTGCGACCGGTGGACGCTGACAAGCCAGCCCAGACACCGGAAAGGAATAAACAGGAAATGGTCCGGGTTGGTTCGGGCCTTCTCGAGGATCTGGTCAATCTTGCCGGAGAAAGCTCCATCCTGCGTGCGCGCATGGAACAGGGGATGGCGGATTTCACCAATCAGCTCGAAGAAATGGAGACCACAATTGAACGGCTGCACGATCAGTTACGTCGGCTGGAACGGGAAACGGAATCCCAGAATCTCTTCCGTAACGAAACCACCGACAGCCTGACCCGGGATAACTTCGACCCGCTGGAACTCGACCGCTACTCACTTCTGCAGCAACTGTCCCGCAGCCTGGCTGAAAGCGCGTCGGATATGCTGGATCTCAAAGACACGCTGCTGTTCAAAGCACGCGAGTCGGAAACTCTGCTGTTGCAGCAAGCGCGGGTGAATACGGAGCTTCAGGAAGGTCTGATGCGGACGCGGATGGTTCCGTTCAGCAGATTGGTCCCGCGACTCAAACGTATCGTTCGCCAGATAGCCGACGAACTTGGCAAAGAAGTCGAGTTTTACGTGCAGAACCCCGAAGGGGAGCTCGACCGTAATCTGCTGGAGCGGATGGTACCTCCCCTGGAACACATGCTGAGAAACGCGGTTGACCACGGCATCGAAGATGTCGAATTACGCCGCAGCTTCGGCAAATCCGGAATTGGGCGTATCGATCTCAGGCTGTCACGCGAAGGTGGAGACGTGGTGCTCGAGATCAGCGATGACGGCGCCGGTGTGGATGTGGAAGGCGTGCGCGCCAAGGCGGCAGAACGCGGCCTGATGGCTGTGAACGCAGACCTCAGTGATGACGAAATTGTACAGTTCATTCTTGCACCTGGATTTTCGACAGCGGAGTCCGTAACCCAGATATCCGGCCGCGGTGTCGGCATGGACGTTGTCCACAGCGAGGTCAAACAGCTGGGTGGAACTGTATCGATCCAGTCGAACGCAGGGCGCGGTACGCGGTTTAGCGTCCGCGTGCCTTTTACAGTCTCAGTCAACCGGGCCCTGATGGTTTCGGTGGGTGAAGATATGTATGCGATCCCCCTCAATACAATTGAAGGGATTGTGCTGCTGGATAACGCGCAGTTGCAGGAGCTCTACGCGGGTCCGGGCAACACCTTTGAATACGCAGGCATTCCGTACAGGATCCGATACCTCGGGCAATATCTAGGGCGGCCTTTTGCCGGGGTTGGTGCGGGTGATTCCAACGTGCCGGTTGTACTGGTCCGTTCTGGTGATCACGCCGTTGCAGTCCACGTGGACCAGCTTCATGGGAGCCGCGAAATAGTGGTTAAAAGCCTTGGGCCCCAGTTTGCCGGTGTAGGTGGGATATCGGGCGCAACCATCCTTGGTGACGGTAGCGTGGTTGTGATCCTGGACCTGCTTGGGTTGATCCGGACTCAGCAGCTCAAGTCGCAGCCAGTGATAACATCGGCGCCCGTTTCGGATGTGCGTACGGTGCTGGTGGTTGATGACAGTGTGACGGTTCGCAAGGTGACCTCCCGTCTCCTTGAGCGTCAGGGAATGGAAGTGCTGTTGGCCAAAGATGGGGTCGAAGCGATTGCTCAACTCCAGGAAAGAAGACCGGACGTGATGCTCCTGGATATTGAAATGCCGCGTATGGATGGTTTTGAAGTGGCTCGTCAGGTACGACACGACGAACGTTTGTCCGGGCTTCCGATAGTCATGATCAGCTCGCGAACGGGCGAAAAACACCGTGAGCATGCTGCTGAGCTTGGCGTCAACAGCTTTCTGGGTAAGCCGTTCCAGGAGAACGAGCTGCTCGCCACTATAGATGAATTAGTTAACGAATCCGGGAGAGAGCCGGATCATGAAGCAGGTGCGTATTGATGTCGGTTGTGTATGAAACGGCTCACGAGGAAGAACTCAATTGCATCATGATTCCGGTCGGTCAGCGATTGCTGCTGCTGCCGAATGTCTGTGTTGCCGAAGTTGTCGGAAGCTCACGCATCGAGGTGGCGGAAACAGGCCCTGCCTGGCTGATTGGTTTTACCGGATGGCGTGGCGAGACGTTACCGGTTGTCGACTTTGGACGGATGGCTTCGGGCCCGGAATCTGAGCCGATCAAACCACGCTGTCTGGTTGTCATGAATCGCGCGAGACGTGGCGATTCGGCAGCGTTCTATGCTTTTGCCGCCGAGTCAGTGCCGAGAATGCTGCAACTGACCGGGCAGGATCTCATCTCTGCCGGGAGTGATCTCGGGGAGCTTGATGTCATGCATGTTGAGGTAGGCACCGAAACCGCGACCATCCCCGATCTCGACTGTGTAGAACGCGAAATCACGGTCTGGAGCGGCGTTCCAGAGAATCGCGGCTAAAAGGCACCTCTAATAACCTATTCGGTGCTCAGCGCGAGTGCTGCGGGGACTGTAGCAAGGCAGGCTTCGCAGGTAATGGCGGGTCCC
>JANQFF010000472.1 GCA_028277965.1 Pseudomonadales bacterium
ACGAAAACGACATCGACCAGCAGCTCGACTTCTACTCGACTGACGGCTGGTCCCGCTACACGAGCCCGGACAACATTTACGGTGCTGCAGGGGGCGATGCTTACCTGGCAGGTTCTCCCGGCATGGTGGTTTACGGTTCCACCGTTTTCGGCATGGCCAACCATCGCAGTGCGCAGGATCTGGCCCTGTTCAACCTGGCTGGCGTTGTCGGTATACCGTCATTCAGCGATCCCAACATCTCAGAAGTGCAGTTCCACGATACCCCGTGGCTGGGTGACACGTTCGCTACGACGGGCCGTGTAGACCACGGTCCCACGTCTCAGGGAACCACCTTCATCTGGGATACGGAAAACCGCACAGAAGCCTGGGCGGTTTACCTCCAGGGTGAGTGGCAGATCAACGATACGTGGGCAATCACCATCGGTGCCCGTTACGCGGAAGACGACAAAGAGGCGGAGGAGAATCTCTTCCTCTACAACGAAGATCCGGCTGCGTTGGCCAACTGTGTAGCCAATACGGGTGATTCAGTCCTTTGTGGAGACGATCCCCTGGCGCCTGATGGTGTTGTGACTCTGGCTGAGTACAACCAGAACATCACAGGCGCTCTCGATGCCACAGGTAACGTCATCAACTTCGATACGCTCCGGTTGCGTGGTGTGCCGTTTGCACGCTCCATCTACCGGGCGATCGACAACACGTTCGATGAAGTAACCTACCGCATCAACTTCGACTACACGCCGACTGAAGATGACCTCTTCTACCTGTCGATGACCACCGGTTATCGTGCGGGCGGATTCAACCTCGGGTACTTCTCGTTCATCCCGACGTACGATCCTGAAGACATCACGGCGTATGAGCTTGGCTACAAAGGTCAGCTCATGGACGGTACGTTGCAGTTGAACGCGTCTGTCTACTACTACGATTACGAAGGTGTTCACCTGCAGTACTCCGTATCGTCGTTTACCGGTGTATCGACTTCTGTACGTAATGCGCCTGGCGCGGTCACCTTCGGTGGCGAACTGGAAGCGCTGTGGCTGGCAACGGACAACCTGACGGTTGGTATTACCTACAGCCATACAGACACCGAGTACGACGGTGAGCTCTTCGAGCCGACCACAGGGACAACAGGTGTTGTTGACGCCAACAACCCGAATGCACCGGCAAGCCTCTACTCAACGGCTGAGCGTAACTTCCCGATTGACGGGGAGCCGCTGCCACGGGTACCGGAGAACAAGTTCACCGGTTGGGCTGAGTACCAGTGGCAGCTGGGTGACAACGGTACACTGAGTGTTCTGACCTCTGTTTCCTGGACCGATGAGTTCCAGGCAGCGGGTCGTCCTGTACCGGAAGGTCCTCTGTCTCTGGCTCCCGACTACACACGTTGGGATATCCGGGGTACCTGGACCAGCGCTGACCAGCAGTGGACTGTGGCTGCATTCGTGAACAACATTACGGACGAGCTTGGTGTTCGTAACCAGTTCACGTATGGCCAGTCTCAAGGCCAGCGTCGGGTCATCGAGCCGACCAACCCCCGTATGGCGGGTGTTGAAGTTTCATACAAGTTTGGTGCTTTCCAGTAGCGCAAACACGTTTGAAGCGTATTGGAGAAGGGGCGCATCGCGCCCCTTTTTCTTGGGCGCACCAGAAAAAGTGTCATACATTCGTGATTGTGGATATCTTCTCATTCGCGTACCCTCCATCGCCTGTCTCGCCCAATTCCTCGAGAATTCTAAGAGTTTGATTGGTCGGAACGCGGTCCAGCGTATGCTGGCAATGAATACTATGGAGAGTCTCGAAGAGTGAAGAAGTTGTATGTAGGCAACCTTGCATGGGGTGTCACAGACGAAGATCTACAAGGTCTGTTTGCGGAATACGGAAGCGTGGCGTCAGCAGTCGTCATTACGGATAGAGAAACAGGGCGTTCCCGTGGATTCGGATTTGTTGAGCTTGAAGACGGTGCGGAACGCGCTATCGAAGCGCTGAACGGTCAGGACTTTCAGGGGAGACCCTTGAGAGTCAACGAAGCCCAGAGCAAAGATCGCGGTGGGCGTGGTGGAGGTGGCGGCGGCCGCCGACCCTTCTAGAAGCGGTACAGCGTAATTCGCGGCTAAAGCCGCTCCTACAGAGGTAGTG
>JANQFF010000480.1 GCA_028277965.1 Pseudomonadales bacterium
TTTACGCGCAAATCCGGCGTGGTGCGCCCTTCGACGTCTTCCTCGCAGCAGACGCTGAACGACCTGCACTGCTTTCAGCAGACGGTCTCGCGCGCTCTCCGTTCACATACGCGAACGGGGTTCTGGTCCTCATTGGTAGCGGGGACGCGGACGTCCTGGCAAATGGCCGGTTTGCCCGACTTGCAATTGCGAATCCGAAGCTTGCCCCATACGGACTTGCAGCCGCGAATACGCTGCACCACATGGGGGTCTACGAGCGATACGAATCCCGCCTTGTGTTCGGTGAGAACATTGGTCAGGCGCTCGCGATGGTTGCAACCGGTAATACCGATCTGGGACTCGTCTCCCTCGCGCAGGCACGCCTGACAAGCAGACCCTTCACCGTCATCTCAAGTGATATGCATGAGCCTATCCGCCAGGACGGAGTTCTCCTTCGCCGGGGTTATGCAAACCTTGCCGCCGTCTCTTTCGTCGAATTCATCCAAACGCAGGATGCAAAGCACATCGTCCGGGAAGCTGGATATCTCCTTTGATCGAGTGGTCCGCGATTTCACTGACATTGCAGCTGGCGCTGACCACAACCCTGCTCCTGCTCATCATCGGCACACCGCTCGCATGGTGGCTCGCTTTCAGCAGGCGTCCATTTAAACCTGCTGTCGAAGCCCTCACGGCCATGCCCCTGGTATTGCCGCCGACCGTTCTCGGATTCTATCTGCTCATCCTGATGAGCCCTGAAAACACGCTCGGCGGTTTCTGGCTGACCCTGACCGGCGAGTCCCTGACATTCAGCTTCAGCGGTCTGGTTGTCGCGTCCATCCTCTATTCGCTCCCATTTATGGTGCAACCATTGCAGGGAGCATTTCAGGCGATGGGGCGCTCGCCGCTGGAGGCGGCTTTGAGCCTGCGCGCATCGAAACTCGACACGTTTTTCAGTGTTGCCGTACCTCTGTGCCGTCGCGGTTTCCTCTCCGCATCAGTCCTGACCTTCGCCCATACCGTGGGTGAATTCGGCGTTGTTCTCATGGTCGGGGGCAATATCCCCGAACGCACGCGCGTTGTATCCATAGCCATCTACGAGCACGTTGAGACACTCAACTACGCCCAGGCACACGTACTGTCGCTGCTCCTTCTCGGCTTCTCGTTCGCAGTTCTCATACTCGTCTACACGAACAACCGCACTGCGAGAGTCGGGGTGGGCTGATGTTGTGTCTGCACTTTAAGGCTCCGGTTGCGCTGGAGATCGATGCTGACCTTCCCGGAACGGGAGTTACGGCGCTCTTTGGACCCAGCGGGTGCGGCAAAACCTCTACGCTACGTGCCATCGCGGGTCTGAACCAGGTTGTCGGGGAGATACGCTTCGATGATGAACTCTGGGTCGACTCAGGCTCAGGGCTTCACCTCGACGTGAACAGGCGGCCTGTCGGCTACGTTTTTCAGGACCGGAGGTTGTTCACCCATCTGGACGTCGCCGGTAATCTTGCATTCGCTGAGCAACGGAACCGCAGCGCAGGCATCAATAAAGAAGAGGTCATCGCGATGCTCGGTCTGGACGCGCTCCTGTCGCGATCCGTTGCCGATCTTTCCGGCGGAGAACAACAAAGGGTTGCCATTGGCCGGGCACTCCTCACCCACCCGCGCCTTCTCCTGCTGGATGAACCTTTTGCCGCGCTGGACCATGCAGCCAAAGCTGAGCTCCTCCCCTACATACGACGAACCTGTGCTGACCTTGAAATCGCAGCCATCCTCGTCACTCACAATCTCGACGAAGTTGCTGAACTCGCTGATCACGTGCTTGTTATGGATGAGGGCACCACAACGTTTCAGGGCACATCCGGAGAGTTTTTCGCCACAAATCCAAGCCTGCCGGAGAGCGACTCCGGGAGTCTACTTACCGGCCATGTCGTCAGCTACGACAGCCGTCTGCAGATCGCCGACGTCAAGGTTGGATTTCAGCAGGTCGCTCTTCCTTCAGCTGACCCAGTCACCGTCGGGTCGAGCATACGGTTGTTCGTGAAAACCCGGGACGTCAGTCTGGCACTTGGCCGGCTTGAAGGCATCAGCGTCCGTAACATTCTGGCAAGCACCATCGTCGATCTGCGCCCACTCGAAGGCACCCCTTTCACCGAAGTGGACCTTGCCGTCGAAGGTCAGCACCTGAGCAGCCGTGTTACCCGGGCTTCTGCAGAGGAACTGCAGTTAGAACCCGGTCAGGAACTATTCGCCCTGATCAAGTCTGTCAGCATCGCAAGCTAAGGAATCGCGGCTAAAGCCGCTCCTACAGAGGTAGGAATATCTTTCTAGCTTTTGTATGAGCGGCTTCAGCCGCGATTGATTTACGGGATTCCAACCATTTCCGTCTGGGCGCGCAGGACCAGGGTGCCTTCGGGTCCCTTACAGAGGTAGGCATATCTTTCTAGCTTTTGTAGGAGCGGCTTTAGCCGCGATTGATTTACGGGATTCCAACCACTTCCGTCTGGGCGCGCAGGACCAGGGTGCCTTCGGGTCCCTTACAGAGGTAGGCATATCTATCTAGCTTTGTAGGAGCGGCTTTAGCCGCGATTGATTTACGGGATTCCAACCATTTCCGTCTGGGCGCGCAGGACCAGGGTGCCTTCGTCACTCACCCACTTTTCCATCCCATCAGGTTTGATCTGTTCCTTATACGCACGCCAGCCGGATGGGTCCGGAAAGTAGAGTTCTGCCATTCCCGCGAACTCATCCAGATCCGGATCCACCGAATGGCTGACGACGTAACGGAAACCGCCAACCGCCTCCATCACACCCCTGACGTTTGGAACATGGACATCAAGCCAATGCCGGAACAGCGCCTTGTGATCCGCACCTTCTTTTGTCCCGACGAGGAACGTCACTTTGAAGAAGCCGCTTCGCGTGGCAGGGTATGGCGCGTTCAGCGTGTTCGCCACGTCAGGTAGCTCACCATCCATCACGACATATTCAGTGGTCGCCCAACCCCGGTAGGGTTCTGCCTTTTCCTGAAAGGTATCCCCCGGCGGGTCGCCAAACGGCGTATCCACCCTTGGCAGTGGCTTTTCCCACCATAGCTGAGCAACACCATCCCAGGTGTGCGCGCCGTCCGCACCGGGAT
>JANQFF010000486.1 GCA_028277965.1 Pseudomonadales bacterium
TGCGGTTTCAACTTCCCGGGCGTCCATCACTTCGAGAACAAAGTCGGCCATCTCTTCAATGCTCGCGCAGGCCGGTCCCTCGCTTTTTCCATGGGCGGGCAGATCCGGGGCGATGACGTGGAAACCGTGCCGCGCAAAAAACCGTGATGGCATCACCCACACGCTGTGGTCGAAACCCGCGCCGTGGATGAACACAATCGCCGGAGCATCGTTTTCCGGGTGGCCACTGCCGGTTCCGAAACACACCCGGCGACCGTTCACAGTCAACATCATGCGACTTTCTCCGCAGCCCGGAACCCGGACTTGAGATCCGCAATCAGGTCAGCGGGGTCTTCGAGCCCCACACTGACGCGCACGAGACCTTCACCAATTCCGGCAGCCTCGAGACTCGCAGCGTCCATCCTGTGATGGGTTGTGCTCGCAGGATGAATCACCAGAGATTTGGCATCCCCGATATTCGCAAGATGCGAAAACAACTCCAGACTTTCAATAAACGTACGTCCGGCAACCCGCCCCCCTTTGATTTCGAAACTGAATACAGCACCAGCGCCTTGAGGCAACAGGATTTTTGCAAGCTCATGATCCGGGTGGTCCTCGAGGCCCGGGTAGCCAATACTTTCTACCTGGGGATGGTCTTTGAGGAACTCAACAACTGCGCGCGTGTTCTGAACGTGACGATCCATGCGCAGCGACAACGTCTCGAGCCCCTGCAGGACCTGGAACGCGGTCATGGGCGCCATACAGGCACCAAAGTCACGGATCCCCTCCTTCCGCGCACGGGTAATGAACGCCTGAGGACCAAATTCTTCAGCAAAAACAAGATCGTGAAACCCCTCGTAAGGTTCGGTCATGGTCGGAAACCTACCACTGCCTTCCCAGTCGAACGTTCCACCATCGATGAGGACACCCCCAATCAGGATACCGTGGCCGCTCAGAAACTTTGTGGCTGAATGCATGACCAGATCTGCGCCCCACTCAATCGGCCGACAGAGGTAAGGCGTCGAAAAAGTGGCATCAACCAGGAGCGGAAGACCGGCACGATGGGCAATCCGGGATAATTCCGGCACGTTCAGAACTTCGAGCCCTGGATTACCCAGGATCTCGCCGAAAACGAGACGGGTTTCGGGTTTGATTGCATTCTCGAACGCTCCCATGTCGCGCGGGTCTACAAACGTCGTTTCAATGCCGAACCGTTTCAGCGTATAAGCAAGCAGGTTGTGGGTTCCGCCATACAACGAATGTGAAGCGACAATGTGGTCTCCCGCTCCCATGAGGGTCGCCACAGCGAGATGCATGGCAGCCTGACCACTCGCCGTTGCTATCGCGCCCACACCATGATCAAGCGCTGCCATGCGCTCTTCGAGAACGGCATTGGTCGGATTCGACAGTCGCGAGTACACGTGACCCGCACGCTCTATGTTGAATAACCCAGCCGCATAATCGGAGTCCGGAAAGACAAACGACGCCGATTGGTACACCGGGACTGCACGCGCGCCGGTGGTGGGGTCCGGGATCTGACCGGCGTGAAGCGCCAGCGTATCGAAACCGGTCCCTGGCGGACCTTTATGGGATTTCTCGTCAGACATCTGCGTGCCCTTCTGGATAACGTCGTTCAGCGTGGCGAGTTTGCGGCCCGGAATCAAGTCACCTACACTCGATGAGGTCCCGGCCCGAACTGAGAGAGCTGCCCGATGTATCCAGATCACCTGCCGCTCCGCGAAAACCTGAAAGAAGCTCACAGTGCCGCCTGGGATGCGATTGCCGGGCCCGGTGATTTTTTGACCGGCAACGCCCGTGTGGACGTCATTCAGACCGCGCGCGAGGCACTGACCTGTGCTTTTTGCGACAAACGCAAAAACGCTCTAAGCCCCAATGCCGTAACAGGCGAACACGAAACCGACAGTGAGCTCGACCCGGTTGTGGTGGACATGATTCACCGGATAAGAACAGACCCGGGCAGACTGACCCGTTCCTGGTTCGATGAGGTCACGCGGGTCATCAGCAAGGAGGAGTACGTCGAGATTGTCGCTGTGGTCGCAAGTTCCGTCATCATCGACACACTTCACAACGCGCTCGGGCTTGGTGTTCCACCGGCCCCTCTGCCGCGCCGGGGCCGACCAGACGGACAGTCAAACCCGGCCGCTGTCGATGGCGGTGCCTGGGTGCCGATACTGGCCGTCAATCAGGAGATGGCTGATACCGGCCTGCCGAATGTACCCAATATCGCCCGCGCGCTCGGTCTCGTGCCGAACGCTCTCAACCTGTTTTTCGGCACCTTTCGGCCCCACTACGCGTTAAAGGATATCCCGTTGAGCATCAGCCAGGCGCAGGCGGAGTTTGTCGCGGCGCGTGTGTCCGCCATCAACGAGTGTTTTTACTGAACGACCTCACACACGATGCTGCTCCGGGCGAGCGGCGAGCAAACAGACAAAACTTACGACCTCAACAGCGTCACGTCAGAAAACCTCGACTCAGGTGTCGAACATGGTGACTGGCTTCGGAAGTTGACCGAGGCCACCATTCGCGGTGACTGGCTTACAGTCGGTGAGGTCAGACCTCAGGCAGAAGTTGAGATGGGTACGCAGAAAGTTGTCGATGCCCTGACAGTGGCGTCCGCATTCAACGGCATCACCCGCGTGGCAGACGCCACCGGGATCCCGCTCGACTCAACCACCGCCGAGGCAACCACGGAAATGCGGGATACCACAGGCATCCAACAGTTCGACTACGGTGCCAAAACGGAGCGGTACGGGTAGATACAACGCGTCCCTTTAAAAGACGCTCCGGAAGTAGTCACCTCGCGCATCCGACTGAAGGTAAAGTGATCCTATCCCGTCGGGACTCAGTCTCCTCGCTTGTCAGTCCTCGTCCGATCTCCACGTCTGTAATGGGTTGATAGTCATCCGGCGCCGTGGGCACACCGCCCGGGCGTCTGACGACCAGCGTGCTGTCCTCTCCCCTTTCCGCTGCGGAACACGGATCACTCTGCAACTCTGGCTGCTCTCCGACATCTGCGTTCTGTGGCGTTATCGCAGCCGCAACATCGGTATCGGGTGAGTCAACCGCAATTGTCCCGCTCACACCGGCGTCGCTGTCCGCGTTGATTGCACTTTGAGTATCAATGATGAACAACCCGTCTTCTCCCATGCGGTTGATCCTGATCGCGCCGCCATTCCCCGCGTCAGCCCGGGCCAGAATCTGCGCTTTGTTCAGGAACAACGAACCTGCGCTGATCTCGATGTCGCCACCTTTGCCCAACGCGCCTCCAGATGCCACGATCAGGCCGTTGCGAACCTCCAGCCCAACAGGGGCGGTAATTTCGATATCTCCACCTTGCGACCTTTGAGAGTCAGTAAGAATCGCGCCGCCCGACAAAAGCACGAGCTCACCACCAAGGTTCAGCGTGATCGACCCGGAAACTCCCTCTCCTACTGCACGGGTCTCAAGGCGACCGTTATTCACCACCCGCACGTCGCGGGCATCGATCTGAAGCAAACCACCCCCGCCTGTTTCCGTTGCATTGGAGGATACGCGCGTTGCGTCGCCGTCGACGGTGACCGTACCGTCACTGACCAGGAAGATACTGCCACCGGCCCCCGGCCCGGTGGTGGAGGCATTGATGTCGGTGCCATCCAGCAAAGAGATCTCGGGCGCAACAATCCTGATCGACCCACCAGCCACTTCCCCGGCTGTGGTAGCAAGCACCTCGGCATCGACCACGATCAACGCCGTACCGGCTTGAATCAGAATAGCAGCCGGTTCACCCTCGTCATTGCTTTCGGTTCGTGAACTGATGATCGAATGGCTCAGATCAATCGCTTCGCCTTCTATACGGATTGAACCGGCCAGACCCGGTGTCTGAACCACCGCATCGCCTTCTATACGGATTGAACCGGCCAGACCCGGTGTCTGGACCACCGCATCATCCTCCGGGTCGATGACACTCGAACTTTCCACGGTACTGTCGGGTAACTGGATGACCGGCGCCTCGAGGACAACAGAACCAGCGTTTCCAGACCCGCTCGTTGACGTCCGTATCCCTGATCCTGCGGTCGCTACAATGCTCTCTCTGGCCTTGAGTTCGACATTTCCAGCGTCGCCCGAACCCTCGGTCGCAGCGGTTATGAGGCCATTTTCGAGCTTCAAATTATCAACCTGCAGGGAAACATTCCCCGCATTACCGGAACTTTTGGTCAGCGATTCTATCCCCTCAATTTTTCCGGTGAACGAGGTATGCCGCCCGATCACCTCGACATCACCCCCCTCGATAACGACATTTCCTGCCGACGCGGCACCTTCAGTGTTAGCTGACACATGCGTATTTTCGAACCGCATCCGGTCACTGCCTTTAATCGTGACATTGCCGATAATCTCTTCACCTTCTTCATCGAACCGCCTGTTGAGCGCTTTGGTTTCAGAGATAATTGACGCGTCATAGGCTTCGATGATCGGCGCTTCGAGCAAAACAGACCCCGCCGCACCCTCACCCTCTCTTGCGCGGACACTTGAACTCGATACACGCGCAAACGTACCCGGTCTCTCGATTTCTCCCCTGATCACTATCGCTTCGTCTGCTGTCACTTCCACAGAACCCGCATTGCCACTTCGCGCAGTCTCGGCGGAAATTGTCGAATCTGTAATCTCGACCCTTTTACCGTGCAAAGACACATCGCCGCCTCGCACAACACCCCGGGTGATCGCCTGTATACCCGAGTCGCGCAACACCACCGTACCCCCCGCGTTGATATCAATAAAGGCAACCCTGTCCTTTTCGGGATTGGACGTTCGAGAGATCGCTGTGACATTCATCGACTCAAAATCGATGTCACCCCCGGAGCGAATGGTGACGCTACCCGCCGCCCCGACATCCGTCAGCGGGTCCACGCCCGCCTCGCTGTTGATCTTGTTTTCCGGCACCCGGAATGTCGGGTTCACCTGCTCTGTTGTCCCTCGGGAGGTGATCCGATCATGAGCACGAATGTCGATGGAGCCCGCATCACCCGTGCCGAGCCTGGCGTCGCTGCGGATCTCCGACCCATCGATCAGGGAGATGACGTCCGCTTCGATATCGATGTTGCCCGCGTTACCG
>JANQFF010000492.1 GCA_028277965.1 Pseudomonadales bacterium
TCCTCGCGTATCTCGACAATCTCCGGTTTGATTGAGCTTCCCAGTCCGTCGACTGCACGCTCAAGCGCTCCAAGCCGGTTGTTGACATCCGCCTTGTCGAACATGGTCCGTGCCACGTTTTCCAGCGGCTCAGGTGTATCGAACGCAGCAGCCGAATCAGGCTTCTCGGCACTATCAGTCGCGACGCGCGGTTCCGCGCCACCAAAGAATTCACTACCAATCTCCCCCGAGACGGTCTGGACGACAGGTTTGGAAATCTGGTCGATTTCCTCGAGGAATGCATAAAGCAGCAGGCGATCACAGAGATTATTGATACGCCGCGGAACGCCCTCACTGAACGAAAAAATAGCGCCAAACGCATCGTCCTCAAACGATGGCCGATTCTCCCAACCGGCAATGCCCAGTCGATGCTCAACGTACGTCCGCGTTTCCTCCTCGCTGAGCGGATTCAGGTGATAGGTCGCGATGATGCGTTGCCGAAGCTGCTCAAAACCTTCTGACAACAACGTTGTGCGGAATTCCTGCTGACCCAATAGAAAGATCTGTACGAGCGGACGGCCATTCAACTGGAAGTTTGAGAGCATTCGGAGCTCTTCGACCGATGGCGGTGGGATGTTCTGAGCTTCATCGACAATCAGCAGTACCCGCCTGTTGGCAACCGCTTCCTGCTCGAACCGGCCCTGAATCTCCTTCAGGAGCCGTGCTTTTGTCTGATTGTTATCCGGGATATCAAAACAATCAGCGACCAGCCGGAGCAGATCTTCCGCACCGACGTTCGGCGTGACGATTGTCCCAACGGACAGTTCGCTGTCATCCAGTTGCTCGAGGAGTGCCTGAACAAGTGTCGTTTTACCGGTACCGACGTTTCCGGTTATGACAATGAATCCGTCTCCCTGACTGATTCCGTACTGCAAAAACGACAACGCCCGCTGGTGCTCTCCGCTGGGAAAGAAAAAACGAGCGTCTGGTGACAATTGAAACGGCTTTCGGTCAAGTCCGAAGTGTTCTTCGTACAATTTAGCTTCCCTCTAGTCGATTGCCGTGCGTATAGAGTGATTTTGCGACAATCTGCTCAAAACCGCTCCGACCCAGTTCGCTTAAACGCCAAAACATTACAACGTCGCACATATAGCACACCATCATAATGCATAATCGCGCCTGTGACCGTTGGCCTATCCAACCGAACCAAGGACAGTAGATTGATTCCCCCTGACGGTACTTCATTTCCCAACTCGGCAGCCATGCTGTCATGAAGGCTCTCGTCACCGGAGCGGCTGGCTTTATCGGCGCGGCAACCAGCCTCGCACTGTTACAACGCGGCGATACCGTGGTCGGAATCGACAACTTAAATGACTACTATGACGTTTCCCTGAAAGAAGCCCGGCTGGAACGCCTGCAGGCACACAATCATTTCGAGTTTCACAAGGTCGACATCAGCAACGCTGCCGCCCTGAAAGCGGTGTACGAAGCTGCCCGGCCGGACCGCGTTGTCCACCTCGCAGCCCAGGCTGGTGTCCGCCACTCCCTCGATGCACCACAAGCCTATGTCGACGCCAACGTCACCGGTTTCCTGAACGTTCTCGAATGTGCCCGACATACAGGAACAGAACACCTGGTCTTTGCATCCACTTCATCTGTCTACGGCGCGCATGAGAACATGCCTTTTTCGGAGCATGATCCTGTCGATCATCCTGTGAGTCTCTACGCTGCTACCAAAATCGCGAACGAACGTATGGCGCACACGTATGCGCACCTGTTTCAGATTCCCTGTTCGGGATTACGCTTTTTCACCGTTTACGGGCCCTGGGGTCGACCCGACATGGCGCTATTCAAATTCACAAAGAAAATGCTGGCTGGCGAACCCATCGACGTGTTCAACAAAGGTCATCACACGCGAGACTTCACTTATATCGATGACATCGTGGAAGGTGTCATCAGAACGCTGGACAGGGTTGCGGATCCAGATCCTGATTGGGACCCATCCAATCCGGATCCGGCGTCCTCGTCAGCACCCTACCGGATCTACAATATCGGCAGTAACAACCCAGCCGAACTGGCCAGGTACATCGAGGTACTCGAGACAACGCTTGGTATAACTGCCCGGAAAAACCTGCTCCCCATGCAGCCGGGCGACGTCGCCGATACGTTCGCAGACGTCGATGAGCTCATGGCGGACATGGATTACCGTCCCACTACAACCATAGAGGAAGGCATCGCTGCCTTCGTTGACTGGTACAGGTCGTACTACAACATCGAAGACACGCAGTTAGCTACAAATCAATGAACGACACGAACAAACCAACAATCCTGGTCACCGGCGGAGCCGGTTACATTGGCTCACACATGTGCGTGGAACTCCTGCAATCGGAGTTCAACGTTGTTGTAGTAGACAATCTGTGCAATTCGAGCAGCGCCAGTGTCGAGGCTGTTCAGCGCATTACCCAGAAACCCCTGACCTTCGTCGAGGGTGACATCTGCGATCAAAACAAACTCGATGAGATATTCAGAAGTCATCCTATTGAAGGCGTTCTGCATTTTGCGGGACTTAAAGCCGTTGGCGAATCCAACGAAAAGCCTCTGGCGTACTACAAGAACAACATCTACGGCACAATGAACCTGGTCGAATCCATGGCGCGCGCCGGCTGTAAAACACTCGTCTTCTCTTCGTCTGCGACAGTGTATGGCACGTCAGAAAACGCGCCATTCAACGAAACGGAGCCGACTTCAGCAACCAACCCCTACGGCCGCACCAAACTCATGGTCGAGCAGTTTCTTCAGGATCTCCACGCTTCCGATCCGGAGTGGAGAATCTCGTTGTTGCGCTATTTCAATCCTGTCGGCGCCCACCCATCTGGTGAGATCGGCGAGGATCCCAACCAGATCCCCAACAACCTGATGCCGTATATCAGTCAGGTTGCAGTCGGCAAGCTGCCGCATCTCAACATCTTCGGTGACGATTACCCGACACCCGACGGCACCGGGGTCAGGGATTATGTCCATGTTGTCGACCTTGTCAGGGGACATCTGAAGGCCATGGAGCATCTGGCTGACGAACCCAAACTGGCCATACACAACCTCGGGACCGGACAGGGTTATTCCGTGCTCGATGTTGTTCATGCGTTCGAGAAAGTCAGTGGTGTGAAGATCCCGTACAAAATTGCGGAGAGGCGCCCGGGCGATGTTGCTCAGAGTTTTGCAGACCCGGCCAAAGCAAATGAAGAGCTCGACTGGAGCGCAGAGTACGATCTCGAACGTATGTGTGAAGACGCCTGGCGCTGGCAGCACAATTTCCCAGATGGATTTGCCAAGGCGAGCTGAAAGCTTTCTGAAAGATCGATCTGTAGGAGCGGCTTCAGCCGCGATACGCATGCTTCACCATGCGCCCCGAGCAAGCGAGGGGTGAGCACCAGGACGGTGCGAATCCATCCCTGCCCAAAACCTCACAGGGCTATTGAATCTGAA
>JANQFF010000496.1 GCA_028277965.1 Pseudomonadales bacterium
TCGTAGATGCCAGGCATCAGGCTTCGCCAATGACCTGCGAACGGAACGGGTTCGAATTGCTCCCGCCCCCGGTCCTGGATGCCTTTCCGCCGGGCTGCAACTTCCTCTGCTTTGACTTCCCGACGGCCGTGGTCACGGCTTGCCGTGTCTTCGATGTCGAGACCTTCTGCAAGCGTTGCGTGCCAGCCTGCGTCCATGATGCGCCGGATTTCCCCACGCGTAACGGGTTCGGTTGAGAGAATGTCTCGCGCAAGTTGCTCACAGACAGGTAATAGTTCTTCCGCTGGAACCACACGATTGACGAGGCCCCAGCTGGCCGCGGTTTCGGCATCGAGGTAATTGCCGGTGAGGCTGAGCTCTTTGGCCCTGTTGATGCCGATCAGGCGCGGAAGGCGTTGGGACAACCCCCAGCCGGGGACAACACCCACCCGTGCGTGGGTGTCTGCAAATCTGGCGTTTGGCGCGGCGATGAGGAAGTCACACATGAGCGCTATCTCGAAACCACCTGTAATCGCGAACCCGTTGATCGCGCCGATTACAGGCTTCCCGACCTCGGCGATCGCGTCGCTCAAATCCCTGCTCGAAAGGGTCGCCTCAGGTACCTTTTCACCGCCCAGCTCTTTCAGATCAAGACCAACGGTAAACGCGCGTCCGGCGCCGGTCAGAACGATCACTTCCGTGTCCGGATCGTCTTTGAGTTCGGCAAAGGAGTCTGCAATTGCGTTTCTCAAGGCTGCAGACAGTGCATTCAGGGCGTCCGGGCGGTTGAGCGTCACAATGGTGACGCCGTCTTTGCGTTCTACGAGTACCAAATTTTCGGTCATTTGAAGGTCCATAATTGATTTATCATGTTCACCGGACTTGATAGGGAGAAAAATAGTGCGCCTGGTCGACCATGTCGTCAGTACCAGCCTGGATCTGGACAATGCCTGTCTCAGGTTGTTGGCGCACTATCAGCAGCCTGTCGAGGCGATAAAATCCCGCGAGCCCCCAGCTCAGGGAGTTTACGCAGAAAACCCGCTTGCCGGAAACCTGCGCCGACTGGCGAGCTTCTGGACTCTGCTGAAACCGCTCCTGGATGATGAGAAGCTCGATGGTAAAAAGCCGATTGCCAGGCACATCGCAAGGCTCGAGAAGGAAAGCCACTGGCCCGGTGGCATGACAAATGCGGGTCTCGCGAAGCGGCTGTGCACGTTGGCGCCGGACGAAGAGACGCGCAATGCCATGGGACGTTTCGCGGATGTCCTGAATGGTGATGACACAGGTAATCGGGCGCGAATAGCGGACGCGGTCATGGCTGATAGCGAACTCTGGCGCTCGGGGGAGCTGTTCTCGGGCGTGTTGGATACCGAGCTGGTTGAGCGGTTCAATCGTGCCTATCGAAAAGCCTGGCAGATGGCACGGAAAGTCCGTCATTCGTCGGAAGGCCTGACTGACAGGCTGGAACGCTTTCTTCGTCGAACGCAGGTTGCAACACATACAATTGAACTTCTGGATGGGCCGTTGTCAGAAGATCTTAAGTCCGTGCTGTGGCACCTGGAGAAACTCTCCGATACTTTGCGCCTGCGCGCGGGGTTGGGTGAACTGGGTGATGTCCTTGATGACGCCCCACTCAAGCTCTCACACGCGGAAATCGTCCGGGCATACATCACCAGTCAGGCAAACAAAATGGACAAACGTTCTGTGCGCCTGGCGAGCGGATCTTTTACGCTGAAGCCTGACAAGGCGGCGAGGGAACTGGCACGGGCGGTAGATCAGCTGAACCTCAGGGACATAGAATTGTTGAACCCTGAGGAGATGCGTCAGAAACTGATGAACAACGAACACAAGGGAGTTGGATGACAGCATTGATGGTAGAAACGAAACCGTACTGGTTCAGGCTTTTGCTCGTACTGCCACTGTTTTTTGCAGGGAACGCTTTGGCTGATGCCTATACTGATTCTTGGGGTCCTGCGATTGGCGAGAAAGTGCCACAACTGCAAGCCACTGACCACACCGGGCAGCTCAGGGACCTCGAAAGCCTGGCCGCGGACAACGGCCTCCTATTGTTCATGAATCGCTCCGCTGACTGGTGACCCTTCTGCAAAAACCAGTTCGTGCAACTGGAAGAATGGAGAGAGAGATTTGGGAGCCTCGGGATCGCGGTCGCAGGCATGACCTATGACAATCGAGAAATCCTGCAGGGATTTCATGCCGAGCAGGGTCTCGGTTACCCGCTCTTGCAGGATGTGGAAGCAACCCATGTCACGGCGTACGGGGTTCGCAACGAGGAGTACGAACCTGGACACCGGGCGTATGGGATACCTCATCCCGGGATACTGCTGATCAGTCCGGATGGTACGTTGCTTGCGAAGTACGCCGTTCCGGGTTATCGGAAAAGGCCGCCTTTCGAAGCGTTGTTTAAGGATGTATCTGCACACGTGCAGTGAGAATCGGCATAAGAACTAAGATCGATACATGAATATCCGGATCCTGCTTGTGGTGGCAGGATGTTTCCTGTTTGCGGGATGCTCCAGCCTGATCAGTTCTGTCACCCAGAGTTTTGCGGAGGACCTTTCTGCCGCCATCCTCGATAACGAGGATCTGGAAATGGTCCGGGATGGCGCACCGGCGTACCTCATCCTGGTGGATAGCCTTGTCACTCGCAGCCCTGATGATGGTTTCATGCTGCAGCAGTCAGCGACGCTGCACTCGGCATACGCCGCCGCGTTTGTGGCTGACGAGGCAAGGGCGAAGCGTCTGCATGACAAAGCCCGCGCACAGGCGCTGGCGGCTGCCTGTCTGCAACTGAGAGATGCCTGCAGCCTCGATACGGTGGTGTTTAAAGAATTCAGCGAGTGGCTGTCCCATCGGCAAGTCAGGGACGTACCAGCGATGTACGCTCTTGCATCGACATGGGCGAGTTGGATACAGGCAAACAGCGACGATTTTGTGGCGATTGCCGACCTGGCGCGGGTCAAAGCCCTCATGCAACGTGTGAGCGAGTTGGATGCCGGATATGAGAATGGCAGTGTCTTCCTGTATCTTGGGGTGTTTGAAACGCTGTTTCCTCCGGCGATGGGCGGCAAACCGGAAGCGGGGCGGGCTCATTTCGAGCGCGCTATTGAATTGTCTTCAGGGGAAAACCTGATGGCGAAGGTGATGTTCGCAGATCAATATGCCCGGTTGGTATTCGACCGTGACCTGCATGATCAGTTGCTGAACGAAGTGCTCGAAGCGCCTGCGCGGTCACCGGGGTTAACACTCATGAATACGGTTGCCAAGGAACAGGCGGCGCAGCTTTTGGAGACTGCTGATGATTATTTCTGAATCTCGTATGGCGTGGTTCTTGCGCGGTTTTACCCTCGCAGCCGCGGTATTCTTCTCGGTGCTGGCACTGCCTGCACATGCCGTCACGCTCAAGATCGCAACCCTTTCACCTGAAGGGTCGGGTTGGATGAAGGTATTGCGGCAGCATGCGGCAGCCATTGAGGCGCAGACCGGCGGCGAGGTTAAGTTCAAGATATATCCCGGCGGTGTCATGGGTGACGACAAAGCGGTCCTGCGCAAGATGCGCGTCGGTCAGCTCCACGGTGCAGTCCTCACATCCGGAGGCCTGGCCCAGGTCTATCCCGACATCACTCTCTACAACCTGCCCATGATGTTCCATAACGATGCGGAAGTGGATCACGTGCGCAAGTCCATGGATGCAAAGCTCATGCAGGGGCTTGCGGCGGAAGAGTATGTGGGATTTGGATTTGCGGAGGTTGGCTTTGCGTATCCCATGATGCAGATGCCGGGAACCAGCGTGGCTGATATGCGAGACAGGAAAGTCTGGGCTCCGGACAACGATCCGGCCTCGCTCCAGGCGTACCAGGCGTTTGGTATATCGCCCATCCCCCTGCCGATCGCTGATGTTCTGGCCGGGTTGCAGACAGGTCTGATAGACAGCATTGGGTCTCCGCCCATCGGCGCGATAGCGCTGCAGTGGCATACCCAGGTACAGCACGCGCTCGAGTTGCCGCTGATATACGTCTACGGCCTCTTTGCTCTGACTGAAAAAGGTTTCAACCGGATTGATGCTGAATTCCGGGACGTTGTAAGAAGCGAACTGGAGAAAGCGGTGCGTATCGTCGATGCGTCAGCGCGTAAAGACCATCTCAGCGCCAAAAGCGCACTCGTTAAACAGGGGATTGACTGGGTACGCCCGAGTAGCAGCGAGCGGGACGAGTGGCTGAACCTGGCCGCAAAATCACGGCAGACAAGTGTGGCTGAAGGTCACATATCTCCCACACTATACGCGGAGGTGGAGCGGCTGCTCGCAGAAGCCCGGGGCGGTTGAGTCCCGCTAGATGATAGGTGCAGCATTGACTTTGCTTCGCCGGTTAGAGGATGCCGTGCTGGTTACCCTTCTAACCGGCATGATTGGCGTAGCGACGGCGCAGGTCGTGTTGCGCAACTTCTTCGACAGTGGTCTCTACTGGGGTGACAGCGCGGTCCGTGTGCTGGTTCTGTGGGTCGCTCTCGTTGGGGCCATGGTCGCGTCGCGCGAAGATGAACACATACGGATAGACATCGTCGGGCGATATTTGAGCGATGCTGCCCGCAAACCCGTGTCGCGCCTGGTGAGCCTCTTTACCGCCGCAGTGCTCGGTGTATTTGCCTGGTACAGCGCGCAGTTTGTCTGGTACGAATACCAGGACGAGACGATAGCCTTCGGCAGTGTTCCTGCCTGGATGTGTGAGGCTGTGATGCCCGTGGCGGCGCTGCTCATGGCAATCAGATACCTCCTTCACGTAGTGAACCCGAAATGACCTTCGCAGCCATCGGTTTACTGGTTGTGATGGCGGTGGCTGGCGCACCGCTCTTTGCCGTTCTGATGGGCGCCGCGATGCTGGGCTTTTTGAGCGCAGAGATCGATCTGGCGATTATCGCCATTGAGCTCTACCGGATTGTCGATACACCGCTCCTTGTGGCTCTCCCGCTCTTTACGTTCAGCGGTTACCTCCTGAGTGAAGCCAATACGAGCAAACGTCTTGTTAACCTCGTTCAGAGTGTCTTCGGGTTTTTACCCAGCGGGCTGGCGATTGTGGGATTCATGGCTTGCGCGGTGTTTACCGCCCTCACCGGTGCGTCGGGGGTTACCATCGTTGCGCTGGGCGCTCTCCTGGTGCCAGCGTTGCGCGAGGCGGGGTTTTCGGAGAAATACAGCATCGGCCTCGTCACCACTTCGGGCAGCCTGGGTCTGCTGCTTGTGCCTTCGGTACCGCTCATTCTTTACGGTGTCATTGCCCAGCAGCTCGACGTCGGTCCCTCGTTCAGCATTGTGGACCTGTTTATTGCGGGGATTGTTCCGCTGGGGATCATGCTTGGCCTTTTGAGTGCGTGGACGTTGTGGCGTCATCGCGGAGGTGTCATTCCAAGGACGCCGTTCCGGTTGGCGAACGTTGGCAAGGCCCTGGTCGCGGCACGGTGGGAGTTGCCGTTGCCCTTCATTGTTCTGGGGGGTGTCTTCGGAGGGGTGTTTGCCGTGTCAGAGGCGGCTGCGGTGACTGCGATGTATGTGATTGTTGCCGAAGTGTTTCTCTATCGCGAGGTCAGCCTCTCACGTCTGCCCGGTGTCATGGTTGAATCCATGAAAATGGTCGGGGGAATTCTCCTCATCCTCGGGATTGCGCTTGCGTTCACGAACTTCCTTGTAGATGCGGAGATACCCCAGCAGCTTTTCGAGTTCATGCAGACGTATGTCGAACATCCGTTGATGTTCCTGCTGCTTCTCAACATCCTGCTGCTCGCGCTTGGTGCATTGCTCGATATTTTCTCCGCCATTGTGATCATGGTGCCGCTGCTCTTGCCCGTAGCGGTGGGTTACGACATTCATCCGGTGCACCTGGGCATCATCTTCCTGGCTAACATGCAGATTGGATACTTCACACCACCGGTGGGTATGAACCTCTTCATTGCAAGCTACCGGTTCGAGAAACCGCTCCTGGAGCTCTATGGTGCGACGTGGCCTTTTATGCTCGTTCTCCTGATTGCACTGGCGCTGATCACCTATGTGCCGTCACTGAGCCTGGGGCTCATTACATGAAGCTGCTGAGATCGCTGCTTCTGGGTGTTGTGATCAGCGCACCTTTGATGGATGTACGTGCTGATGGTCAGGCAGTGGTAGAGCAGGTGCATGAAGCCCTGATCGCCGCCATGCACATTGAAGATCATGCGGAGCGGGAAATTCTGCTTAAACCCGTGATAGAAGAGTTTTTCGACATTTCCTCAATCGCGAGGATCAGCCTCGGACGGACCTGGCGATCGCTGAATGAGGATCAGCAGGCAGCCTTTGCAGCACTTCTTCTGGAGCTCATCACGGTTACGTACGCTGACCGGTTCGACAGTTACAGCGGACAGCGGTTCGAGACCGTTGTGGTGAAGCAGACCCGCTCGGGTCAGGTGGTGAGCACACGCCTCATCAGGAGCGATGGCACATGGGTGTCGTTGGATTACTTTCTGAGGACCAACCGGATATTCAATGTTGTTGCTGATGGCGTCAGTGACCTATCCCTGCGCCGGGCGGACTATAATAGTGTCCTGAAGTCGGAAGGATATGATCGTTTGCTGGAGCATATCGGAGACAAAATCAAACTGGGTCGAGGAGACGGGTAGTGCGGCTGATCTCAATAGTGTTTTTTGCTGTCCTTGTGAGTGGGTGTGCGAGCCTGGATGGGGCCGAACACGCCGTCTACGACCCGAATGAGTCCTTCAACCGTTCGAGTTATGAGATCTCAGACGATCTGGATCGAGCGGTTCTCGCTCCGGTCGCGCGTGGATATCAGAGCGTCACGCCGGACTGGGTGGAGCGTGGCGTCAGCAATGTGTTTCTGAATCTGCGGACGGTTGCGAGTTCCATCAATGGTTTTCTCCAGGGCAAACCCGTATCGGGGGGTACGGACCTTGCCCGTGTGATCATCAACTCGACAATAGGCATCGGCGGGTTTTTCGATGTCGCATCGAACATGGATCTGCGCTACCAGGAGGAAGACTTCGGCCAGACCCTGGCGGTCTGGGGTGTCGATCGCAGCCGCTACATCTACGTACCTTTCATGGGACCGTCCACGTTGCGGGACCTCCCGAGCACACTCATACGCTCCTATATGCCGAGGCTGATTCTGGGTTCCGATTACCACTGGTCCATCAGCGTCGTCGATGTCGTCAGTGCACGGGCGGGTGCCCTTGCAGCGACCGACGTTCGTGACGCAAGCGCCCTCGATCCTTACGCGTTTACGCGTGATGCATACTTCCAGCGTCGCAAGTTCCTGATCTACGACGGTGATCTGCCAATGGACGACTTCTTCGACGAGTTCGATGAGTTCGAAGAGGACGACTACGAGGAGTAGATCAACCTCCTGGCCAAGCCCATGACCGACGCCCTTGTGCAATGGGTCAATTTCGTCACGCGCCGTGCCGTGGTCTGGCTGGTCGTGATTGCGGTTCTGTCGCTGGTCCTCGGCTGGGTTGCGGTCGATCGTTTCAGGTTGAACTCGGATCTCAGCACCCTCATCACCCAGGAGGCTGACTGGCGGAAGGACTTCGATTATTTCGAAGCGACTTTTCCGGATCTGGTGAGGACCGCTGTCGTCGTGGTTTACGGAACCTCGTTGCATGACATTGAAGTGGCGACAGGGCAAATAAAGGACTATCTCGGTGAGCGGCCGGGGCTCTATCGCGCAGTGAGTGCACCCGGCAGCGAGGCGTTCTTTCGCGACCACGCGCTCCTCTATATGGACGTCGATGACCTCGACGATATGGCTGACCGGTTGTCGGAAGCACAGCCGTGGCTGACATCGATGACGGAGGAACCGGGCATTGCGGGGCTCCTCGACCTTGTGCGAGACGGGCTCGAGAACGACCCGCCGGAGGGACTGGGACGCATCATTGACCTCCTGACCGCATCCGCGGAGCGTCACAACGCGGGTGAAGATTCACGCATTTTGTGGACGGATGAGTTTTTCGAGCTTGACGAGCCTCGATACCAGCTGATCTACACCCAGGCCGCGTTCCGAGGTGACGAACGGGTAAGCCACGCGGAAGTGGTCGTTGGCCTGAGGGACATGCTGGCAACAATTGACCTTCCCGAGAGCGTCACCGTCAAGCTCACTGGAGAGTTGCCGCTGCAACATGAAGAGATTGAAGCCGCGGTTGGCGGTGTGACGATGGCGGGATGGCTTTCACTGGTCCTGCTCCTGGTGGTGCTCACCATCGGCGTGCGTTCAGGCAAGATCATCGTTGCCACGTTTCTGATGCTTGCGGTAGGGATCGTCTGGACCTCGGCTTACGCGATGTTGACCGTCGGTGAATACAACACGCTCTCCGTGGTATTCATTGTCATGTTCTTCGGCCTGGGCGTGGATTTTGCGCTGCACTTTTCTCTGCGGTATCAGGAGGCAATCAACAGGGGAGATACTCAGGTTTCACATGCGCTGGCAGCCAGCGCCCATAGCGTCGGGCGGGCGATCTCTCTGTGTACGATCACGACAGCCATCGGCTTTCTTGGCTTCTGGCCCACTGACTATGAAGGACTTGCCGATCTGGGTGTGATCAGCGCGGGTGGCATGGTCATAGCCTGGTTTCTGACATTCACCTTTCTGCCAGCTTTCTACAAGGTTGTTGGACCACCCCGCGCTCATGAGATGGATCTCCCGACAAGCGATCGGGTGGTGTCCAGCCTCATCGCACACCGGCCGGTAGTCATCGGTGTTGTCGTCGTAACCGGGGTGCTGGCAGTTGGGGTGGCATCGCGGTCGAGCTTCGACTACTCAACGCTTGCGTTGAAAGATGCGTCGAGCGAGTCGATGGAGACGCTGCGTCTTCTGCAACGTGAGGGGATGTCGACAGATTACCAGCTGTTTGTTGTCTCCGATGAACCCTTGAGAGAAGAAGTGCTGGAAACTCTGGATGTCGTTGACGAGGTGAGTTCGCCATACGATCTCGTGCCGCAGGATCAGGAAGAGAAACTCTTTGTTGTCGACGACCTGAACATGATGTTGTTCAGTGCGCTTGAACCGGTTGTAACGGAACGATCCAGCGCGATTGAGATCAGGCGCGCAATCATGGAACTCGAGGCATCGCTTGCTGATCTGGATACGGGGAGTGCCGTATCGGCAAGCCAGGTCAGTCGGCTCCAGAGTGTGCTGCGTGAGGTTTTGACACTCGGTGATGATGATCTGGAGCGCTGGCAAACCGCCGTTGTGGCAAACCTCGAGAGCGAGCTTGATTGGCTGCGACGAGCGCTCAGTGTGGAAGAGCTGACGATTGAGTCACTGCCCCAGGGAGTGCGGGACAGGGTCATTTCAGCACAGGGAAAATACCTTTCTGCGATCACCCCGGCTGAAGACATAGCGCCCGTGGAAGCGTTGTCCAGGTTTATCGGGGACGTGCGGGATATTGAGCCTGGTGCCACGGGCAGGCCCGTAATCGAATGGGGTGTCGGCGGCATTGTGATAGATGCCTTCCGCGAAGCCCTGGTCTTTGCAGTAGTCGCTATCGCATTAGTGTTGATTATTGCGCTGCGACGCGTAGCAACCGTGTTGATCATCCTTGTTCCCCTGGCGCTCTCAGCGGTCTTCACGTTTGCCGCGAGTGTTCTTTTCGACCAACCGGTCAACATGGCGAATATCCTCGTACTCCCATTGATATTTGGTCTCGGCGTGGATAACGGTATTCACGTTGTTGATCGATACCTCGGTGAGGGTGATGTGGCGCACCTGATGCACTCGAGCACACCCCGTGCGGTTCTGCTTTCCACGTTGACGACAATTGGGGCGTTCTCAGCCCTATCGCTGTCGGCGCATGCGGGGACGGCGTCGATTGGGTTGTTGCTGACATTCTCCGTTGGCTTTCTGCTTCTGTTCACGGTTTTTCTTCTACCGGTGCTACTCGCCAGAAGAGACAGATGAGCACCGCGTGGATCGGCAGATGGTGGCTTCTGTGGCTGAGCCTGGGGTTTGGTCTGAGGCTGCTGTTCCTGGTGCTTTACCCCGAAGCAGCAGAACCGCCCGATCTGTGGGGATTCGTTGCGGGGTTATTCAACGACAGTCAGGTGTTTGTCGTGTTATGCGGAATCGTGTCTCTGGCGTCGCTTCTGTGGCGACGGTCTCTCACCGGTGTCTATTGTCTCGTTGTAGCGGTGTCACTTCTGGTGATGGTGGCTGAGGTTTTTTTCTGGATCGAGTTTGAGAGCAGGCTGGACAGGCTTCTCTTCCACTACCTGGCCTACCCGATTGAAGTCATTGTATTCCTGGAAGATCAGTTTCACCTGACGGTGTTTGCGATCCCGTTTCTGTTGGTTGCGGCGGGGTTGATCTGGCTGACCGGTCTTCCTGACGAGGATGATGTCTCACAGGGTGTTCGCTGGGGCATCGTTGGGGTAAGCGTTGGGATATTGGTTTTTGGCCAGCCATGGCTGCCCGGCAAAGGTGCGCAGTACAAGGTTGCGGGGCAGTTCGCCAGCACTGGCTACCTGGGTGTTCTGGCAGACGCAAGGTACGGTGAAGACGAGGTGACGTGGCTGTTTGACGAAACCCGGCCTTTCCCACCCGGGCGGGTCAACCGGGTTTCATCGGCCGATCACAATACTCTCCGTGCGCAGCTTCGAAACAAAAAGCATGTGATGCTGATAGTGGAGGAGTCCTTTGCAGGCCCCGTCTGGGAACAGATGGATCAACGTCGGAAGTATCTGCCGAACTTCGTTGAATTGGAGCAGCGGTCGGTCACGTTCGACAACGTGTTTGCAACCGGAAGTCGCACGACCCGGGGATTGGAAGCCATCCTGAACGGGTTTCCTCCGTTACCCGGAATCTCCACGACGGAGCGCAAGGGTTTTGAACGATTACCTTCAATCGCCAGGGCGATGACGGATGGTGGTTTCCATCCGGTGTTCCTGTACGGCGGCTGGCCGGGGTTCACTAATTTTTCCAACTACTGGAAGGGGATCGGCTATCAGAAGGTCTGGAGCCGTGAAGACTTCGAAGGGGAGTTCGAAACCTCGTGGGGCGTATCTGATGAGGCGTTGTTCGCGCGGATTCTTCAGGAGATGGCGCTGCTCACCCAAAAACACTCCCGGGTGTTTTTAAGCACACTCACTGTGTCTCATCACCGGCCATATGATTTTCCCGACGGTGTGGTCACCTGGTCCGCGCATGAGAGGAAATCCTCGCACGCCATGGCTTATGCGGATCAGGCGCTGGGCGATTTTCTGCGGAATGCGAGGGAGGAGCCCTGGTTTACTGACACTGTGTTCATCGTTGTCGCCGATCACGGTATGCATCCCCGTGGAGACACGCTGATTCCGGCGTACAGCTATCGGGTTCCACTGCTCATACATGCAGAAGGTCTGACACCTGGACGCCTCGATGGTCTCGGATCGACGATGAGCCTGCCGTCTACGCTTGTGGACATGTTCGCGATAGAAACCTCTGAAACGTTCTTTGGCGAGAGTCTTCTGTGTAACTGCGATACGGTTGTGCCGCTCGAGTATGGCTATCACGTGGGGTTGCTGGACCGCTACGGGCTGAACGTGATCAGTCGTGATGGTGATCCGAGACGTTGGGTGACCGGTCTTGATGAGCCCAACCCGGTGATCGACACCCAATCGGACCCTCAGGAAATCAGGGACCAGGTGATGCGTATTTTCGGGTCCGCGTATACGTGGTACTACGGAAATCAGGACTGGTAGATCACCGCGGTACCGTCGGTGATCAGCCGCCTGGCTTCCGGTAGCGGCAGAGGTTTGGCAAAGAGCCACCCCTGCGCGTATTCACACTCGTGTTCGGCCAGGAAGTCGAACTGTTGTTTTGTTTCCACACCCTCGGCAACAACTTCCATCTTGAGCTGGTGGGCCATCGCGATGACAGCGCGGGTAATCGCCATGTCATCCTTGTTGGAAGGGATGTCCATGATGAAACTCTTGTCGACCTTGACGGTGTTGATTGGGAAACGTTTCAGATAATTAAGTGACGAGTAACCCGTGCCGAAGTCGTCAATTGCGAGTTTGACTCCCTGCTCTGCCAACTGATGAACCGTTGCGGACGCAGCCTCGATGTCATGCATCAGCATGGTTTCGGTGATTTCGATTTCGATTGTCTCGGGGTTGAGTTGAGTCTCTCTCAGACAACGCCGCACTGTGTTCAGAAGGTTCCGGTCACGGAATTGCCGGGGTGAGATGTTGATCGCAACCTGAATCGGACGGCCCGCAGCTTCGCTCAACTCGCGGCAGGCTTTGCAGGCTGTTTCGATGATCCATTCACCCATGTCGATGATGCTGCCGGTTTCCTCGGCAATCTCGATGAATTCCTGGGGGCCGAGCAGGCCACGCTCCGGATGGTTCCAGCGGATCAGGGATTCCACACCCACAATCTGACCCGATGTCAGCGCAACCTTGGGCTGGTAGAAGAGCTCGAATTCACCCTTCTCCAGGGCCTGTCGGATTTCGTATTCCGTGCGCAGCCGTTTGGCTGCGTTGGTATTCAGGTCCTCGCTGTAGAACTGATAGTTATTCCGGCCGCGTTCTTTCGCCTTGTACATGGCAAGGTCGGCGTTGCGCATCAGGAGGTTGGGGTCGAGGCCGTCTCCAGGGACGACGGTAATCCCGATGCTGGTGGTGACAATAAGCGGGTGGCCGGAAATGGTGATGGGTTCCCGCAGACGGTTCAGGATCTTCTGAGCAACATTTCCCGCATCGCTGGGTGTCGCTATTTCGTGGAGCAGAATGGTGAATTCATCCCCGCCGGTACGTCCAACCGTGTCTTCCTTGCGCACACACTGGTTCAGACGGGATGCCACTTCACGCAGGAGGTCGTCTCCCGTCTGGTGTCCGAGCGTATCGTTGACCCGCTTGAAGTTGTCGAGATCCAGGTAGAGCAAGGCGCTCGAATGGTTGCTTCGTATGCTGTGTTCGATCGCCTGGTTGAGACGATCCTGGAACAGGCGCCGGTTTGCCAGATTTGTCAGCGTGTCATAGAAGGCCATCTGCTCCATACGCTGCTGACCGTGTTTCATGTCCGTGACGTCCGCGATCTGCACGATGTAGTACAGGGAGTTCCCGCGTACGCTCTGTTGCAACGCGATGTGGAAGTTCGTCCAGATCTCCAGGCCGTTTCGGCAGATCATGCGCCGCTCCGACTTGTGAGTGTCCGCAGCGTCTGTCATCTCCGAGAGGATTTCCTTCAGGTTGTTGCGGTCTTCTGCGGGGACAAGACGCGAGATGTGAATGTTCTCGATCTCTGATTCTTCGTACGCGAGCAGGCTTGCTGCGGTGTGGTTAGCCTGAAACACGTGGCCTTTCGTGTCGACGAGCATGATGCCGATAGGCGCATTCTCGAAGATACCGCGGAATCGCTGCTCGGACCGTCTGACACGTTCCTCAGCGGTACGCTGTTTGCTGATGTCCTTGGATATCGCCATTACATGAGGCTCACCGGAAAGCTCCAGGCCGCTCGCTGAGATCAGCGTTGGAATCTCGTCACCGGATTTGGTCGTGAAGGTAATTTCGCGATTGACAATCACACCTCTCGACCCCATGTCCCTGACAGCAGATGTCAGTTCGTCACTGTTTTGAAACAGCGGTGTGTCGAAGATCGGCTGGCCAATGATCTCGTTCCGGCTGTAGCCGGTCCGTGCCAGCGTGACCTCGTTGAGGTCTGTGATTGTGCCGTCATCCTGGCGCAGGATGATGATACCGTCGGGGCTCTGGGAGAAGATTTTCTCGAACTTCTCTTCACTTTCACTCAGTGCGGCTTCGGCGGAAATCCTTTTCGTGATATCGCGCCCAATGCAGAGGATGCACAGTTCGTTGTCGATTTCTATGTACCGGAGGGAAATTTCGACGTGAACCAGTGAACCGTCCACGGTGCGCAGAGTGGTTTCGTAGTCGATCACCTCACGCTCGGTCCGGAGCTTATCGACAACTGCGTCGCGTTCGATCACGTTGTTCCAGAAAGCGTGGTCGAGACCGGCTTCTCCGATAGCATCTTCCCGCTGATAACCGAGTAGGCGTGTAAATCCGTCGTTGAAGTCGATGATCATCTCGTCGGAAGCACGAATGATGAGAATCGCATCGGGACTTCCGTGGAATACCTGGGAAAACCGGGCTTCGGAAGACTTCTGGACACGTAGTTCTTCGAGTTGGGCGATGTTTGCCTTGAAGATGACGGCAAGACCGGATTCGGCTTTTTCGTGCAACCGCACGATGGTGACACTGGCCTGGAGGTCATTGGGGCCCTGCAGCTGCAGGTCTCCGAGGTTCACCTCACGCCGACCGGTTGCAGCAAACTCCTTTAGAGCGCTGATGAATCGTTTTCTGTCATCGGCGCACAGGCAGTTGTAAACCGGCTGGCCTGTCAGCTGGCCAGAGCCTGTATTCAGGTTTTCAACCGCCTTGCTGTTTGCGAAGGTCACGCGCAACCTGGGGCTGACTATGAGCACCATATCGGAGCTGTTCGCGAGAATTCGGCGCATCTGTTGCGACGCTACCTGAAGAGCCCGCGTGGCTGTTTGCTCTCGAGTGAGATCGGACAGCTGAATGACGTAGTAGTGCGGTAGGCCACGGTGGTCGCTCGCAACCTTTATGTGCGCCGTCAGATGACGATTGGTCTCGACGGATTTGAGTTCAAAGTCTTCTTCCACCGAGAGCCCTGCATTCAGCTTGTCCGTATGATTCCGGACAATTGTCCAGAGACCCTGGTCGGCCAATGCCTGCAGGTTCTGACCAACCAGACGCGCATCGAAATACTTCCTGGATTCGGCGTTTGCGTTCAGGATTGTGCCG